>NZ_JBKFBA010000034.1:8933-61924 GCF_053345925.1 Rhodococcus sp. C26F
GCGCCAACGTTCGTCGACTCAGGCCAGAACCGGGACGACGAGCGGCAACTCGACCGTCGTCCGGATCCCCGGCCGCGCCGCGCACACCGCCGCGATCGAGTTCACCGCGCGATTGGCGGTGTAGGACGGGGAGATCTCGCTCATCCGCTCGAGCGGGATGGGGAAACGCATGTCGATGTCGAGGGGCGCGTCGCCGTCGACGGTGATGTGCCAGCCGGTCGCGTGCAGGTCCCAATCGGCATCGAGCTGATCCGTGCAGTACCAGGTGGGACGGAACCGCATCAGCTCGCGGCCGTCGTGGATACCCGACACCGTGATGCGTTGCGCGGCCACCGTTCCCGCCTCGATCGTGCCCGCGGCGATGGTGACCGTCGAGCGTGCCGTGGCGAGTTCGCCCGTGGTCCGGATGGTGTCGAGGGGCAGGCCGAGCGCGTCGGCCAGGGCGGCCAGCGACGGTCCGAAATTGGACTCCACGTGGGCGAGCCGGACGTCCGCGAACTCTCCTGCATCACTGCCGAATCCCATGACGTCGAACAGGATTCCGGGGGAGTTCCGTTGGGAGAGGTCGGCGTACTCGTCGATGGCGAGGTGGTCCATTCTCCGCTGGATGGAGGTCAGCACGAGTGGCACGGCCTCCGTGACGAAACCGGGACTGCTGCCGGTGCTGTGGATCGACGTACCGCCGAGTGCGCACGCGGCCTCCACGGCTTCGCGCACCACCGGATCCATACCCGCCGGGCGGTGGAACTCTCCACGGGTGGTGACGATGTTCGTGCCGGAGGCGAGGATTCGGCACACTTCGTCGAGGTCGAACAGCAACGGCATGTACAGCACGCAGTCCGCCCCGAGATCGATGATCTCGTCGGCGTCGTTCGTGGCGCGCACACCGACCGGGTCGCGTCCGCACAACTCACCCGCATCGCGACCGGCCTTGTCGTCGCTGTGCACGTACACGCCGACGAGTTCGACGGAGGGGTGGTCGATCACTGCGCGCAGCGCGCGGGTGCCGATCGTTCCGGTCGCCCACTGCACCACGCGCAGAAGGCGCGGTGTCGGAGTCTCGACGACGGCATTGTCGGGGGCGGACTGTCGTTGCATGACACCTCGATCTCGATCGGTGTTCGTGGGAAGAACCGTCAGGGCAGGCGCAGCAGGGCTTCCTGGGCGAAAGAGGCGACGAGAGTACCCTTCTCGGTGAGCAGGTCGCCGCGGCCGAAGCACCGTCCGTGGGCGACGAGGGGACTGTGCTGACGCAGCAGCAACCAGTCGTCGCTGCGGAACGGGCGGTGGAACCACAGATTGTGCGAGGTGACCGCGGACGTGAACGCCGTTCCGTTGCCGGTGTGGTCGAAACCGGCGACGGCAAGAAGCGCGGTGCCGATGAGGTTGAGATCGGTGGCGTAGGCGGCCAGCGCCGGCGCATACGCCTCGTCGACCTCGGGGGTGCGCATCCACATCTCGAACTCGGGCGCCGAGACTCCGCGATCCTCGAGGTCGGTCGTTGCGCGGGTCTCCCACGGGATCAACGAGAACGGGGCGCGCGTGCTCTCGTCGAACACCTGGGGTACGGACGGCACGGTCTGCACCTCGGGGCCGTCCTCGCCGACGTGCATGGACACCGATGCGGTGGCGAGGACGCCCTTCGACTGGCGCGCGACCGCCGTCAACGTGGCGAAGGTCCGGCCCTCGTGCAGGCGGGTGATCTCGTAGCGGACGGGCTCGTCGGCGCGTCCTTCACGGGCGAAGACGGTGTGCAGGGATTTGATGCTCTTCTCGGGGCAGGTCAGCTCGGCGGCACGCACGAACTGACCGAGCAGCTGGCCCCCGAAGAGCCGGTGGTATTCGAGGTGCTGATTGCTGCCCTCGAACACCACCGACTCGGGGCGCTCCTCGTCCACGGGGGACGAGCGCAGATCGAGACAGGCGAGGAGGTCGTTCCACAACTCGGTCACGAGCCGAGTGTAAGTGAACTACTCCGATTTGAGAATGGTGTTCTCGTCAGCGGGCGGCGAATCCCTGCGAGCAGAAGTTCCAGACCTCGTCGGCCGTGATGGGACGGGTCGTACTGTCGTCGCCTCCGCTCGACTGAGCGATGAACATCACGGTCTGCATCGTCATGGCGGCCGTCCGCTTCGGGTTCAGCCCCTCGCGGAGGCTGCCCTCGGCGTCGACCTTCTCCATCAGCTCCGTGAACAGCGCGAGCATCGGTGCGTGCGCGACCTTCACCTCGGCAGGGTGGGTGAGCAGCAGCTGCGGCGCGAAATCGGTGAACAATGGCCGCTGGGCCGTCGGGTCGGGACGGGACGACTCGAACAACAGCTCCACTGCGACGCGCAACTGGTCGAGAGGGGCCTTCTCGCCGGCGGCAGCGGCGCGGATCTGATCGGCAGAGCGGCTCAGGGCATCTTCGAAGAGCGCCAGCAGCAGCTCGTGCTTACCGTCGAACTGCAGGTAGAAGCTGCGAAGCGACTGCTTCGAACGGTCGACGACCTCCTGGACCGTGAAGTCGGTGCTGCCCTTTTCCGTGATGATCGCCTGCGCTGCGTCGAGGAAGCGCTGTACGCGCTGCTCGGCGCGCAGTTTGGCGGTCCGGATGGAGCGCTCGACTGCGCGTTGCTTCCAGGCCGGTTCTTCGCTGGGGCCCGTCACTGCCGGGATCGCCCTGTGTCGCGTGGGGTGGACATAGGAGCACTGTACCGGAGGGTAGGGACGCATTGCGGGACTGTCCTTCCATTTCCCACGCCGATTCGAGACTATTACTATCTCGAAAAGAGAATGTTATTCTCATCGCGATACCAGGCTCAGTGCCAGGAAGGAGGCAAGTCGGAATGCTTTTCGAGTTCGACTCCGATCAGCAGTTGTGGCAGAAGACCGTCCGGGAAGTGACGGCGAAGGAATGCCCGTCGACACTCGTCCGCACCGTCGTCGACAACGGCGCCGATCCGGCCCCGTTGTGGAAGACTTATGTGGGCCTGGGATGGACGGAACTGGTCGAGTCCGAGGCCGCGGTGGAGCTCGCGATCGTCCTGGAGGAACTCGGCCGGGCAACCGACCCGACCCCCTTCCTTGCCACCACCACCCAATTCGCCCCGCTTGTCGCCGGCCGGACCCAGCCGGATCGCGCGGGCGCCGCCGTCTACGAGGGTGTCTCCGCCGTGCGCGACGCGGACGGCTGGTTGCTCAGCGGCACCGCACACCGCGTACTCGACGGCGACCGCGCCGACGACATCGCCGTCGTCACCGAGGCAGGTGTGTTCACCGTTCGGGCCGACCAGGTGTCGGCCCGCCGTACCTCCGCCTTCGACCCGGTCCTGCACCTGGCCGACATCGTCTTCGACGACGTGCGGGTCGAGACGGACCCGGACACCGACATCGACGTGGAGAAGGCACGCCACGTCGCCCTCGCAGGACTCGCCGTCACCATGGTCGGTGCCTGCCGCCGCATCCTGGATCTCGCACTCGACCACGTGCGCAACCGGCAGCAGTTCGGTGTGCCGATCGGGTCGTTCCAGGCCGTCAAGCACCGTGCTGCCGACATGCACGTCGCCGTCGAACGTGCCCGCGCCCTCGCGTATTTCGCCGCACTGACGATCGCGGAGGACGACCCGCGTCGTCGCCTCGCCGCCTCCATGGCCAAAGCCGCTGCGGGAGAATGCCAGTCGACGGTCTTCCGCAACGGTCTGCAGTTGTTCGGCGCCATGGGCTTCACCTGGGAGAACGACCTGCAGTTCGCGCTCAAGCGTGCCCGTGCGGGAGAGCACATGCTCGGATCCGCCGCGGACCACCGTGCACTGATCGCCGAGGAGTACCGTGCAACTCTCGTTTGATTCCGACGTCGAGGAGTTCCGCGCCGAGTTCGTGGCCTTCCTCGACGAGCACCTGCCCGATCCGTCCGAGGCCATCGTCCGCGCCCGATCGAGCGCCGACGTCCCCGAATGGGCACGCCGCTGGCAGCGGGTCCAGTTCGACCACGGCTGGCTGCTGCCCGGCAACCCGCCCGAGTTCGGTGGCCGCAACGCGACGATCCTGCAGCAGTACGTCCACCTCGAGGAACTGTCGAAGCGGCGGATCTATCACAGCTTCAACCCGCAGGGTCTCGGCATCATCGCAGCCTCGCTGCTGTCGTTCGGCACAGAGGAACAGAAGCAGCGCTGGGCGGTGCCCATCCTCCGTGCGGAGATCACCGCGGCCCTCGGGATGAGCGAGCCCGGTGCAGGATCCGACCTCGCCTCCCTGCGCACCCGGGCGGTGCGCGACGGCGACCACTTCGTCGTCAACGGCCAGAAGGTGTGGACCTCCGGTGCCCACGACGCCGACGTGCTGCTGACCTTCGTCCGCACCGATCCGGACGCGCCGAAGCACAAGGGGATCAGCGTCCTGCTCATCCCCACCGATCTGCCCGGCGTCGTCCGCAGACCGTTCCCGTCGGTCGCCGATGGCGACGACCGCGACTTCAACGAGGTGTTCTTCACCGACGTGCGTGTGCCCGCCGAGAACCTCATCGGCGAGCTGAACGGCGGCTGGTCGGTCGCGAACGGATCGCTCGGGCACGAACGCACCCTGCTGTGGCTCAGTTTCGCGGACCGGCTGCAGGATTTCGTCGAGGACTTCCGACCTCACACGGCGCTCGACCGCGACCGCTACGCCACACTCGTGATGGACCACCAGGCACTGAAGCTGCTCGGCTCGGCAGCTCTCGTCCGCGAATCCCGCGGAGCGCAGGACGTTCCCGCCCTGTCGGTACTCAAGCTACTCGGCTCCGAGGCGGTTCAGACCGCCGCCGAACACGCCCTCGACGCGTCCGGCCAGGACGGTCTCGTCCATCCGGCGACTACGTCGGCGTATGTGCCGTGGAATCTCGACAACTTCTCGTCGAGCTGGTTCGAGAGGTTCGTGCGGAGCTTCGCCGGCACCATCGCGGGTGGCACGTCGGAGATCCAACGCAACATCATCGCCGAACGCGTCCTGGGGTTGCCCCGTGGCTGAGGGCTACATCCTCTATGAGGTCGCGGACCGGATCGCAACGATCACGCTGAACCGGCCGGAGGTCGCCAACGCGCAGAACGGCGCCCTCCTCGACGAACTGGACGCCGCCTGGACCCGCGCCGGCGACGATCCCGAGGTCTCGGTGATCGTGCTCCGCGCCGAGGGCAAGCACTTCTCGGCCGGGCACGATCTCCGCAGCGGGGAGCCGGTTCCCGACAAGATCACCCTCGAGATGATCTACCGCAACGAATCCCGGCGCTATCTCGAGTACTCGCTGCGGTGGCGCAACATCCCGAAGCCGTCCATCGCCGCGGTGCAGGGCCGGTGCATCTCCGGTGGCCTCCTGCTGTGCTGGCCGTGCGATCTCATCGTCGCGGCCGACGACGCGTCGTTCTCCGATCCCGTGGTCCTCATGGGTATCGGCGGCGTCGAATATCACGGGCACACCTGGGAACTCGGCCCGCGCAAGGCCAAGGAGATCCTCTTCACCGGCCGGCCGGTCACCGCGGAGGAAGCGGAGCAGACGGGCATGGTGAACCGCGTCGTGCCCCGCGCCGATCTCGACACGGAAGTACGCACGCTCGCCGAGCAGATCGCGAAGATGCACCCCTTCGGGCTGCGGCAGGCCAAGCGGGCCGTCAACCAGACCCTCGACGTGCAGGGTTTCTATGCCGCGATCCAGTCGGTCTTCGACATCCACCAGACGGGCCACGGCAACGCCCTCAGTGACAGCGGATGGCCGGTCCTGATGAATCTCGACGAGATGAAGGACAACATCCGCTAGCGCACGGGGCATTCGCTACCGCTTTCGCCATTCGCCGCGGCAATTGTTGTAGCGCATGGCGATTCCGGTAGCCGATGGACAACGCAGTTACGTGTGGGGCCGCCTCCGAATCCCGGAGGCGGTCTCACACGCGTGTGTCTCAGACCTTGCGGGTGACACCACCGTCGACGCGGATGATCGCGCCGGTGGTGAAACTCGACGCGTCGCTGGCCAGATGGAGTGCGAGCGGCGCGACCTCCTCGGGCCGGCCCATGCGACGCAACGGCACGAAGGATGCCTCCTCGCCTTCCGGCGGAGCCCATGCCTTCGACAGGTCGGTGCGGAACGGACCCGGAAGGATCGAATTGACACGCACTTTCGGGGCGTAGGCCTCCGCCAGGCCCACCGTGAGGGCGTTCAGGCCGGCCTTCGCGCATGCGTAGGGGAGTTCGCGCACACTCGCCGTGAGCGACCCGGCGGTGCCGATGTTGACGATAGACCCCCCGTCGTGCTCCGCCATGTACGTGCCGGCACGGACCGCAAGTCGGAACGGGCCCTTGAGATTCACGCCGAAGGTCTTGTCGTACAGCTCTTCGGTGATGGATCCGAGATCCTGGTAGAGCGGCGACATTCCGGCATTGTTGACGAGGATGTCGAGGCGCCCGAAATGGTCGAGGGTCGTGTCGACGAGCGCATTGCAGTCGTCCCACTGCCCGACATGGCAGGCGACGGGGAGCACCTTGCTGCCGGTCGATGCCTCGATCTCCTTCGCGGCGAGTTCGCACGCGTCGAGCTTGCGGGAGGCGACGACGACGTCGGCGCCGTGTTCGGCGAGGATCTGGGCGATGGCGCGGCCGATGCCACGCGAACCACCCGTTACGACAGCGGTTTTCCCGCTCAGATCGTGAAGAGAGTCAAGTTGTCCCATATACGGATCATGCCTCAGAACAAGGGTCTTGGAAAGGTGGTTCTCTTCTGAAAGAATGAAATTCCGGACAAAGTCGAAGGAGTCTCATGACGCCCGACGAGCTGTGCGACAAGTACGCCATCACCGAACTCCTCTACCGCTATGCGACGGCGGTGGACACCAGGGACTGGAAGAAGATGGAATCGGTCTTCACCGAGGACGCCCATCTCGACTACAGCTCCGTGGGATACCAGCCCGGACCGAGGGACGAAGTGCTCGCGCAGCTGCAGAAGGCGCTGTCGTACCTGCCGATGTCGCAGCACTTCGTCACCAACGTCGAGGTCGACCTCGACGGCGACCGTGCGACTGTACGGGCGATGTTCTACAACCCCATGCAACTCCCCGGCGTCGACGGCCTGACCTATTGCGGGGGCAACTACCACCACGAGGTCGTGCGGACCTCCGAGGGCTGGAAGAGCTGTCGCCTCACCGAGGAGAGCCTGTGGTTCTCGAACCATCCCGACCCGTCGAAGAACGGGGCGCACCGATCGAGCTGATTGCAGATCGCAGGCGCGGGTAACCGACAGGCATGGACCAGTCGGAAACCCCGTTGCTCAGCGCTCTCGAGGAATACCGCCGGCTCGACCGCTACGGCTTCTCCCCGCCGGGACACCGGCAGGGCCGCGGCGTGGACGAACGCGTCGCGGAAGTGCTCGGGCGGGACTCGTTCCGTGCGGATGTCCTCGCCTCCGGTGGCCTCGACGACCGTCTGACGCGCAACGGATATCTGAGCAGAGCAGAAGAACTCATGGCCGAGGCGGTCGGAGCCGAGCAGGCCTTCTTCTCGACCTGCGGAAGCTCCCTGTCGGTCAAGGCCGCGATGATGGCCGTCGCCGGCAACGATCCCGGTGGTCTGCTGCTCGGACGCGACTCGCACAAGTCGATCGTCGCCGGACTGATCTTCAGTGGTGTCACCCCGCGTTGGATCACCCCGCAGTGGGACGAGGAGATGCACTTCTCCCATCCACCCTCACCGCAGCAGGTCCGAGAAATGTGGGACAAGTACCCCGATGCGGCCGGTGCACTGATCGTCAGCCCCAGCCCGTACGGGACGTGCGCCGACATCGCGGGCATCGCGGACGTCTGCCACGAACGCGGAAAGCCGCTCATCGTCGACGAGGCGTGGGGCGCGCACCTGCCCTTCCACGACGACCTGCCGACCTGGGCGATGGATGCCGGAGCCGATGTCTGCGTGGTGAGTGTGCACAAGATGGGTGCCGGTTTCGAGCAGGGCTCGGTGTACCACGTGCAGGGAGACCTGGTCGACGCCTCCCACCTGTCGGACTGCGCCGACCTGCTCATGACCACCAGCCCCAACGTGTTGATCTACTCGGCGATCGACGGATGGCGGCGGCAGATGGTCGAGCACGGCACCGAACTGCTCGGCAGGGCGCTCGACCTGGCCCGGACCACACGCGAACGCATCGAGAGGATCGACGGGGTCTTCGTCCTCGACGACCGGCTGCTCGGCGACGAGGCCTCGCACGATCTCGACCGCCTCCAGGTGCTCATGGACCTCGACGAACTCGGCGTCTCGGGTTATCAGTGCGCCGACTGGCTTCGGGAGAACTGTCGTCTCGACGTCGGTATGACCGACCACCGCAGGATCCTCGCCACGATGTCCATGTCCGACGACGAGGAGACTGCCGATCGGCTCGTCTCCGCGCTCGAGGCCCTGTCCCGGGCGGCGGAGTCCTTCGATCCGCCGCCCCGGATCGAGCTGCCGACTCCGGACGAACTGCAGCTCGAATCGGTGATGTCTCCGCGCGACGCGTTCTTCGGCAGGACCGAGATGGTCTCCGCCGACCGCGCCGTCGGTCGCATCGCGGCGGAACAGCTCACGCCGTACCCGCCGGGAATCCCCGCGGTCGTACCGGGTGAGCGGCTCGACCGCGCGGTCGTCGACTATCTCCACAGCGGTGTGGGTGCCGGCATGAACGTGCCCGACGCGACCGACAGCTCCCTCGACGAGTTCCGGGTGGTCGTCGAGGGCTGATCTCAGAGGTGGACCAGGCGGGGAGCCGAACCTTCCGCGCGGATGATCGCGCCGGCTTCACGGGTCAGTTCGCGTGAACTGCCGAACAGGCCGTCGAGCACCAGCGCCCGCTTGATGTGCCGGTGCAGGTCGTGCTCGGCGGTGAAGCCGATACCGCCGAGGACCTGCTGGCAGTGCCGCGCCGCGATGATCGCCGCGCGACCCGCGGCGGCCTTCGCGAGCAGAGAACCGAGTTCGTCGGTGGCCGCGCGCAGGGTGGCCTCCGCACCCTCGACGGCGACGTACGTCTCCGCGAGCCGGTGCCGCACTGCCTGGAAGCCGGCGATGGGCTTGCCGAACTGGGTGCGGTCGAGAGCGTGGGTGCGGGCCAGGTCGAGCATCGCCCGACTCGTTCCGACCAGCCACCAGCCGAGCGCACGACGTGCCGCCGCGACCGGCACCGGATCACCGGATCCGACCGTCGCGATCGGCAGTTCCGCGTCGAGTGCGGTGGTGTCCCGGTCCGCACGTGCCCACACGATCCACTGTCCGCCGGTGTAGGGGAGGGGTACGACCCCACCGGCTTCACGACCCGCGTCGACGAGCACGATGTCGTTGATCGCCGGGGCGTGCGCGCCGGTCTCGCCGAGCAGCCGGAACACCATGGGGATCGTGTCGTCGGGCATCTCGGTGAGCATGTCGTGCCAGCCCAGGTCGACCAGGGCCGCGTCGAGAGCGGCGCCGGTCGTGCTCTCCATGGTCCTGCGCAGTGCGTCCTCGAGCAGGCCGAGGTCCGAATCCGATGCCGGTGCAGTGCTGTAGGTCGTCACTCCGCCCCCAGATCGAGAAGTCGGCGCGCGACGATGTTGCGTTGGATCTCGGCGGTGCCGCCGTAGATCGTCGCCGCACGCGAGTACAGGAATTCGGTCCGCCATTCGGTGTCGGACAGTTCGAGCACGCCGGGAAGCAGATCCCGTGCGGTGTCGAACAACTGCTGTTCGGCAGTCGCGAGGAGGATCTTGTCGACGGACGTCTCGGGACCGAGGGGTGCGCCCGACGCGAGTCGCTGCTGGGTGGCGAGCGACCGGCACCGCACGGTGTGCAGCGCGAGGTAGGCCGCGCCGAGTTCGTCGTCGGCCGTCGAATCGGTCTCGCCCACAAGGCGATCCAGCCGGGTGAACAGGTAGGCGATGCGGTGCCAGAAGCACGTCGACCGTTCGTGCGGCAGCAGGTCCATCGCGAGCTTCCAGCCGTCGCCGGGATTGCCCAGCATGCGGTCGGCCGGCACGACGACGTCGTCGAAGTACACCTCGGCGAACTCGTCGACGCCGTGCATCGTGCGCAGCGGCCGGACGGTGATGCCCGGGGTGTCCATGTCGATGAAGAAGGCGGTGATGCCCTTGTGCCCCGGCGCGGTACGGGTGAGCAGCACGCAGCGGGAGGCGAACTGGGCGAGCGACGTCCAGACCTTCTGCCCGTTGATCACCCATTCGTCGCCGCGTTGCTCGGCCCGGGTGGACAGCGACGCGAGGTCGCTGCCCGAGCCGGGTTCCGAGAAGCCCTGGCACCACTGTTCCTCGCCGCGGAGCAGTTTCGGCACCATCTCCGCGGCGAGTTCGGGTCGCGCGTAGGAGATCATGGTGGGCGCGAGCACCTCGATCATCGAGTAGATGCCCGGCTCGGCGAGGGCGCGGGTCGCGACCTCCTCGCCGAGCACGGCACGCAGGACGGCCTCGCCGCCGACTCCGCCGACCTCCTCGGGCCAGCCGTAGCGCATCCAGCCCGCGTCGTAGAGTTCCCGCCGCACGCGGGCGAGTTGTTCGACCTGCGCGTCGAACGAGTGATCCGGTCCGGGGGTCAGATCGTTCTCGTCGAGCCAGGTGCGGACGGCAGTCCTGAACTCGGTGACGTTCATGCCGGTTCGAAGGCGTGGGGGATGCCGGAGTCGTGGGTTCCGCTGCGGCGGATGAAGGTCATCGCGCGGGTGCGCAGACGCCAGCCGTCGGCCGTGCGGGCGTAGGTGTCGTTGTAGTAGCCGATGCGCATGTCGTGCGTGGAATGCTCGACGAAGCACAGCGGCTGGGTGCCGGTCGCGGTGTCGCCGTCGATGTCGATGAGGGCCGTGCCCGTCATGAACAGGCCCTTCGGTGCGGCCGCGACGAGCTCGGGGAAGCGGTCGAGGGGGAATGCGTCGCCGAAGGCACTGTAGGTGCCGTCGGGGGTGAACACCGAGACGACGCCTTCGACGTCGTTCTTCGTCATGTTCACCGCGTAACGGGCGAGCAGCTGGTTGATCTCGACGAGGTCGTCGGTGATCGAACGGTCAGTTGTGGACATAGACCTTTCCGCCTTTCATCACGAACCGCACGTTCTGGGTGACGGTG
Source organism: Rhodococcus sp. C26F (assembly GCF_053345925.1). Taxonomy (NCBI): domain Bacteria; kingdom Bacillati; phylum Actinomycetota; class Actinomycetes; order Mycobacteriales; family Nocardiaceae; genus Rhodococcus; species Rhodococcus sp. C26F. The sequence continues at coordinate 20,009 of NZ_JBKFBA010000034.1, forward strand.
ATGTCTTCGGTGGGATCGCCGGGGACGGCGATGATGTCGGCGAGCAGACCTTCGGCGAGGCGACCGCGGTCGTCGACGCCGATGAGTTCTGCCGCATTGATCGTGGCGGCCTGGATCACCGCGAGGGGAGGGATCCCGCGGTCGACGAGGGCGACGATCTCGTCCGCGTTCTTGCCGTGGGGGATGGCCGGCGCGTCGGTGCCGACGGCGATCTTCACGCCGGCCTTGTATGCGGCGAGCACCGAGGTGCGTGCCTTGGGGAACATCTCGGCGGCCTTGGCCTGCAGTTCCGGCGGCGCGTGAGAGGTGTCCATCGCGTCGGCGAGGCGGGTGGTGGGCACGAGCCATGTTCCGCGCTCGACCATGAGGTCGATGGTGTCGTCGTCGATGAGGAATCCGTGTTCGATGCAGTCGATTCCGGCTTCGATCGCGTGTCGCACGGCTTCGGCGCCGTGCGTGTGCGAGGCGACCTTCATGCCGCGACGGTGGGCCTCGTCGACGATCGCCCGCAGCTCTTCGTCCGAGTAGTGCTGGGCACCTGCGGATCCGGTCATCGACATGACGCCGCCCGAGACGCACACCTTGATGAGCTGGGCGCCGTGCTTGATCTGGTAGCGCACCGCCTTGCGGACCTCGTCGACGCCGTTGGCGATGCCCTCCTCGATCGTCAGGTCGAGGACGCCGGGTGCGAACGCCGCGAACATCGTGGGGTCGAGATGGCCACCGGTGGGGGTGATGGCGTGGCCGGCAGGGACGACGCGCGGGCCGTCCACCCAGCCCTTGTCGATGGCCGTTCCGAGGGCCACGTCGAGCAGGTATCCGCCGGTCTTGACGAACAGTCCGAGATTGCGGACGGTGGTGAATCCGGCGCGCAGGGTGCGGCGGGCGTTGCCGACGGCACGCAGCATGCGCAGGGGCGGGTCGTCCTGGACCGTCGAGTAGACGGGCTTCTCGCCGCGTCCGCCCATGAGGAGGTTGACCTCCATGTCCATCAATCCGGGCATGAGGATCAGGTCGCCGAGGTCGATGACGTCCCCTTCCGGGGTTCCGCCCACTCCGACGATGCGGTCGCCGTCGACGCGGATGATTCCCGGACGGACGATCTCGCCCGTGTCGACGTCGAGCAGTCCGGCTGCCTTCAGGGTCAGCATCGCTCGTCCTTTCATCGGAGAGCGACACATCACGAGAATGCCACTCTCTATCTTGATTACGAGGTTTTCATACAACCCCGGACGGCGTCAATCGAACCATCGGTGGATGGGACGAAAAAGGGCGTCGGCCCGAACCTTTCGGTCCGGACCGACGCCCGTGTTCGGCTTCGATCGTGACTCAGTCGAGCCGGATCGCCCTCTCGGGACAACCCGCTGCGGCCTCCCGAACGGATTCCTCGTGCTCGGTCGGGACCTCGGACACGAGCGTGACGGCGTACCCGCCGTCGCTCAGGTCGAAGACCTCCGGGCAGGCGGCGAGGCAGACACCGTGTCCGCGGCAGGCGTCGTCGTCGACGAAGACCTTCACTTCGACTCACCTTCCACCGGTGCGTACTCGAGGTGCAGTGCGAGCAGGCCGCGCAGGATGAAGGTCGGTAGGTAACCGAACTTCCGGTCGTCCTCGGGGCCGTGCACCTTCTCGGAGATCCGGATCTCGCTGGTGCGCTCGAGCAGGCGCTGGATGCCCACGCGCCCTTCGGTGCGGGCGAGCGGGGCGCCGGGGCACGAGTGCACGCCGCGACCGAACGCGATGTGGGTGCGGGCGTTGCGGCGGTCGATGTCGAAGTCGTTCGGATCGGAGAACTGACGCGGGTCGCGGTTGGCGGCACCGTTGACCAGCATCATGATGGTGCCGGCCGAGACGTCGACCCCACCGATGGTGGTGGGGGTCTTCGCGAGCCGGAAGTCGCCCTTGATGGGGCTCTCGAAACGCAGCGTCTCCTCGATGAAGTTCGGGATGCGATCGGGCTCGCTGCGCAGGGTCTTCTGGAGTTCGGGCTGCTCGGCGATGATCCGCAGCGCGGAGCTCAGCAGACGCACGGTGGTCTCCTGGCCGGCGGAGAACACGTTCGCGGCGATGCGCAGGACGTCGTCGACGGGCGGCAGGGTGCCGTCGGGGAAGGTCGCGGTGGCGAGGCCCGTCAGTACGTCGTCGGTGGGGTTCGCGCGGCGGTCCTCGATGTACTGGCCGAACTTCTTGTACAGGAACTCGAGGGGGTTGAGCTTCAGTGCCTCACCCTCGGTGCTGCCGAGCGAGAATCCCTTCTCCACCTGGATGTTCAGGCCCTCGATGAACTCCTGGTGGTCGCTCTCCGGCACGCCCAGCAGGTCGGCGATGACGAGCATCGCGAACGGCGCGGCGAAGCCGGTGATGTAGTCGCCCTCGCCCCGGGCGAGCAGATCGTCGAGGAGGCGGTCGGCGATGCGCTCGATGAAGGCCTCGTTCTCCTTGAGGCGCTTGGGAGTGATGAGCCGCATCAGCAGGCCGCGATGGTCGGTGTGCTGCGGGGGATCCATGGTCGGGAGCTGGTCGTTCATCGGCAGCGAGGGACGGTGCTCCTCGATGAAGTCGGTGATGTCGTCGCTCTCGGGGCAGGCCGGCAGGCCGGAGAACGGACCGGTCACCGAGATGCACGACGAGAAGGTCTGCTCGTCGCTCAGGACCTGGATCGCCTCTTCGTAGCCGGTGACCATCATGACGTTGTGGTGGGGTTCGCGCCTGACCGGGCATCCGTCACGCAGGGCGTCGTAATAGGGGTACGGGTCCTCGACGAGATCCGGATCGGTGAAGAAGTTCTTCGTCTCGATGTCGGTCATGGTTCCTCCCGGGGCAGACGGTGGGCTGTTGCGGAGTTCGGCCTCGTCCCGCGGCCGTCCCGCGCTCGAAGCCGTGTCTCGCCCGCACATCCAACCATGGGTCGGAAAGTCCGGCGCGAGGGGATCTTTCGTGCATATCGGACTTGTGATCGATCACGTGATGACAATCGACCAACTGTGTTCGATCTTGAAATGCGGACGGCGTGGAACCGAAGAAACGACAGCGCGCCCGTACTCGAACCCCATAGGGTTCGGGTACGGGCGCGAGGTGTGCTCATCGCCGGAGTGTCCCGACGGGTGGCATCACACCACCGGTTCCTTGGTGATGGTGACCCAGGCGGCGCCGCTGTCCGGCACGCGGGGCTGCTTCCATACCTCGACGGGGAACGAGACCATCACGAGCGACTGCATCAGGTGCATGAGCGCGCGGGCATCGTCGTCGAGGTCGTCCAGATCGAACTTGTCGAGGTAGGTGATGGCGTCCTCGAGGCGGCCGAAGGCGGCGTCGTAGAACTGCTGCATCTCGGGCATGCTCGACGCCAGCCGCTTGGCGTAGCGCTCGGGCTCGGTGGCCAGAGCCCAGTCGGCATACTGTTCGAGGTCGGCGAATTCGGTGGGCAGAGTCGTCACTTCTGGTACTCCTTGACGTAATCGGCGACGGTCTTGTGGAGGTGGCGCAGGAGGATTTCCTGGTCGTTGAGCGGGAAATCGGTCACTGCGCGGGTGCCGATCATGGTCTGGGTCGCTTCGAGAGTGTTCGCGTCCTGGAGCGCGTACTCCTTGAAGGTCACCGCGGCGAGTTCCTGTGCGAGGCGGTCGCGAGCGTTCTTCGGTGGGACGAAGTACAGGCTCGTCTCGAAGATGTGCTTGTCGACGGCGGTGGGCCAGTAGGTGTAGGTGAGGTACCAGCCCGGCTTCCAGATGAGCAGCGTCATGTTCGGGAAGAACTCGAAGCTGTCCTGGCCCCAGCTGTGGAACTTGGTGGGGTTGACCGCGGGCGGCAGCTGATCCTCGGCCAGGCCCTCGATGTCCGGGACGTCCCACGGGCCGAACAGACCCGAGCGCAGGACGCGCTCGATGGGCTTGACCATGTCGAGGTCCTTGGGCGGGGCCATGCCGCCCCACGAGGAGATCATCGAGTGCGGCGACTTGATGTCGTAGTGCAGCGCCTCGTAGCCGTAGCCGGCGAGCTTCTCGGCCTCGTCCTTGACGGCCTGCTTCATGTGCAGGATCGGTGCGTGGTAGAACTCGGCGAAGGCGTCGATGAACAGCTTCCAGTTCGCGTTGATCTCCGAGCGGTAGCTGTAGACCTCGGTCATCTTGTCGAAGGGATAGCCCTCGAGGCCCTTGGCGAAGTCGCCGAGGTAGTCGACGAGCGGAGCTGCGTCGTCGTCGAGGTTGATGTAGATGAACCCTTCCCACGTCTCGCAGCGCACCGCCTTGAGTCCGAAGTCCTTCTTGTCGAGATCGAAGAATTCGCCCTCCTGCTGCACGAAGGTCAGATCGCCCTCGAGGCTGTAGCGCCAGGCGTGGTACTTGCAGGTGAACTGCTTGCAGCTACCGGCGGTCTCTTCGTTGGGGAAGTCGTTCCACACCAACTTGTTTCCGCGGTGGCGGCACACATTGTGGAACGCGCGGATGACGCCGTCGTTGCCCTTGACGATGACCAGCGAGGTGCCGGGTCCGGCCGACGGGATCTCCTTGGTGAAGTAGCTGCCGACGCGGGGCAACTGCTCGACGCGACCCATGTAGAGCCAGGTGCGCTTGAAGATCGCCTCGCGCTCCGCCTCGAAGAAGGCGGGATCGATGGAGTCGGTGTAGTCGACGGGTGCGGTGCCGAGTTCGGGATAGTGCTCGGTCCAGCTTCCCTCGGCCGGCTTGGTGAAGTGGGGCAAGGTTCTACCTTTCGTCTTCGAACTCGATACCGAAGGTGTTGTAGGCCATGGCCATCAGGCTGTAGCCACCCACGGTGAAGATGAGGTCCATCAGTTGTTTGGTGGTGAGATGCTCCGAGAGCGCTGTCCAGGTCTCCTCGGACAGACGCGAGGTCTCGGTCAACTCCCGAACGGAGTCGAGCAGGCGCTGTTCGAACGGATCCTCGGCCGACCCGTCGAGGGCCGCGTCGATCTCGTCCGGCGTGAGGCCGGCTTCGGTACCTGCGATCTCGACGTGGTGCTCACGCTCGTACGAGCAGTCGTGCAGTGCGGCGACCCGCAGAATCACGAGTTCGCGCAGCCTGGCCGGGAGTGTGGATCGGAACAGAAGATGCACGCTGAAGCCGAGAAAGGCCTTGGTCAACTCCGGATGGTGGACGAGCGTCGCCATCGCGGTGCCGGCGTGCTCCGGATTCCTCATGTGCCGGGGCATCAGACCTTTCAGTGCTGCGTCGACGTCCTCGTCCCACAGTTCCGCCGGCAGCGGGGATAGCAGTGCCACATCAACCTCCTCCCTGCTTGAGAGAATTACATTCTCATTTCTGAGCGATAGATTTCCATGTCCGCGTCGGATAGTCAACGTTCCGCGGGAAATGTCCTGTTTCCACTGGTGGGAAGCTCGCGCGCGGAGTGGCTGTCGCTCTACGCCTCCGTTGGAGGCATGAGATCTACGCGTCTCTTCCGCGTAGGGGCGGCGCCTTGCGAAGGTTGATTATCCTCAAAAGAGAGGATAGTTTTCATCGCATCAGCCATCCGGGGTCGCGCTCGCCCGCCGAGCGATCGAAAGAGAGGTACGTCGTGACCACACCCGCACCACTTCGTCCAGGAGTGCAGCTCGCCGCCGCAGAAGGTTCCACGAGGGTCGTCGTCGTCCGCGCCCCTGCGGAGAACGCGCGGGAGCTCACATGCGGTGGCGCCCCGATGATTCCGGCTCCTCCGGGTCGGCCCGAACCGTCGGCAGGCGACGCTGTCACCGTCCTCGGCAAGCGCTACGTCGATGCGGACGACACGGTCGAGGTGCTGTGCACCTCCTCGGGGCCCGGGGAACTCGGCTACGGCGGTATCCCCATGACTCTCAAGGCCGCGAAGCCGCTTCCCGCCTCCGACTGACCGACACGAAAGGGACCACCATGAACCTCGACGACGTGCAGCCCAGCCCGCAGGGCCGGAGGTGCCGACGATGAGCGGAATGAGTTTCGAACTCAGCGAGGATCAGGAGCTCATCCGCAAGTCGGTGGCCGAACTGACGAAGAGGTTCGACGACCAGTACTGGATGGAGAAGGACCTCGCCCACGAGTTCCCGTCGGAGTTCTACAAGGCCATGGCCGACGGTGGCTGGCTCGGTATCACCATGCCCGAGGAGTACGGCGGGCACGGATACGGCATCACCGAGGCCACCTTGCTGCTCGAGGAGGTCGCGCGTTCGGGCGGCGGCATGAACGCTGCGAGCTCGATCCACCTCAACATCTTCGGCATGCAGCCGGTCGTCAAGCACGGGTCCGACGAGCTCAAGGCCCGCACCCTGCCGCGCATCGTCAGCGGCGACCTGCACGTCTGCTTCGGTGTCACCGAACCCGGGGCAGGGCTCGACACCTCGCGGATCACCACCTTCGCGCGGCGGGACGGCAACCACTACGTCGTCAACGGCCGCAAGGTGTGGATCTCGAAAGCGCAGGAATCCGAGAAGATCCTGCTGCTGACCCGCACCCAGCGGTACGACGAGGTGCAGAAGAAGACCGACGGCATGACGTTGTTCCTCACCGATCTCGACCGCAGCCGCGTGGACATCCGACCCATCCGCAAGATGGGGCGCAACGCCGTCACGTCGAACGAGCTGTTCATCGACGACCTGCGGGTGCCGGTGGAGGATCGCGTGGGTGAGGAGGGGAAGGGTTTCGAGTACCTGCTCGACGGCCTCAACCCCGAACGCATGCTCATCGCCGCCGAGGCGCTCGGCATCGGCCGCGTGGCACTCGACAAGGCCGTCAAGTACGGCAACGAACGCGAGGTCTTCGGCCGCCCCATCGGCATGAATCAGGGAATCCAGTTCCCCCTCGCCGATTCGCTCGCCCATCTCGACGCCGCCGAACTCGTCCTGCGCAAGGCGACCTGGCTCTACGACAACGGCAAGCCGTGCGGACGGGAAGCCAACACCGCCAAATACCTCTGTGCGGAAGCGGGATTCACCGCTGCCGACCGTGCGCTGCAGACGCACGGCGGCATGGGCTACTCGGAGGAGTACAACGTCTCGCGGTACTTCCGCGAAGCGCGCGTCATGCGCATTGCACCGATCAGCCAGGAGATGATCCTGAATTTCCTGAGCTCACACACTCTGGGACTGCCGAGGAGCTACTGATGGCCGTGAACAACTCTCTCTTCGATCTCACCGGGCGATCGGCCGTGGTGACCGGCGCGGCCGGCGGTATCGGTTCGGCCGTCGCCGAAGCCCTCGCAGCCGCCGGTGCGGCCGTGCTCGTCACCGACGTGAACGGCGACGCCGCGGCCGCTGTCGCCGAACGGATCTCGGTGAACGGCGGTAAGGCCGACAGCGCCGCGCTCGACGTCCGCGACCGGGATGCGGCCGACGCCGCGATGGCGCGTGCCGCCGGCCTGACCGAGGGTGTGCTCCACATCCTCGTCAACAATGCGGGTGTCACCGACCCGGCGATGTTCGCCGACACCACGGTCGACTCGTTCCAGCGCATCCACGACATCCACGTGCTCGGCGCCTTCAACTGCTCGCAGGCGGCGCTGCCCTTCCTTGCCACCGACGGCAAGGGCCGCATCATCAACGTGACGTCCTCGGCGGGCATCACCGGCACGCTCGGGCAGGTGAACTACTCCGCGGCCAAGGCGGGGATCATCGGCATCACCAAGTCGCTCGCCCGCGAGTTGGCCCGCAAGAACATCCTCGTCAACGCGCTGGCCCCGCTCGCCGCGACTCCCATGACGGAGACGATCCGCACCAACGAGAAGTTCGCTGCGAACATGCTGGGCCGTATTCCGCTGCGCCGCTGGGCATCCCCGGAGGAGGTCGCCGGAGCGTTCGTCTTCCTGGCCACCGACGCGGCATCGTTCGTCACCGGGCAGGTCCTTCCGGTCGACGGCGGCATGGTGATGTGATGACCGAGACGGTGACAACAGGTTCTGTGGGCTCGGACGGCCCGCTCGCGGGCGTCACCGTCGTCACCCTCGAGCAGGCCGTGTCGGCACCGATGTGCACGCGGACGCTCGCCGACTTCGGTGCGCGGGTCATCAAGATCGAGAACCCCCGCGGTGGTGACTTCGCGCGCGACTACGACGACGTCGTCGGTGGCATGGCAGCACATTTCGTGTGGGCCAACCGCGGCAAGGAATCGGTGACACTCGACCTGAAGTCGGACGACGGGATGGCGGTGCTGCACCGGATCCTCGCCCGCTCCGACGTGCTGGTGTCGAATCTGGCGCCGGGCGCGACCGCGCGACTCGGACTGTCACCCGATCGGCTCGAGGAACGCTATCCCGAACTGATCTCGGTCGAGATCGACGGCTACGGTCCCGGCGGTCCGCTCTCGCACAAACGCGCCTACGACCTTCTGATCCAGGCGGAATCGGGGGCGTGCGCCGTCACCGGCCATCCCGGCATGCCGGCGAAACCCGGCCCGCCCGTCGCCGACATCACCACCGGCCTGTACTCGGCCGTGTCGATCCTCGCCCTGCTGTGCGGCAAGGAACGGCACCGCGGCCGCGGCGGCAGCCTGTCGAAGGTGTCGGTGAGCCTGTTCGACACGATGACCGAGCTCATGGGATATCCGCTGACCTACACACGCTATTCCGGGGTGAACCAGCAACCGCTGGGCATGTCGTCGCCCGCCGTCTCGCCGTACGGGTCGTACTGCACCGCCGACGACCAGGTGGTCGTCCTCGGCACCACCAACGACCGGGAATGGCAGCGACTCGCACGGGAGATCATCGAACGCGACGATCTGGCCGACGACGAGCGTTTCCGCTCCAATGCCGGTCGCTGCGAACACCGCGCCGTGCTCGACCAGGCGATCGCGCAGTGGTGTGCCCGGCACCCCCTCGCGCACATCCAGAAGATCGCCGACGAGGCGGGTATCGGCAACTCCCGGTACAACCTGCCCAGCGACGTGATCGCGCATCCGCAGCTGCAGGCCCGGGATCGCTGGCGGGAGGTCGCAACCCCCAACGGATCGATCGAGGCACTGCTTCCCCCACCGGTCGTCGCGGACTTCGAACTGCCCATGGGTGCGGTGCCGGGGCTCGGCGAGCACACCGACGCAGTGCTGCAGGACTTCGGGATCGCCCGCACCGAGATCGCGCGGCTGCGCGAGACCGGCGCGATCGGTCCCGCATACCGCGCACCGGATACGGAGGCAGCCGAATGAGCGCCGATTCTCTTCTCGTCGACGACCGCGACGGGGTCCGGACCCTCACGTTGAACCGGCCGCATCGCAAGAACGCGATCGACGGTCCGCTCTGGCAGGCATTACACGACGTGCTCGTCGACACCGCCGACGACCCGGACGCGCGTGTCCTCGTCATCACCGGCGCGGCCGGCGCGTTCTGTTCCGGTGCCGACATCGCCAATCCCGGTGTCGCACATCCCCTGCGGAAGCTGCGCAAACTGACGGACGTCGCGTTGCTACTCCACGAACTGCCCGTTCCCACCGTCGCGAAGATCGACGGCGTCGCCTACGGGGCGGGCTGGAACCTGGCGCTCGGATGCGATCTGGTGGTGGCGACACCGCGCTCGACCTTCTCGCAGATCTTCGCCAAGCGGGGACTGTCACCCGATCTCGGCGGTACATGGCTGCTGCCGAGGCTCGTCGGTCTGCAACAGGCGAAACGACTCGCGTTGCTGGCCGAGGCCATCGACGCCGACGAGGCGCACCGGCTGGGGCTGGTGACCTGGATCGAATCCGAGGAGGGCATCGATGCGTTCGTCGACGATCTCTGCGCTCGGCTGTCGGCCGGGCCGCCCGTCGCCCTGGCGCAGACCAAGGCATTGCTCAACGAAGCCGCCGACCGCGGCCTGCGGGATTCCCTCGCCGGTGAAGCGCGCGCCCAGGCGGTCAACTTCGGAACCGTCGACGCCCCCGAGGCGTTCCGGGCCTTCGCCGAGAAGCGCGAGGTCCGCTTCACCGGCCGGTGGGCACTGAATCCGGAACCACAGACTCCGGAACCACAGACTCCGGAACCACAGACAACGAGTGGAGAAGAAGTACATGCGTGAAGCAGTCATCGTCGAAGCCGTCCGCACGCCGGTCGGCAAGCGCAACGGGGGACTGGCGGGCGAGCATCCGGCGGATCTGTCGGCACACGTCCTGCAGGCCCTTGCCGAGCGCGCGGGGATCGATCCGGCGGTCGTCGACGACGTCGTGTGGGGCTGTGTCTCGCAGGTGGGAGACCAGTCGAGCAACATCGGCCGGTACTCGGTCCTCGCCGCCGGCTGGCCCGAATCGATTCCTGGTACGACGATCAACCGTGCGTGCGGGTCGAGCCAGCAGGCGCTCGACTTCGCGGCGCAGGCGGTGATGTCCGGGCAACAGGACGTCGTCGTCGCCGGTGGTGTCGAGGTGATGAGCCGTGTGCCGCTGGGCTCGGCGCGGGCGTCGGGTCAGCCGTACGGACCGAAGGCGCTGGCCCGGTACGACGGGTTCTCGTTCAACCAGGGCATCTCTGCCGAGAAGATCGCTCAGAAGTGGGGTTTCTCCCGGACGCGTCTCGACGAGTTCTCGGTGCTCTCGCACGAGCGGGCCGCCGCTGCGTTGGACCGCGGTGCGTTCGACGCGCAGATCGTCCCGGTGCCCACCGAGGCGGGCGTGGTGTCGGTGGATGAAGGGGTACGGCGGGGATCGACCGTCGAGAAGCTGGCCGGTCTGAAGCCGGCCTTCGCCGAGGACGGCGTCATCCATGCCGGCAACTCGTCGCAGATCTCCGACGGTGCGGCGGCGCTGCTCGTCACGACGCCGGAGAAGGCCCGGGAGCTCGGGCTCACTCCGCTGGTCCGGTACCGAGCGGGTGTCGTCGCCGGTGCCGATCCCGTCCTCATGCTGACCGGACCCATCCCCGCGACGGAGAAGGCCCTCTCGAAGGCCGGCATCGCGCTACGAGACGTCGGTGTCTTCGAGGTCAACGAGGCATTCGCGTCGGTGCCGCTGGCGTGGCTGGCCGAGACGGGCGCTGATCCGGAGAAGCTGAATCCGCTCGGTGGGGCGATCGCGCTCGGTCATCCGCTCGGCGGTTCGGGTGCGGTCCTGATGACCCGGATGATTCATCACATGCGTGACCAGGGCATTCGCTTCGGTCTCCAGACGATGTGCGAGGGCGGCGGCACTGCCAACGCGACCGTCGTCGAGCTGGTGTGACCCAGAGCGAAACAAATATGTGATGAGACCCTTGTCACACCTGCGGAAATGACCTAATGTGCGTTCAGTAGGTTGTTCTTCTTCAACGAAGTGAGGGCTGTTGTCCCAGCGTGCATACGACACTCTCCTCGCCAGAGGTGAGGATCGCAGGGAGCTGATTCTCAGCGTTGCCCAGCGGTTTCTGGCGCGGAACGGGTGGCGGAGCACGAGCCTCGCCCAGATCGCCCGGGAAGCAGGATTGACCCCGGCCGGGTTGTTGCATCACTTCGAGTCGAAGGACCAGTTGTTGCACGCGGTGCTCGATGCCCGCGACAACGACGACGACGCTCGTGTGGATCGGACGGGAGACCTCGTCGATCAGCTCAGGAAGCTCCCGAAGCGTTTCGAGGAGTCACCCGAACTGGTCGGAATGTATGCGGTGCTTCTCATCGAGAATCTCGAACCGGATGCCCCTCTGCACGATCGCCTACTCGGGCGGTATCAGGCGGCCCTCGACACGGTCGAAGCCGGCATCCGGCGTGGACAACACGCCGGACGATACCGAACGGATGTGGACCCAGCCGTCAAAGCGGTGGAGATCGTCGCTTTCCTGAATGGAATGGAAACCTCATGGCTGCTCGATCGTTCGCTCCCACTGACCGCAATATTCGAGGACTACATACAGTCGCTCGAGCAACAGCTCATGCCCGCCGCCACATCCTGAGACGAAGGGTCGCGCTCGTCGCGCCCAAGGTAACGGACGCCGTCCGGTACACCGGCGGCTGGCTGTACGACCAGGTTGCGGCAGGCTGGGAAGTGGTGGTCGTCGTTCCGCAGAGTTCCGATCTGCGTCCGTTCGAGATCCTCGGCGCGACCAAGGCCGTCGACCTCGAGTCCGCTCTGAGTTCTGCACCCTACGGTCCCATGCCCGACATGGTCGCCGTCGCCGCCGATCTCTACGCGTCCGACGAGCGGATCCGCAACGGCGTGCTCGAGGCGATGTCGGACAGTCCCACCACGGTTGCGCTGTGGGGCGAGAACGTCCCCTCCGAACTCGACTCGCGCATCGTGCCGCTGCAGCACCGCCTGAGCCGTGCGGCCCAGGTCTTCAAGTCGCACGCCCTCGCCGCTGCAGCGGCCCCGGCGTCCGCGATCGCCGCCACCGAATCGTTCCTCACCGGAGGTGCCGACACGCTCCGTATGCGCGGCAACCTCGTCTCCATGGCCTGAGTACCACGACGACTGTGGCCCGGCCTCCTTGCTCGGAGGTCGGGTCACAGCCGTAGTGCCGGAAGGTAATTGCTGCGCTGGCCGGTCCTTGCGCGCCGAACCGGGGTTCGCCCGGCGTGTAGGGCGCGCAAGGATCGGTTCGTCGCGCGAGGACGATCAGCGGGACATGTCGATGACGACCTTCCCGACCGCTCGTCCGTCGGCGACATGACGAAGCGCCCGCGCGGCGTCCTCGAGCGGATAGTCCGCGCCGATGTGCGGAACCGCCGTGCCCGAGACGAGCAGGTCCACGAGTTCGGCCTCGTTCCGCCGGTACTCCTCCGGATCGAGATCCTGGAACTGGAAGCCCATGATCCGGATGCCCTTGACCAGAACGAGATTCAGAGGGATCCGGGGGATCGACCCGGACGCGTACCCGATGGTGACGAAACGTCCACCGCGGGCGAGCGACCGGAGCGTCGGCTCCGAGAGTTCGCCGCCCACCGGATCGACGACGACGTCGGCTCCCTCCGGCAGCACGTCCTTCAGAGCCGAACGCAGGTCGCTCGTGCAGTGATCGATCGTGTGCGCGGCGCCGTAGGACGACGCGACCGCGAGTTTGTCGGCCGACGAGGCGACGGCGGTGACCGAAGCGCCCAGCGCCACACCGAGTTGCACGGCCGCGAGACCGACGCCTCCACCGGCTCCGAGGACGACGAGTCGTTCTCCCGGCTGCAGGCGCGCCACCGACCGGAGCGTGTGATAGGCCGTCCGGTGCGCCACTCCGAAGGACGCGGCGGTGCGGTCGTCGACCCCGTCCGGCGTCTTCTTCAAGGCCTTCGTGGGAGCAACCACCTCGTCAGCGAACGCTCCGACCAACCCGGTGCCGGTGACACGATCGCCCACCGAGATCCCGTCCGCGTCGTCCGCGACCTCGACGACGGTGCCCGCGTACTCGCTGCCCGGAACGAAGGGCGGCGGCACGCTGATCTGGTACCTGTTCGCCACGAGGAGGACGTCGGGGAAGTTCACCGCCGCCGCCCCCACGCGCACCCGGACGTGACCGGGCGCGAGCGGGGACGACGGCCGCGACTCCACCCGAAGGGATTCGGGTTCCCCGTATTCGGTACAGACGACGGCGCGCACGGTGCTCGTCGGCTCGGCCGGGGCAGTCACTGTCCCTGCCAGACCGGCGCTCGCTTCTCCATGAACGCGGTGGCGCCTTCCTTGGCGTCGTTGCTGGTGAAGACGACCGACTGCCAATGAGAGAGTCGCTCGCCGGCACGCTCGGGATCGGCCTGCGCGAGCCGGACGAGTTCCTTCACTGCGGACAGGCCGAGCGGGGCGTTCGCCGCGATCCGCCGGGCGTAGTCGAGTGCGGTGTCCACGACCTGATCGGGCGCCACCACGGCATTGATCAGTCCGAGTTCGTAGCCGCGCTGTGCCGTGATCGGATCCCCCGTCAGGGTCAGTTCGAGTGCCGCCCCGACGGGGATGCGGGTGCCGATGGCGGTGCCGCCGCCGGCGGGGAAGAGACCCCGCTTCACCTCGGGTAGGCCGAACTTCGCCTCGGAGGACGCCACGATGATGTCGGCGCCGAGGAGGAGTTCGAGCCCGCCGCCCACAGCGCTGCCGTTGGCGGCGCCGACGACAGGGACGGTGAGTTCGCCCCTGGACAGCCGCGCATATCCGGCGGCTTCGTCGGAGTCGGTGCCGATGTCCTCGCCTTCCGCGAACGCACGCAGGTCCATGCCCGCACAGAATGCCCGGTCGCCCGTGCCGGTGAGCACGATCGCCCGGATCTCCGGATCCGCCTCTGCCCGAAGGGCCGCAGCACCGATTCCGCGGAGCACGGCTCCGTTGAGAGCGTTACGCGCCTCGGGGCGGTCGATGCGGAGGACGAGCACCGGTCCGTGCCGTTCCTCCACCAGTCCTTCCACGACAGTCGTCATCGCAGACCCCTTCAGCCCTTGTAGTCCGTCGACTCGGCGAGATCGGCGGCCGACTTCATGAGACTGGTGATCACCGATCCGTACGACTGCAGCTTGGGATCGTCCCCGGCCCGCTGGAATCCCTGTTCGAGGACGATGGCGAGCTTCCACTCGGCGAGGATCAGGTAGTAGTCGATGTCGTCGACCTGGCGGCCGGAGACCTCGGCGTAGTGCGCGAGCATCTGCGCGCGACCGGGCATCCCGGTCAGGTCGACGTAGCTGACGGCGCTGTCCTCGTCGGCGCTCGTGTCCTCGGGCCAGTTCATGAGCATCCAGCCGAGATCGAGCTTCGGGTCGCCGACGGTACCCATCTCCCAGTCGACGAGCGCCGCGAGCTTCGCGGGGGCGCCGTGCTCGAACATCACGTTGGCGAACTGGTAGTCGCCGTGCATCAGACCGGGGATGTAGTCGAGCGGACGATGGGTCTCGAGCCACTTCGTCGCGACGTCCATGCCCTCGATCTCGCGGGCCTTGATCCGTTCGAAGAAGCGGGTCCACCGGCTCACCTGCCGGTCGTGGAAACCGTCGGGACGTCCCAGATCCTCCAGGCCCTGTGCCTTCCAGTCCACCTTCGACAGCAGGGCGATGCCCTCGGCGAGCTGGTAGGCCAGGCCGGCGCGGGCGTCGAGATCGGTGTCGAACGGTGCGGGCCAGGTGCCGCGGTGGTCCATCGGCGACCATCCGTCGACGTGGCCCATGAGGTAGAAGGAGCGGCCGAGGACGGACGTGTCCTCACACGCAGCAACGGCTTTCGTGTGCGGGACGTCGGTTCCGGCCAATCCCTGGATGATCCGCCACTCGCGCATGATCCCGCTGTCGCGGTCGGCCGGCGCACCGGCCGGAGGGATGCGGATGACGCACGTGAAGTCGTCGCGCGTGAGCTTGTAGATCTCGTTCTGTGTACCGCCGGAGAGATACTTCGCGTCGAGCGGCGCGCCCTTGCCGGGCAGGCCCTGCTCGTCCATCCAGTCGGCGAGACGCTCGGTGTCGATCACAGGTTCCCCACTTCGAGTTCGATGTAGTCGGCGTACTTCTTCCGGGCTTCTTCCTGCTTCTTCGGGATCCACTCCGAGGGCCACATGTCGTCGACCGGGCTGTAGTCGCGGAGGACCTGCTTGGCGACAGTGGTCTTGTGTACCTCGGTCGGCCCGTCGGCCAGGCCCATCACTGCTGCGCCGTGGATCATCTTGAAGAACGGCATCTCGTTGGTGACGCCCAGTGCCCCGTGCACCTGCATGGCGCGCCACGCGATGTCGTGGAGCACGGTGGGCATGATGATCTTCGCTGTCGCGATGTCCTTGCGGACCTTCTTGTAGTCGTTGTACTTGTCGATCTTCCACGCGGTGTTGAGCACGAACAGGCGGAACTGTGCGAGCTGCGCGTAGGAGTCGGCGATGTAGCCCTGCACGGCCTGCTTGTCGGAGAGACGGCTGCCGGCCGTCTCGCGACTGAGGGCGCGCTCGCACATCATGTCCAGGGCCTTCTGGGCCAGGCCGATGGTGCGCATCGCATGGTGGATGCGACCGCCACCGAGTCGCACCTGCGCGGCGGCGAACGCCTGGCCCTCCTCGCCGAGGAGCGCGTCGGCGGGCACACGCACGTTGTCGTAGTGGATCAGCGCGTGGGTGCCCTCGTTCAGCGGTTCGCCGTAGAGACCGACGTTGCGCACGATGTTCACGCCCGGGGTGTCGGTGGGGACGAGGAACATCGACGTGCCCTTGTACACGGGGACGTCGGGATCCGTCACGACCATGACGATGAGGAACTCGGCGGTGCGGGCGTTGGAGGAGAAGAACTTCCACCCGTTGATGACCCAGTGGTCGCCGTCCTTGACCGCGCGGCACCGGAACTGGGCGGGATCGGCACCGCCCTGCGGTTCGGTCATCGAGTACGAGGAGAACACCTCGCCGTCGAGCAGCGGCTGCAGGTAGCGCTCCTTCTGCTCGGGGGTGCCGAAATGGGCGATGATCTCGGCGTTCCCGGTATCGGGTGCCTGACAACCGAACACGATCGGTGCCCACGACGAGCGCCCGAGGATCTCGTTGAGCAGTGCGAGCTTCAGCTGTCCGTATCCCTGACCGCCGAGTTCGGGGCCGAGATGGGTGGCCCACAGACCTTCTGCGCGAACCTTCTCCTTGAGAGGGTCGATGGCCTTGCGGCGAAGTCCGTCGAGAGGGACGAACTGTTCGTGTTCCCACACGAGGTCGAGAGGCTCGACCTCCTCGCGCACGAACGCATCGGCCCAGTCCAGCTTCTTCTGGTACTCGGGCTCGGTTTCGAAGTCCCAGGCCATTGCGCCTCACTTCCATCGGTGAGAATATCTATCTCGATACCAAGAATCTCATTCTTACACGACCGAAGAGCAATTGGAACACGTACATCCGAAAGGCGCAGACATGAAGGCCGAAGACCTCTTCCACCTCGGGATCGTCACCGACGACCCGCGTGCCGCCCGGGACGAACTCTCGGCGCTGCTCGGCTACCAGTGGGGACCGCAGGTGGGCGGAGCCGTCGACGTGAGGCTGCCGGAGGGCGACCGGAGCGTCGATCTCCAGTGCTCCTATTCGGTCACCGAACCGCGGATCGAGATCGTCTCGGGCGTGCCCGACACACCCCTGTGGGCCGCGACCTCCGGTATCCACCACCTCGGCTACTGGTCGGACGACGTCGAGTCGGACTGCCGTCTTCTCGAGAAGGAAGGATTCGTCGTCGAGGCCACCCGCGCGCTGCCGGACGGCGGTATGTTCTTCGCGTTCGCCCGCAGCCGCCGGGGCGTGCTCGTCGAACTCGTCACCCGCACCGCCGAATCCGGACTGTCACGGTGCTGGGCGGCATCCTGATGATCCGAAAGGACTGCATGTCATGACCACCGTGGGGATCGCGACCGGAGCCGGTCGCGGAATGGGATACGCGTGCGCGCAACGCATGATCGGCACGGTCGACACCTTGCTGCTCGTCGACCTGGACGCCGACACCGTCGGTGCCACTGCCGACGAGTTGAACGGTGATCGGACACGGGTCGAACCGTTCGTCCTCGACGTCACCGACGTCGACGGACTCGAGCGATTGGCTGCGCACGTGACGGAACTCGGGACCTTGCGATCGGTCGCGCACGCGGCGGGCATCTCGCCGACCATGGCCGACTGGCGACGGATCTTCGCCGTCGACCTGGTCGGAACCGCACTGCTCGCCCGGGCGCTCCGTCCACTCGCGACCGCGGGCACCGCGTCGGTCTACTTCGCCTCGATGGCACCGAACATCGGGCGGATGCAGCCTTCACCGGAAGAGATCGCCGTGCTCGCGGATCCGCTCGCCGAGGACTTCCTCGACCGTCTCCGGGAGGTCGTGGGGGAGGCGATCGAACATCCCGGCGTCGCCTATGCATGGGCGAAATACGGTGTGCAGCAGTTCGCACGCGACGAAGCCGTGCGGCTCGGGGCGGTCGGTGCCCGCGCATGTTCAGTGTCGCCGGGCATCATCGACACTCCCCAGGGCCGGCAGGAGGCGGACCACAACGAGTCGATGGGCGAAATGGTGCGCGCGACGCCGCTCGGCCGCACGGGCCGTGCGGAGGAACTCGCCGCCGTCGTCGCATTCCTGTTGTCCGACGAGGCGAGTTTCGTCAACGGCACCGACGTGCTCGTCGACGGTGGTGTGGTCGCCTCGCTCGCCTCCGGGACGGATCGCGCGTCAGTCCGGACGTAGGCCGCGCAGGAACAGGTCCACGACGGCCCGCACGTGGGCGTCGACGTCCTCGGCCCCGCGCACGATCCCGAACGAGGCCAGACGCGCGGGACCACCCGACGCCATGGCCAGGAACAATTCCGCGAGCGTGTCGGGGTCGTCGGCGACGATGCTCCCCGTCGCGGCGTGCCGACGGAGCAGATCCGCGACCTGTTTCCTGCGCGGCCAGTAACCGGGACCGAGAGCCTTCCGGGCGATGTCCGGATAGCGCGAGGCATAGGCGATGGCGACCTGCTGCAGCTTGATCATCGACGGGTCGAGGGCACGCCGGACGGCGGCCTCCGCGATGGCGGTCAACGAGTCCCCGAGGTCGTCGTAGTCGGGGATCTCCGGTTCGGTTGCGGGCCAGTCGGTGCGCTGCATGGCCCATCCGAGGACGTACCGGAAGACGTCCTCCTTGGTCGGGAAACGCGCGTAGAGCGAAGGTTTCGTGGTGCCGGCCGCAGCGGCGATGGCGTTCATCGTCGTGCCCTCGTAACCGTTCTCGAGGAACAGCCGGAGGGCGGACTCGCGTACCGCGTCGTCGAGCCGGCTCGCTTCCTCCCTGGTGGGACGTCCACCACGGCGTCGTGTGTCCTGCTCGCTGCGGGTCGGGGTCATGAGGGAAGTGTGCCAAATCGTTCCGGGTCTGGACACAAAACTTTCCCCATGGGTATGGTTGCAGCAATTCTTTATCTATACCTCCCAGTCAAGTTATCGACGTTCCGCATCCAGAGGGCCGGAGGACACCAGATGACAGAAACAACCCTGCAGAAAGACGTCGTCGCGACGCTGAACGCGTACTTCCAGCAACGACGCGACCGGGTCCCCGTGCTCGCCCAGCGCGCCGCCGACCAGGGCATCGAGGAGATCCGCTCACGCGAGGACATGATCCCTCTGCTCTTTCCCCACACCACTTACAAGAGCTATCCCGACATGCTCATCGCCAAGGGCCGGTGGGAGCAGATGAACCGCTGGCTCGGCTCGCTGTCGAGCCGCCCGGTCGACGACGTCGACGTCTCCGGGGTCGCCGACGTCGACGACTGGATCGCCGCCCTCGAGAAGGCCGGCCACATGGTGTCGAGTTCGAGCGGGACCAGCGGCAAGGGCTCCTTCCTCAACAAGTCCCAGCGCGACCTCGAGGTCAACAAGCAGAATCTGCTCGACTGTTTCACCGCGCTCGGACTGCCGCCGGAGAAGCGCTGGCACGTCATCCCGGTCGGTCCCGAGACCGGCCAGACCCAGCACAACGGTGTCCGCGACCTGATC
This sequence comes from Rhodococcus sp. C26F, assembly GCF_053345925.1. NCBI lineage: Bacteria > Bacillati > Actinomycetota > Actinomycetes > Mycobacteriales > Nocardiaceae > Rhodococcus > Rhodococcus sp. C26F. Next base: position 39,292 of record NZ_JBKFBA010000034.1, read on the forward strand.
ATCCGCGAGTTCTCCCGCCCGGACGCCCTTCCGCTTTTCGAGGGGGCGCCCGCCGAGGGCTTCCACCGTTACATGGCCAAGTTGTCGGCCATGCGCCGTGCGATGGCCGACGGCACCGCCGCCCCCGACGACATCGCACGCTTCGAGGCCGAATCCGCCGAGCGCGCCGCCCAGCAGGATCGGCGACTGCACCACTTCGCCGACCAGATCATCGCGCACAAGTCCGAGGACATCCTCTTCAGTTCCCAGTTCCCGCAACTGTTCCGGCTCTGCGAGATCCTGCGGGAGAAGGGCATCCGCGACGGCGACATCACCGGCAACAACGCGCTCACCAGCGGCGGCGGACTGAAGGGCACGAACCTTCCCGCCGACTACCAGGAACAGATCTACCGGCTCCTCAACATCGTGCCGGAGCGCTTCCTGCACTACTACTCGATGCAGGAACTCAACAACCGCATGTTCAAGTGCCCCGAGGAGGGCCGCTACCACGTGCCGGACGAGATCGTGCTGTTCGTCCTCACCAAGGACGGAAGCGCCCTCGCCGAACCGGAGGGCACCATCGTCGAAGGACGCGCGGCCTTCGTCGACACCACCGTCGACGGCCGGTGGGGCGGAACGATCTCCGGCGACCGGATCACCGTCGACCTCGGAACGTGCCCGTGCGGCCGGCCCGGCGAGACCGTGCTGCCGAACATCGTCCGCTACTCCGACCTCGGCGACGACGACAAGATCACCTGTGCCGGAACGATGGACGCCTACGTCCGCGGACTCTCGGGAGAGTGAGCCATGACCACCACCGCACCGGCCCGTACCCGCATCGAGGTCCCGCACTTCGTCCGCGGCGAGATCGTCTGGGGTGAGGACAGCGAGTACCTCTCCCGCGACTTCGGCGTCCCCTTCGTCACCCCGAAACTCGAATACAACGGTCTGTTCGCGCCGCGCTCGGAGGTCGGGCCGGCATTCGACGTGCCGATCTCCGAGATCATCGACTTCCTCGTCGAGACCGCGCAGTACCTGACCCTGGAGAAGAACGAATACCTCCAGGAATCCCTCGAGATGACCGTCCAGGTGAGCGCCCTGCCGCGCCGCATCATCGAGAACACCTTCGCGCGGCCCGGTCAGTTCCTCACCCGGCAGGCCCTCGAATACCGGCTCGAGCGCACCTTCGGCGGCCTCGACGTGCTCGACGGCTGGGCCGAGCGTACCGACCCGAACGGCAACGTCAGCCGCGTCCGCGCCTTCCCGCCGCGCCTGGTGCACATGATGGCCGGGAACTCGCCGAGCGCCGCGATCACGACGATCGCCGACGCCGCACTCACCAAGGGCGTCAACCTGTTCAAGATGCCCTCGGCCGACCCCTTCACCACCGTCGCGGTGCTGCGCACCATGGCCGACATCGCCCCCGGCCATCCGGTGTTGCGGTCGATGTCCGCCGTGTACTGGCGCGGCGGCGACGAGAAGGTCGAGAACATCCTCTACCGCTCCCAGTACTTCGACAAACTCGTCGCGTGGGGTGGTGGCACGGCCATCGAGAGCGCCGCGCGCTATGCCGGACCGGGTTTCCAGCTGATCTCCTTCGATCCCAAGGTATCGATGTCGATCGTCGGCCGCGAGGCCTTCGAATCCGAGGAGACCCTGCGCGAGGTCGCCGAACTGGCGGCCCTGGATGCGACGATCTTCAACCAGGACGCGTGCCTCGCGGCGCGGCACATCTGCGTCGAGGGCGACGACGACCAGATCGACCGGTTTTGTGCTCTGCTGCACGAACGACTCGGTGTGGACCGGGATTTCGCCGAGGCCGTCGGACCGAAGCCCGACGCCGAGATCCGCGACGCCGTCGAAGGGATGCGCTTCCTCGAACCGGATTACAAGGTGTGGGGCAAGCCCGACGGCAGCGGCCTGGTGGTGCGCTCGCCGGAGATGGTCGACTTCCACCCGACCAACAAGACCGTCAACGTCCTCCCGATCTCGACGCTCGACGAGGCCGCCTCCTACGCCACCGTGGCCACCCAGACCGTCGGTGTCTACCCGTTCCACCGCAAGGCGGAGATCCGCGACCGGCTCGCCACCGCCGGCGTGCAGCGCATCGTCCGGCTGGGCAGCGCACTGAAGGGCAGCATGGGCAGCCCGCACGACGGCATGTACCCGCTGCACCGCTTCGTCAACTGGGTGGTGGACGACGATGCCTGACGGAATCATGGCGCAACGCGTGCTCGGCTCGTCCGGTATCCGCGTGAGCGAACTGTGCCTCGGTGCGATGACCTTCGGCACCGAATGGGGCTTCGGTGCCGACGAGACCGAATCCCGCGCGGTCTACGACGAATACCGTGCTGCCGGAGGCAACTTCGTCGACACCGCGAACAACTACACGAACGGGGCGAGCGAGGAGATGCTCGGCCGGTTCATCGCCTCCGAACGCGACGCGGTGGTGGTGAGCACCAAATACACGCTCCCCACCGACCCCCGCGACGCCAACTCCGGCGGCAGCAACCGGAAGAGTCTGCGCCGGAGTGTCGAGACGAGCCTGCGACGACTCGGCACCGACTATCTCGACGTGCTGTGGGTCCACGCGTGGGACCGCTGCACGCCGGAAGCCGAAACTCTCCGTGCGCTCGACGATCTCGTACGGGCAGGCACGGTGCTCGCGATCGGGATCTCCAACACCCCGGCGTGGGTGATCTCCCGGTCGAACGCCATCGCCGAGCTGCGTGGTTGGACTTCGTTCTGCGCTCTGCAGGTCGAGTACTCCCTCCTGGCCCGTACACCCGAACGCGAACTGCTGCCGATGGCAGAGCATCTCGGGCTCCCGGTGTACGCGTGGAGTCCGCTCGCGCGGGGTGCACTGGCCCGTGACCACACGGACGAATCCCTGGCCGCCCTCACCCTCCGGATGCAACGCATCGTGAAGATGACCCGGGAGATCGCCGACGAACTCGGCACGTCCAGCGCCCGGGTGGCTCTCGCCTGGGTGCGTCGACAGGGGCTGCTGCTCTCGGTCGGGGCCCGCACGGCCGACCAGCTCCGCGACAACCTCGGAGCGTTGTCCCTGCAGTTGAGCGACGACCAGCTGGCGCGACTGGAAGAGGCCTCGGCGATCTCGGCCGGATATCCGCACGACTTCCTGAACCAGCGCCGGGCCATGTTCGAACCGGACGCTCTGCCGTCGATGGCCGGTGCTCTCCAGAGCACCGGCGGGAGGTGACATCGTGGAGACACTCGACCATTGGATCGACGGGGCGTCGACGGGGCCGTCCGGCGGCGACTACCTCGACGTCACCGATCCCGCGACCGGCCGTCCCGTCCGACGTATCGCCCGGGGCAATGCCATCGACGTCGGTGCGGCAGTGCGCGCGGCCTCCGCAGCCGGCGCGCAATGGTTGCGGATCCCCGCACTCGACCGCGGGCGTCTGCTCGTCGACCTCGCACGCGCGATCCGGGCCGACGCACCGAGGCTCGCCGCACTCGAGGTCAGCGAGACCGGGAAACCGGAGAAGGTCGCGCTGGCCGAGGTGGAGAACTCGGCGACCTACTTCGAGTTCTACGGCGGTCTCGTGGGCATGCCCGTGGGGGAGACCCTCGACATCGCCCCCGACCAGCACGTCTACACGGTGCGGGAACCCTACGGGGTGATCGGCGTGGTCACTCCGTGGAACCTGCCGCTCAACCAGTCGGCGCGGGCGTGCGCACCGGCGCTCGCGGCGGGGAACACCGTGGTGCTCAAGCCGTCCGAGAACACTTCGGCATCGAGCGTGCGCCTCGCGGAACTCGCGAGTGCGGTGGGCTTCCCACCCGGCGTCCTCGGCGTCGTGCTGGGCACCGGTGGGGAGGCCGGTGCCGCTCTCGTCCACCATCCCGACGTGGCCAAGGTGGCCTTCACCGGATCCGTGCCGACGGGACGGGTCATCGGCGGGATCGCCGCCGACCGGATCGTGCCTGTCACTCTCGAACTCGGGGGCAAGTCGGCGAACATCGTGTTCGCCGATGCGGATCTCGATGCTGCCGTGGCCGGCGCGGTGCAGGCGTTCACCGCCAACGCCGGGCAGGTGTGCTCGGCCGGGACGCGACTGCTCGTGCAGCGCGAGGTGCACGACGAGGTCGTCCGCCGTCTGGTCGATCGCGTGTCGGAACTGCGCGTCGGCGTCGACATCGGCCCGATCATCACCCGTGCCCAGTTCGAGAAGGTGCAGCAGTACTTCGGGATCGCCGAGGCGGAAGGTGTGCGCCTCGAGACGGGCGGAAAGGTCTCCGCCGTGGCCGAGGAGACCGGTGGCTTCTTCGTCGAGCCCACCGTCTACACCGAGGTGGACAACTCGATGCGGATCGCGCGCGAGGAGATCTTCGGACCGGTACTCGTCGTCGTTCCCTTCGACACCGCCGACGACGCCGTGAAGATCGCGAACGATTCCGACTACGGACTCGTCGCCGGGGTGTGGACCCGCGACGTCTCCCGCGCACTCACCGTGAGCGGACGCCTGCGTACCGGGCAGGTGTTCGTCAACACCTGGTCCACCGGCTCCGTGCAGACCCCCTTCGGGGGATGGAAGAACAGTGGCTACGGACGCGAGAAGGGCGTCGAGGCGCTGCACCACTACGGTCAGGTCAAATGCGTGACCGTCAAGCTCGATTCGTCGTGGATGTGAAAGGGCAACGATGACAACACAGGTCGCGCTCGACGACGCCGTGCAGGCGGCGCACCGGACGGTCCTCGACTCCGGGCTCGCGGTACGCCGCGAGGTCCTCGGCGACGAGTACGTCGACGCCGCGCTGTCGCGCAACGCCGGCACCGACGGTGAGGGACTGCAGGAGTACGTCAGCGAATTCGTCTGGGGTGGCGTATGGACCCGGGACGGTCTCGAACGCCGCGACCGGTCGCTCGTGACGATCTCGCTGCTGATCGCCCTCGGTCAGCACAACGAACTCGCCACCCACGTCCGTACCGGGATCCGGAACGGATTGTCGCGGAAGGAGATCTCCGAGACGGTGGTCCACGCGACGGCGTATGTCGGATGCCCCGCGGGCATCGCCACGATGCGCGTCGTGCAGCAGGTCCTCGTCGAGGAACTCGGCCCGCTGCAGGCCGACGAGACGACGGAGGAGGACGCGTGAGCGACCGGAGTGCGCCGGTGACCCTCAGGACCGTCGGTCATATCGGTCTCGGCGCGATGGGACGCCCCATCGCCCGGAACTTCGTCCGCGGCGGCCGGAGCCTGATCGTGCGCGACGCCGATCCCGCCGCCCAGCAGCGGTTCGTCGACAAGCACCCCACCGCAGTCGGTGCCGGTGGCACCGAGGACTTCGCCGACTGCGACGTCGTTGTCCTGATGCTGCCCACGAGCGACATCGTCGACTCCGTCGTGCTCTCCGAGGACGGTCTGCTGCAACACCTGCGACCGGGCTCGGTCATCGTCGACATGGGCTCGAGCGTGCCGACCCGCACGCAACGCCTCGCCGAGATCGCAGCGGAGAAGGGCATGCGTGTCGTCGACGCCCCCGTGAGCGGCGGTGTTGCGCGCGCCGAACAGGGCACCCTCGCCGTGATGGCCGGTGGCGACGCCGCCGTGGTCGACGGGGTGACGCCGTTGTTGCAGGAGACGGGCAGCGAGATCATCCGGGTCGGACCCGTCGGATCGGGTCATGCCGCCAAGGCGCTGAACAATCTCCTCGCGGCGAACAACGTGCTCGTCGCGGCAGAGGTCCTGCTGGTGGGGAAGAAGTTCGGGATCGACCCGGCGACCCTGCTCTCGGTCTTCAATGCCGGCAGCGGCCGCAACCAGGCCACCGAGACGAAGTACGAGAAGTTCGTGCTCTCACGCACCTTCGATTCGGGGTTCGCGGCGGCGTTGATGCGCAAGGATGTCGGGATTGCACTCGACCTCGCCCACGACCAGGGGATCAGCCCCGTGCTCGGGGAGGCGATCGGGCAGGTGTGGAACGCCGCCGTCGAGTCGTTGGAGCCGGGGGTGGACCAGATGGCCGTGGTGCGTCATCTCGAGCAGGTGTACGGGGTGTCGCTCGACGAGCCGTAGGGCTCGCGTCAGCGGGAGGACGATACGTCGTGAGGCACCCTCGAGGAGGGTGCCTCACCCTTTCGGGCACGGGACCGGACGTGGTTGACCACGAGCGCGGCGAACACGATCACGCTGCCGCACGCCCCGAGGGCGAACGCGAGGGTGATACCTCCGTCGGTCGGATGGAGGTCGGCGCCCATGTGTGCGGCGAGGACGGCGCCGGACAGGGCGCTGCCGAAGGCACCACCGACGGTGCGGAGGACCTGGTTGAAGCTGACGGCGCTGCCGAGTTCGGTGTCGGCCACGCTGCGTGCGATGAGCGCGGGCATCGCGGCGTAGGTCGTGCCCATGCCGATGCCGAACAGGAACATTCCGACGAGGATCTCCCACAGCCGGTCGTGTTCGAACCACAGTAGGAAGGCCGAGACCGTCATGACGCCGGCGCCGAGGGGGAGGAGCGTCGTCAGTCGGATGCGACGCGCGAGTGCGCGCACCACACGGTTGGCGCCGAAGCTTCCCACCGACAGCGGAAGCATGACGAAGCCGGCCCAGAACAGCGGCAGGGCGATGCCGTAACCGGTGGAGGTCGGCGACTGCGCGATGAGGCTGCTCACCGACAACCCGATGTACATCGCGGCGCCGAGGCTGATGGCGGTGCCGTTGGCGAGCAGCACGTCCTTGTTGCGGACCACCCGCAGGTTGACGAGCGGATTCGGGATGCGCAGTTCGACGAACGACCACCCGGCCAGCAGGACCGCCGCGATGAGGAAGCAGGAGAGGGTCCACCCTGAGGACCAACCCCAGTTGGCGCCTTCGCTGACCGCGACGAGCAGGGCCGCGAGCCCCGCACCGAGGAGGAGGGCGCCGACGGTGTCGAACCTCGTGCGGAGGCCACGCTCGTCCGGTCCGTTCGGAACGATGCGCCACACCACGATCGACGCGGTCACGAGGAAGACGGCGGCGAACGCGAAGGCGGCGCGGAAACCGGCGGCACTGGCCAGGATGCCGGTGAGCGGATAGCCGATTCCGAGACCGGTGGAGACGGTGACCGACAGGCTGGAGATGCCCACACGCACCTTGTCCTCCGCCAGGTATCGGCGGGCGAGGGCGATGGTCACGGGCACGATGCCGTAGGACAGCCCCTGCAGGGCCCGGCCGATGAGGAAGACGGTGAAGTTCGGGGCGCACGCCGCAAGGACGGAGCCCACCAGGATGGTCGCCAGGGACACCAACAGCAGCCGCTTCTTGTGCGGGCCGTCGCTGAGCCGCCCCATGATCGGGGTGGCGACGGCGCCGACGAGCAGATTGATCGTGAGCATCCACTGTGCGGAGCTGACGGACACCGACAACTCCTCGGCGATGGTCGGCACGAGCAGCATGCCCAGGGAACTGACGATCGCACTGGTCAGAGCGGTGTAGACGAGGGCGGGAAGCAGCAGGGATCGTTCGGTGCGCTCACTCAACGGCAGCACCGCCCGTCAGCTTCCGCAGGAGTGGGACGGCGGCGCCGAGCAGTTGTCTCTCGTCGTCGGTCAGCTGTTCGGCGATCGCCCGTTCGAGCCACGCGTTGCCGATCGAGCGTTCGTGGGCGAGCCGTTCCCGGCCGGCCTCGGTGAGTTCGATCCACACCCGACGCCGGTCGCGGTCGTCGGGAGTGCGAGTGATGAGCCCGAGGCTCTCGATTTCGCGGACGGCGGTGGCGATCGCCTGCGGGCTGATCTTCGCCGCCGTCGCGAGTTCTGCGGACGTGGCACGGCCGCGGTCGGCCAGGTGGACGAGCACGTCGAGTTTGCCCGTGGAGAGCGTCTTGTGTGCGTTGAGCTGTCTCCACAGCGGCCTCAGGGATTCCCTGAGGGACTGGGCGAGGGTTCCTTCGATCGTGTCCACCCGGCCGAATATACAACCGGATTTATCAACCTGATTGATTAATTGGGCGAATCACCCGGTGAGACCCGTCACCGGAGCACGGTGCCGCCGTCGACGTTGACCACTTGGCCGTTGATCCAGGAGCCGTCGTCGGACATCAGGTAGGCGACCATGCTCGAGATGTCGGAGGCCTCACCGAGCCGGGTGCTGCGCGTGCGCGCGAGCATGCCTGCCAGCAGTTCCGGTGCCGCTCCGTTCCGGATCTCGTCGGTGAGGATCAGTCCCGGGGTCACCGCGTTGGCCCGGATGCCCTCCCTGCCCCATCGCGACGCGACGTGCCGTGCGAGCGCATTGATGCTTGCCTTCGTCGCCGAATAGGCCGGCCGTTGCGGGTCGCCGGTGAACGAGGCGATGGACGAGGTGTACACGATCGCGCCGCCGCCGCGTTCGAGCAGCTTCGGGACGCTGTGACGGGTGACGAGCATGTGGCCGCGCAGATTCACGGCAACCGTGCGGTCCCAGATCTCGAGGTCGATGTCGACGACATCGGTGTCCTTCGTGACGGCACCCATGTCGCCGGCATTGATGTGGACGGCGTCGAGCCCGCCGTACGTCTCGACCGTCCTCGCGACCAGCTCCCGCACGGAGTCGTCGTCGGAGATGTCGAACTCGACCGCGACGGCCGTGCTGCCGGTCTCCGTGATGGACGCGGCGGTGCTCTGTGCACCAGCGTGGTTCAGGTCACCGACGACCACCCGGGCACCCTCGCGGGCGAGGCGGCGGGCGGAATCGGCGCCGAGACCCGTTGCGGCACCGGCGACCAGCACGATCTTGTCCTTCAGGCCTTCCATGGAATGCCCTTTCGCTTCGATGGGATGTCCCGGGGTGAGCGTTTGCGTATCCCGGCGGACGGAAACTCGGTGTACACCAGGTGCATCTGTCCGCACCGGTGTGCAAACGCGGGATACGACGGCGCGGACGGCGTCCCGTGCAGTGGAGCAGGACCACCACCCGGGACGCCTCGCCGGACCGCCTACCGGGTGTGTGCGTCGATGGCCGTGTCGAGGACCCCGAGGTCTCCTCCGAGCTCCGACACAGCGGCCCGCACCACCGCCACGTCCTTGGTGAGGAATTCATCCACGGCACTGCGGAATTCCGACACCGATCCGCGCATCGCGATGTTCCCCATGACCTTGCACGACGAACTGCCATGGGGAAGGGCGGAGAACAGTGCCGCTTCGTCGACCCCGAGCTGACGGCCCAGCTCGGCCGCCTCGCCGAGCAGGCCGATCTCCGCCGCGAACAGGGCGTTGTTGACCAGCTTGACCTTCTGCCCGCTCCCGGGAGTACCGACGTGCAGGACGGGATCACCGTAGCTCTTCAGCACCGACGTCACGGCGGCGACAGCGTCGTCCGTCCCGCCGAGGAACAACGTCAGCGCACCGGCCGCGATGTCGTGCGGACCGCCGCTGACGGCGGCGTCGATCACCGCGACTCCGTACGGCTCGGCCGCGGCAGCCAGTGTCTCCACGGTGCGCGGGCTGATCGTGGTGTGGACGACGAGGGTCGAACCTCGCGGCATCTGTCCGAGCACACCGCCGTCGAGGCACACCTGCCGTACCTGCTCGTCGGTGAACACGCAGACGACGACGAGTTCGGCGTCGATGCCGATACCGGTGATGTCGCCGACCGCGGTCGCACCGGTCTTCTCCACGGCCGCCCGGGCGTCGTCGCGCCGCGCGAGCACGTGCACGTCGTGTCCGTCGGCCACCAGGCGTTCGACCATCGGCAGCCCCATACGTCCGGCGCCGACGAAGTGCACGCGGTTCATCGCGGGTGCCCCATCCGCTCGAGGCTCGCATCGGCGGTGGTGAAGGTGATGCCCTCCGAGGCCCCGGCCGCCGCGGCCAGACCTGCCACGAGACTCACGTCCTTCTTCAGCAGCTCACCGGCGTGCCCGCCGATCCGGTCGAGGCTGCCCCCGGCCGAGACCACGCGTCCGAGCGCGAAACTGTTCGCGGAGCCGTGCGAGACGACCTCACCGAGGCGGGCGGGATCGACGCCGAGTTCCGCGCCGAGCGCCAGGGTGTTCTCGGCCAGTGCCAGGTTCGCCGTGAACAACAGGTTGTTGAGGAGCTTGGCGACCAGGCCCGCTCCGAGGTCCCCGAGGTGCACCACCGGATCGCCGTAGGTGGAGAACACCGGCCGACACCGCTCCACGATGTCGCTCTCACCACCGACCATGACGAGCAGAGTGCCTGCGGCAGCGCCCATTCCGCCTCCGCTGACCGGGGCGTCGACGAGCGACACGCCGCGTTCGCGTGCGGCTGCGGCGAGTTCGCGGCAGGTGTCCGGATGGATCGTGCTGTGGACGGCGATGATGCCGCCCTCGTTCATGCCTTCGAGGACACCGTTCTCACCGGTGATCACCTGGCGCACGTCGTCGTCGTTCACCACGCACAGGCAGACGAGGTCGCTGACCGCGCCGAGCTCGGCGGGTGACTCCGCGTACTTCGCGGCCGTATCGGCGTAGGGATCAAGGGATTCCGGGCGGCGGGCCCACAGCGTCGTCTCGTATCCCGACTCGACGATCCGGCGTGCCATCGGCCCGCCCTGGCTTCCGAGTCCGATGAATCCGACACGCATCACAGTGCCTCCGATCGGGGATGGGACGTCATAGGGCCGGTACCTCCTGGTGTGCGATGCACTCGTCGACGAATGCGAACACCGTCCGGTGGTAGGCCGGCCCGGCGTAACCGATGCTGAGATTGTGTCCACCGCCGGGATGGAGGTGCAGGGTCACGCCCGGCGCTGCCGTGAACATCGCAGCGACGTCCTCGAGCGCGTGCGGATCGTTGCGCCAGACCTTCTCGTGCTCGGCGGCGGTGAAGTGCACGGGCACGCGGACCTGCGCGGCGAGGGCGGGGAAGTCGACGGTCGGCCAACCGGCCGTCACGTCGGCCTCGTAGTCGGGTGTGCGTGCGGCGATCACGGCGCCACCGACGATGTCGGGCGGGTACAGCTCGGCGGGTGTCCACAGCAGTTCGCCGACCCCGCGAGCGTTCGCGTACCGTTCGCGCGTGCCGAGGATCCCGGCGGCGAGGGCGTGGTGTTCGCGACCCGTGCCGGACAGCTCGATGCCGAGTACCTCGTCGTGCCGGTTCTCGACGGCCATGCGCGTCGTCAGCTCGCTTCCCACCGAATGCCCCCACAGGAAGAGGCCGGCGCCACGGGGTGCTGTGCCGAGCAGCGCGTCGACGGTGCGGTAGGCGAGATCGACACGCACATCCGGAGCACCCAGCTCCTCACGGTGCGGTCGCGACTCGCCGTAGCCGGGACGATCCGGGGCGATCACAGTGAAACCGTGCGCCACGGCCTCGCGCATCATCGACAGCTCGGGGTGGCCGGGGCAGTCCCAGTAGGCCGCGCGGGCGGCACCACCGTGCAACGCCACGATCACGGCGCGCGGTTCGGGTGCTTCGGCGACCAGAGCGGACATCGGGATGCCCTCGACATCGACGACGCGGACTACGGGTGAGTCGTCTCCCGCGCCGCCGATGTGAGCCTCCTCGATCGGTGAGGACTGTGTGCGGGCAGTGCTCATGTGTCGCTCCGCAGCAGCATCGCACTGCCGGGAGTGAGCCCGCCGCTGCTGACCACGGCGACGCGGGCGTCGCGCACCTGGCGGTCGCCGGCCTCGCCGCGCAGCTGGGTGACCGCTTCGTGGACGAGGCCCATTCCGTGGGTGCGGCCGTGCGAAAGCTGCCCGCCGTGGGTGTTGAGGGGGAGGATGCCGTCGCGGGCGATGTTCTTCCCGCCGTCGAGGAAGTCCTTCGCCTCGCCGATCCCGCAGAAGCCGAGGGCCTCGATCCACGACAGCGCGTTGAAGGTGAAGCCGTCGTAGAGCTGTGCGACGTCGACATCCTCGGGTCGCAGCGACGTGCGGGTCCACAGATGGGCGGCCGGTCCGAGGACCTGCGGTTCGTGGGTGAGCGTGCTCTGATCCCACTCGATGCGTTCGACGACCTGGGTGCCGACGGCCTCCACGCGGATCGCCGGGCCGGGCAGGTCCCTCACGGTGTCGACGGCGGAGACGATCACCGCGACGGCGCCGTCGCAGGGCACGTCGCAGTCGTACAGGCCGAAGGGGGTGGTGACCGGTCGCGCCGACAGGTAGTCGTCCATCGTCAACGGGTCGCGGTAGATCGCACCGGGATTGAGGGCGGCGTTCGCACGTTGGTTGAGCGCGATCCAGCCGAGGGTCTCGCGGGTGGTGCCGTAGCGGTGGAAGTGTCGCTGGGCGTTCTGGGCGAGGGTGTGGGCGGCGGAGACACCGCCGAAGGGCACCATCCAGCTGGGGGTGCGTCCGCCGGGCGGCGTGATCTGCCCGGCCTTGACGAGTTCGTTGTAGGTCGATTCCCACAGGGTGCGGTAGCAGAGCACGTGCCGGGCGAGACCGCTCGCGACGGCGAGCATCGCGGCGATCACCGAGCCGCTGGGCCCGGGGGTCTCGATGCCGCCGTTGAACCAGGTGGGACGCAGTCCGAGAGCGGATTCGACGGCGGCGACACCGCCTTCGCCGAAACCGATGATCGGGCCGGCACCGGGATAGGTCGACAGGCCGTCGATGTCGTCCATCGTCAGTCCGGCGTCGGCGACGGCACGTTCGCACGCCTGCACGGTGAGCGAGACGGGATCGACCATGAGGCGGCGCCCGATGTCGGACATGCCGATACCGGTGATGGCGACTTTGTCCTCGAACTTGTCCGGGCTCGCGGGCGGACGGATGTGGAAACGGATCTGCTCGGGTTCGATGTCGTCCACGGGCAGCGGAGCAGGTGTGCCCTGTTCCGCTGCCGGGCGGAAGAGCGGCAGCCAGACGTCGCCGTCCCGATGGAAGACGACCTCCATGCGCATGCCGAGTTCGAGCTGCTCGGCATCGCATTCGACCGCGTTGGTGGTCAGGCGCACTCGCGAATCCTCCTCGAGTGCGACCTGCGCGATGACGAACGGAGGAGGAAGGCCGGGCAGCCCGAAACGGTGGTTGACGGTGAACCCGATGAGCGTCGCGTAGCCGGAGACGACGCGCACACCCATCTGCTTCTCCCGGCAGTACCGGCAGACCGGTTGGGGCGGATGGATGAGAGCCGAGCACGACTCGCATTCCTGGATCCGCAACCGGCCGTCCTCGCCGGAGGTCCAGAAGAACTTGTTCTGCAGGGTCAGTTGAGGGAGAGGGCGTCCGGACGCCTTCGCCGGGGCATCGCCCGTCTCCCGCTCGACCACCGTCGTCTCAGCCACCGATACCGGCCTTCCTCACTCCTGGTTCACGTTCGAGCGGTGTTACTTGGCAGCCGTGATGGGTGCCGCGAGTTCCTGCTCGTCGATTTGGACCTGCAGCTTCTCCAGCGTCTCGTCGAGGCCGGCGCCGAGGCGCTTGCCCGGTGTGAACGTCGCCGGGAGGTGCCGCATGCCCTGGATGACGCCGATGGAGTCGTAGTGCACCGTCGTCTCCGGATCGCACGTGTAATCGGGCATCCGGTCGAGAACGGCGAGCAGCATTCGCTTGAACACCGTGCGCGCCAGGTTCGATCCGATGCACCGGTGGACACCCAGACCGAAGCTGAAGTGGCGGTTTCCCTTCCGCTCGAGGTCGATCGAGTTCGGGTCGTCGAACAGAGCGGGGTCGCGGTTGGCCATCGCCCACGACAGCCACAGACGCTCGCCTTCCTTGAACTGCGTGCCCTCGAACTCGCAGTCGGCGGAGAAGGTACGACCGTCACCCGGCGAGGGGGTGAAGTACCGCAGGAATTCCTCGGTGGCACTGTCGAGCAGGCTGTCGCGTTCCCGGCTGAGACGCTCGCGCTCGTCGGGGTTCTGGCTCAGCCATTCGAGGGCGTGCGAGGTCAGTGCCGTGGTGGTGTCGAATCCGCCACCGATCAGCAGGCTCAGGATGCCGAGGAGCTCCATGTCGTCGGGCTTCTCGCCGAGCACCTCGACGTCGGCGATCGCGTTGATCAGGCCGGGACGGGGATTCTCGCGGATCTCGAACAGGTTCGTGATCAGGTCGATGCCCATGTTGCGGTGCAGTTCGCTGACGCGGGCGACGTCCGGCGAGTCCGGCGGGGTGTAGATCGCGGCGTGGACCGGCTCGCAGTACACCTCCCACTTCTTGATCGGCACACCGAGCATGGCCAGGGTGATGACGGCCGGCACGATGTTCGCGAGATCGTCGACGAAGTCGATCCGTCCGCTCTCGATCTTCTCGTCGAGGCTCGCGCGCACGACCTCGTCGATGACGGGGATCCACTTCTTGATCGCCGCGGGGGAGAGGTAGGGGTTGAGCAGGGCGCGGAACTCCCGGTGCTCGGGGTCGTCCATCTCGAGGATTCCGCCGCGCACGCCGGAGGCGCGCTCGGCCGTCGGAATCATGATGCCCTTGTAGCCTTTTCGGACACCCTTGATGTCGTGGTCGTTGGAGACGTTCGGGGACCGGACGAGGTTGAACACCTCGTCGCTGCCCGCGGCGACCCAGTGGCCGCCGTGGGTGTCCGACCAGGCCATCGGGCATTTCGACTGCATCTCTTCCGTGATCGGAAGGAAGTTGTCGCGATAGTCGGGTGCGTGCCGGTCGAACTGGTGGACCGGAGTGCGGTGGGATGTGTCGGCAACGACGTCGTCGACGCTCATGACTGTCCTCTCTGACGCTTCGATCGGGGCTGTCGAAACGTTGGTGGTCAGGAGATCTCGATGGCCTGCTCAGGGCAGGACCGGGCTGCTTCGCGTACGTTCTCCTCGAGATGCGCGGGCACGTCCTCCACGACGGCGGTCGCGTGGCCGTCGATGTCGCTCAGTTCGAATACTTCTGGTGCGGCCATGGCACACAGGGTGTGGCCCTGGCAGCGGTCGGGGTCGACTCTGACCTTCACGATGTTCCTCCCGGTCGATGATGTGTACTGGTCCGGTCCGGCAACGTCCTGCCGCGTGCGGGGGTCGCCCGCCACGATCGAACGGTCAGATGTGGTAGTCGTACCACTTGAGGTAGCCGCCACCGTCGACGCGCATCTGCATGCCGGTCACGTAGCGCGATTCGTCGGACGCGAGGAAGAGCACCATGTTGCTCGAATCCTCGGGCTCGATGTACGGGATCGGCATGGCCTGCTGCACACCGAAGGCGGGCTCCGCATCCTCACGCCGGGGGTGCTCGAGGTCGGGGCGGAAGGAGCGGTACATCGGTTCGCTCTGCAGCATGTCGGTGTTGCAGTTGGTGGGGTGCAGAACGTTCGCGCGGATCATGCGCGGCGCGAGATGGGTTGCGAGCGTGTCGATGAACTGGGACAGGGCCCGCTTGGAGAACACGTAGGCGACGCCACCGAGATCCTTGCCGGGCTGGTCGACCTTCGACACGTCCATCAGTGCCGCGGTGGAACCGGTGGCGATGATGGAGGCGCCTGCCTTCAGGTGCGGCAGGGCGGCGTGGACGGCGTTCATCGTGCCCACGAGGTTGGTATTGACGACGTCGGTCCAGGCCTGGGTCTGGGGCTCGCCCTTCATGCCGGCGACACCGGCCTGCGCGACGACGACGTCGAGCCTGCCGAACTCGGTGATGCCCCGCGCCACAGCGTCTTCCATCTGGGCTGCGTCGCGGACGTCGGCCTGGATCGCGACGATCCGGCGGCCTTCCTTCTCGACAAGCCGTACGGTTTCCTCGAGGTCCTCCGGCGTGGCCATGGAGTAACCCATCGAGTCGATGTCCGTGCAGATGTCGACAGCGATGATGTCGGCGCCCTCGGACGCGAGCTTGACCGCGTGGCTGCGGCCCTGGCCGCGCGCCGCACCGGTGACGAACGCGACCTTGCCTTCGACACGTCCCACTGGTTTGTCCTTTCGATCGGGTTTCGGCGGAGAGGGTGGATCAGGTGTTGCGTCCGCCGTTGACCCCGAGGATCTGGCCGGTGATGTATCCGGCCTCCTCGGAGATCAGGAAGGAGCAGGCGGCAGCGATGTCCTCGGGTTGCCCGACTCGGCGGACGGGGGTGCGCTGGACGTGTTCCTCGATGGTGCCGCCGAGCAGACCCTTCTCGGCGGAGCGGTGCAGCATGGGGGTCTCGACGAAGCCGGGGGGTACGGCGTTGACGGTGATGCCGGACGGACCGTATTCCAGCGCAAGTGATTTGGTGAGTCCGTTGACGCCGGCCTTGGACGAGACGTAGGCGGTCATGAACTGCTGACCCGACTGCGCGCTCGACGACGAGATGTTGACGATGCGTCCCCAGCCGGCCTCGAGCATGTCGGGCAGGGCGGCCTGCACGCAGTGGAAGACGCCGCCGAGGTTGACGTCGACGACCTTCTGCCAGGTCGCGTAGTCGATGTTGTGGAAGCGCTTGTAGAGCTCGAGTCCTGCGCCGTTGACGAGAATCGTGACGGGGCCGAGCTGCTCGCGGATCCGGGTGAATGCGTCGTCGACCTGTGCGCGGTCGGAGACGTCGACCTTGTACTCGAGCTCCTCACCGGAGGGGTTGAGATCGAGCACCGCGACCTGGTGGCCGTCCTTGCGCAGGCGTTCGGCGATCGCCTTGCCGATTCCGGAGCTTCCGCCCGTGACGACCGCTGTCTTCACTGCCACGGCTCGTCACCGACGATCGTGGTGCGGCGCATGAGGCGCTCGGACGACGGGTCGTAGGGCAGTGCCCGGTGCAGCATGCCGGTGTTGTCCCAGACGACGAGGTCGCCGACCTGCCATTCGTGGGAGTAGGAGAAGCGTTCCTGCGTGGTCCACGCGAGCAGCTCGTCGAGGAGTTCGCGGCTCTCCTCGGGGCGCATGCCGACGATGTGATCGGCCGTGGCGCCGATGACGAGGGAGCGTCGTCCGTCGCGGCGCTCCCAGACCAGGGAGGACTCGCGGGGCGGAAGCGCACGCCAGCGTGCGACCTGCTCCTCGGTGGGGTCGGGGTAGACCAGACGCTGGGCGGCCTCGAAGCTGTGGATGACGCGCAGACCTTCGTACCGCTTCTTCTCGTGGTCGGGAAGATTCTCGTAGGCGGCGTAGGTGCTGGCGAATTCCGTTCCCCCGCCGACCATTGCGACGTGGCGGGCGGTGAGCGTGGTGGCCTTCGCCGGCACCTCGTTGGTGGTGTCGTCGATGTGCCAGTGGAACGTGCCCTTGAGGTATTCGGCCGACGGCGTCTTGGCGGGGTCGAGCGAGACGGTGAAGATCTCCTGCCCGGGGGCGGGCATGACGACCTTGCCGAGCTTGCGGCTGAAGGCGAGCTGGGCCTCGTCGTCGAGGTCGATACCGCGAACGAGAAGTACGCCACGCCATTTGAGTGCTTCGAGCAGCTGGGCGACCACACGCTCGTCGTCGAGGCTGTCCAGGCCG
Source organism: Rhodococcus sp. C26F (assembly GCF_053345925.1). NCBI lineage: Bacteria > Bacillati > Actinomycetota > Actinomycetes > Mycobacteriales > Nocardiaceae > Rhodococcus > Rhodococcus sp. C26F. The sequence goes on from NZ_JBKFBA010000034.1 coordinate 56,545, forward strand.
GTGACTTCCACACCGAGTGACGGGCTGAGGGCTGTAGTGCTGATCACAAGAATCTCCCTTCCGGTTGCGAGAACCATACTCTCGCGCGATTGCGGGCCGCAAGACCCGGTGAATTCGCCCATGTAGGCCGTTGTCAAGTGGTGGGGATCACTTTCGGGACTATCCTGCCGGACTGCTCCTTGCTAAAGTTCTCGAAAGTCGAACAGATTTATTCTCTGATCTGAGAATGTGATTTCCACACGATGCGAGGAGATGGGATGTCAGTGCAGGAGAACGGAGCCACCGCTGTGGCCGACGCCGCGACCACCGAAGTGGCGAAGCGGCTGCTGATCGACGGGAAGCTCACCGCCACCGAGCGCACCTTCGCTTCCTACAATCCGGCGACCGGTGAACTGGTGGGTCACGCCCCCGACGCGGGTGTCGAGGAGGCGGAAGCTGCCATCCGCGCAGCGCGACGCGCATTCGACACGACCACCTGGTCGACCGACGTCGAGTTCCGGATCAAGTGCCTCGATCAGCTCTACAAGGCCCTGCGCGACAACGTCGAGGAACTGCGCGAGCTGACGATCGCCGAGGTCGGTGCCCCGCGCATCCTCACCCACGGCAACCAGGTCGACGCACCGCTCGAGATCGTGAAGTATTACGCCGACCTGCTGCGCAACACCGAGTTCACGGAGGATCTCGGCGACGTCGAGTTCCGTGGACAGCCGCACCGCCGCTGGGTGGAGAAGGAAGCGGCCGGCGTCGTCGCCGCGATCGTCGCCTACAACTACCCGACCCAGCTGGCCATGGCGAAGCTGCCGGCTGCGCTCGCCGCGGGCTGCACGGTGGTGCTCAAGGGCGCACCCGACACCCCGCTCGTCACCCAGGCACTCGCCGAGATCATCGCCGAGCACACCGACATCCCGGCCGGTGTCGTCAACATCCTCTCGTCGTCGCAGATCGCGCCGGGCGAGCTCATGACCACCCATCCGGACGTCGACGTCGTCACCTTCACCGGCTCGACTCCCGTGGGCAAGAAGATCATGGCTGCGGCCGCGGACTCGCTGAAGAAGGTCTTCCTCGAACTCGGCGGCAAGTCGGCGCTCATCGTCCTCGAGGACGCCGACTTCGCGACCGCCGCGCAGTTCGCCGCCTTCAGCATCTGCTCGCACGCCGGCCAGGGCTGCGCTCTGACCTCGCGTCTTCTCGTCCCCCGCAACAAGCACGACGAGATCGTCGCGCAGGTCGCCGGGATGATGCAGAACGTGCCCTACGGCGATCCGTCGAACCCGAAGATCTACATGGGCCCGGTCATCAGCGAGAAGCAGCGCGAGAAGATCCACGGCATGGTCGAGCGCGCCGTGGCCGACGGTGCCACCCTCGTCACCGGTGGCGAGAAGGTCGATCCGGGCTGGTTCTACAAGCCCACCCTGCTCGCGAACGTCGACCCCGACAGCGAGATCGCACAGGAGGAGGTCTTCGGACCGGTCCTCGCCGTCATCCCGTTCGACGACGACGACGATGCCGTGCGGATCGCCAACAACTCCAAGTACGGCCTGTCCGGTGGCGTGCTCACCGCCGATGAGGAGCGCGGCATCGCGATCGGTCGCCGCATCCGCACCGGTACCTTCTCCGTCAACGGCGGCAACTACTTCAGCCCCGACGTCCCGTTCGGCGGCTACAAGCAGTCCGGCATCGGCCGTGAGATGGGCAGGGCCGGACTCGAGGAGTTCCAGCAGCTCAAGGCGTTCTCGAAGGCGGTGACGTCGTGAAGCCACTCGAAGGCGTCCGCGTCGTCGAGGTCGCGATGTACGGTTTCGTTCCCTCTGCGGGCGCAGTGCTCGCGGAGTGGGGCGCCGACGTCGTCAAGATCGAGCACGCGGTGACCGGCGACCCACAACGGGGTCTGCGGCAGACGGGAACCCTTCGCGTCGAGGGTGATCCGAATCCCAACGTCGAGCATGCCAACCGCGGCAAGCGCAGCCTCGGCCTGGACATCTCGATCCCCGAGGGTCGCGAGGTGCTGCTCGAGCTCGTGCGCACCGCCGACGTCTTCCTCACCAGCTTCCTGCCCAAGGTGCGGACGAAGCTGCAGATCGACGTCGACGACATCCGCGCGGTCAACTCGAAGATCGTCTACGCGCGGGGGAGTGCGCTCGGCCCGCGTGGTGTCGAGTCCGGCAAGGGCGGATACGACATGACGGCCTTCTGGGCGCGCGCCGGTATCGCCGCCACGCTCACCCCGCCCGGCATCGACGGGATGATCGCGCCTCCCGGACCCGCCTTCGGCGACACGATCTCGGGCACGAACCTCGCCGGCGGGATCGCGGCGGCGTTGTTCAAGCGTGAACGCACGGGCGAACCCTCGGTGGTCGACGTCTCGCTGCTCAGCAGCGGGGTGTGGGCGATGGGCCACACCATCGCACTGTCCGCACATCTCGGGCAGCACATGGAAGCACCGAAGGCCGGTGGCCACGGTGCCCCGACGAACCCGCTCTCGGGTGTCTACGGCACCGCGGACGGACGCTACATCTCGTTCGTGATGCTGCAGCCGGCGAGGTTCTGGGCCGATGTGTGCACGCACATCGACCGCCCCGACCTCATCGACGATCCGCGTTTCGCGGACGCACAGTCGATCGCCGCGAACACCGTCGAGGCCGTCGAGATCCTGCGCGAGGTCATCGGCAGCCGCCCGCTCGCGGAATGGGTCCAGCGGTTCGGCACGCTCGCCGGGCCGTGGGCGCCGGTCCAGGACTCGCTGCAGGTCGTGAGCGACCCGCAGGTCCGCGACAACGAATATCTGGTCAAGGCAGGGGAACTCGAACTCGTCGCCAATCCGGTGCAGTTCGACGTGGCGCCACCGCAGACCGGACCGGCACCCGAGTTCGCCGCCCAGACGGAGGAGATCCTGCAGGAGATCGGTCTGGACTGGGAGCGCATCATCGAGCTCAAGACAGCGGGCGCAGTCACCTAGTCGGGGGCTGCACCCGGTTCAGGGAGGGGCCAATGCCTTACATCGCATCGATCGGAACGTACCTGCCGTGCTGGGGTAACCCCGACGCCAGGATCGCCGGTGACGACGAGGACGCCGTCACCCTCGCCGTCGAGGCGGGCCGCGCCGCGCTCGAAGCGGGCGGATCCGTCGAGTACGTCGTCCTCGTCAGCCGGGACCTGCCGCTGACCGAGAGCAGCAACGCCGCGGTTCTGCTCGCCGGCCTCGGGCTCGACCCGGAGCTCGAGGTGATCGAACGGCTCGGAGGAGCTCCGGCGACGTTGGACGCCCTCGGCTCGGCGCGACCACGGACACTGGTCATCGGGGTCGACCTGAACTCGGCCGGTGCGGCGGCGGCCCTCACCTCCGACCACGGGCTGCAGGTGCGGACCGCCGCGCGCGTGTCGCGCAGCCTGCCCGTACGTACGCGGAACGCCTCCGGCGACATCCACGACTACGGGGACCCGAGACTGCTCCGGAAGCGGGGTTATCTCGCCTCGCTCGCGACGGCCTGGGTGGACACCCCGGCCGTCGTGGCGGGGGTCCCGGCGCAGCGTGCAGCCTCGCTCGCGGCCACACAGACCACGGATCTGCCCACGACGGGCGCGAGTTCGGCGCTCTTCGCCCTGGCCGCGATGGCGGAGGCCGGTCTCACCGGACCTCTCGTCGGCGTCGAACAGGCCAGCCTGTCGGGACTGACCGTCGCGGAGGGGACGGCCGAGGTCCGTCGCCGGGAGAGACCGGCGCGGCCCGTGCTCGATTCGGCGCAGACCCTGCCCGGGGAGATCCCGATCTCGCTGGCGGCCTACGAGCGGGCCTTCGAAGCCAAGGTGCGATGGGAGGGCGGGCGTTTCCTCGACAGCAACCAGGTCGACTTCCCGCCGCGCTACCGGGTCGACGAGGACGGCTCGCTCGACACCGAGTACACCTTCGTCGAACTGCCGCGCACCGGGACGGTCTACACCGAGGTCACCGTGCACGTGCCGGTGCCGGGTCTGCGCACCCCGTACTCGCTCGTCGTCGTCGACCTCGACGGTGTCGGAGTGCGTGCGCTGGTGCGGGTCACCGGCACCGTCGCAGGCAGCGTCGACATCGGTGACCGGGGACGGCTGGTGCTCCGCCGCATCGCGGTGCGCTCGGGTGTCCCCGACTACGGATACGCCTTCGAACCCGATTCGGATCCCGTGGACGAGGAGGAAGCGGCATGAGAAAGGTCGCGATCGTCGGCGCAGGAATGACACCCTTCGCCGAACATTTCGCTCTGGGCATCCGGGACCTGCTTCCGATGGCCTTCGCCGAATGCGCGGCGAGCGTCGACAAGGGCGTGAGGAAGTCGGACATCGACGCGGCGTGGTTCGGATCGATGGGGACGACGGACGGTTTCCCGTCCGGGATCCTCGCCGACACCCTGGGTCTGCACGACGTTCCGGTGACGCGGGTCGAGAACTCCTGCGCGACCGGACACGACGCGATCCGCAACGCCGTCTACGGCATCGCGTCGGGGGCGTGCGACGTCGCGCTCGTGATGGGTGCCGACAAACTCCGGGAGACGGCCTCGAAGGGCATGCTCTGGGAGTGGGAATCCATGACGCGCGACATGGCATGGGATTTCCCGCTCGGCCTCGCGCAAGCGGGTTTCGCGCTGCACATGCGCCGCTATCTGTACGAGTCGCCGGCCACCCGTGAACACATGGCGATGGTCGCGGTGAAGAACCACCGCAATGCTCTGAACAACCCCAAGGCGTGCCGCCGATTCGAGCTGTCGGTGGAGGAGGTTCTCGCTGCCGATACCGTGGTGACCCCCTTCGGGGTCTACGACTGCGCACCGCAGAGCGACGGTGCGGCCGCGCTGATCCTGGTGGCGGACGACGTCGTCGACCGCTACACCGACAGGCCCGTGTGGATCCGCGGCACCGGTCTGGGTTTCGACGCCGTGATGCACCAGCACAAGCGCGATCTCACGTCTTTCGCGGCGACCCGGCGCGCGGCGAAGCAGGCGTTCGGCACCGCGGGCCTGTCGCCGGGGGACATCGACGTCGCCGAGATCCACGACTACTTCACCGGAATCGAGATCATCAGCTACGAGGATCTCGGATTCGCCGAACGCTTCGAGAGTTTCAAGCTTCTCGAGGCGGGAGTCACCGAGGTCGGTGGGTCGCTGCCGGTCAATCCCAGTGGCGGTCTGAACACGAAGGGTCATCCGCCGGGAGCGACCGGTGTCGCCCAGTGCGTGGAGTTGTTCGAGCAGCTCCGCGGACAGGCGGTCAATCAGGTCGACGGAGCGCGAACGGGTCTCGCGCACAATGTCGGAGGGCCGACGGCCGTTGCCGCCGTGACGATCCTGGAGGGCCCCGGGGACTGATCCGTAACTCCACCCGGCATCGCTGTTCGGCGAGGACCCGTGCA
>NZ_JBKFBA010000035.1:0-8949 GCF_053345925.1 Rhodococcus sp. C26F
CTGACCTTCATCGGCTTCCACACCACCTTCCTGGTGCAGCACTGGCTCGGTAACGAGGGCATGCCGCGTCGCTACGCCGACTACCTGCCCTCCGACGGGTTCACCACCCTGAACACGATCTCGACCATCGGTGCGTTCGTGCTCGGTGCCTCGACGCTGCCGTTCCTGTGGAACGTCTTCAAGAGCTACCGCTACGGCCAGGTCGTCACGGTCGACGATCCGTGGGGTTACGGCAACTCGCTCGAGTGGGCCACCAGCTGCCCGCCCCCGCGGCATAACTTCACCGAGCTGCCGCGGATCCGCTCGGAGCGTCCTGCCTTCGAGCTGCACTACCCGCACATGGTCGAGAAGATGCGCGCCGAAGCGCACGTCGGCCCGGGCAGCGACAAGCACAACGTCAACGTCCTCGAGGGTGCCGACCGTACCCCCGGCGACCATCCGCGCGCCTGAGCGCAGATCGACGATCGACCGAAGCCCCACCCGTTCACCGGGCGGGGCTTCGGCCTTTCCGTGGGTCCGGACCCGCGAACGGGAGCGGCGGTTCGACCTGCAACAATGGACGAGCGAGCCGGTACGCGCGTGCGTCCGTGTGTACCTCGACAGACAAGCGATCGGAGACGTAGTGGCGTCTGACAGCACGGTGCTGGTGACCGTGACCGGACCTGACCATCCCGGCGTGACCTCGGTGCTCTTCGCAGCGCTGACGCGGCACGACGTCGACCTCCTCGATGTGGAACAGGTCGTGATCCGTGGCCGGCTCACCCTCGGTGTCCTCCTCGTCTGCCCGACCGACGTCGAAGCGATGCAGGACGAGGTCGAGTCCGCGATGGCCACCATCGGCATGCACGCCGACGTCCAGATCGGTGCCGAGCGCGGCGCCCGCACCGTCTCGACCCACGCGGTCGTCGTGCTGGGCAGCCCGGTCAGTGCCAAGGCGCTGCGGTCGGTGGGCCGCACCCTCGCGGCCCAGGGCGCGAACATCGATTCGATCCGCGGCATCGCCGACTACCCGCTCACCGGCCTCGAGCTGATGATCACCGCGCCCGACACCAGCGTCGAGGCCGACGCCGCACTGCGGCATGCTCTTGTCGAACTCGCCGCGGGCCTGGACGTCGACATCGCGGTGGAGCGCGGCGGTCTCGCCCGTCGTTCCAAGCGCCTGATCGTCTTCGACGTCGACTCCACGCTCATCCAGGGCGAGGTCATCGAGATGCTCGCCGCGCACGCCGGTGTCGAGGACAAGGTCCGCGAGGTCACCGAGGCTGCGATGCGCGGTGAGATCGACTTCGCGCAGTCCCTCGAACAGCGCGTCGCGACCCTCGCGGGTCTGCCGGCGACCGTCATCGACGAGGTCGCCGAGCAGCTCGAACTCACTCCCGGTGCCCGCACCACGATCCGGACGCTGCGCCGGCTCGGTTTCCGCTGCGGTGTCGTCTCGGGCGGCTTCCGTCAGGTCATCGACCCGCTCGCACACGAACTCGAACTCGACTTCGTCCGCGCCAACACGCTCGAGATCGTCGACGGCAAGCTCACCGGGCGAGTGGTCGGCGACATCGTCGACCGCGCCGCCAAGGCACGTGCCCTCCGCGAGTTCGCCGACGAGGCGGGCGTTCCGGTCGAGCAGACCGTCGCGGTCGGCGACGGCGCCAACGACATCGACATGCTGTCGGCCGCGGGCCTCGGCGTGGCGTTCAACGCCAAGCCTGCCCTGCGCGAGGTCGCCGACACCGCCCTGTCGTATCCCTACCTCGATGCGGTGCTCTTCGTCCTCGGTGTCACCCGCGAGGAGATCGAGGCGGCCGACCGCGTCGACGGAACCCTGCGGCGCGTCCCGATCGACGGCAGTGTCTGAACTGGACCCCGACTTCGCGGACACGGCACCCGAGCCGGTCTTCGAGGCCGCACCCGATCGGGTCTTCGACCCGGCATCGGATCCTGGTTTCGCCGAGCGCCACGGCGTACTCACCCGCGGCTACGGGCACCGACCCGACCCCGACGATCCGGCGAAGGTGCAGGCGATGCCGATCGTGCTGCACATCCCCAAGGTCGATCCGCCTGCCCGCAGCGCGGTGCTCGAGGCGGCCGCGACGGCTACGGTGGCACTGTGTTTCGACCCGCGGGTCGGTCCCGGCCCGGACGGTGAACCCGGTCCGTGGCAGGAAGCCTTCCTCGCGTGGAACGACGCGCGGATCCGTAAGGTCGCCCGCCGCGCCCGCGGAGCGCACTGGCGTGCCGCGCAGGACGTCGACGGAGTCACCGTCGACCACGCCGGCGCCCAGGCCCGGGCGTTCGTGCCCGGCCCGGTGGGGGAGCTGGACCCGCGTATCTCCCGCCTGCAGATCGGTGGCACAGACCTGCCCCACGACGATCCGCCCCCACCGGCGGACGGCGTTCCGATCCTCTGGGTGCAGAAGGACCTCGAGATGACCGTCGGCAAGGCGGCCGCGCAGGTCGGTCACGCCGCTATGCTGTTCGCCGGAGCATTGGACGTCGACACCGCACGCGCCTGGGCTTCCGACGGATTCCCGTGTGCCGTCCGCGATGCGGACGAGGACACCTGGCGCGAGCTGCTCGCCCGCGTGGAGGCGGGCACGGCCGTCGCGGTCCGCGATGCGGGCTTCACCGAGGTGGCTCCGGGTTCGATCACCGTGATCGCGGTGCCGGGTACGGTCAACGCACGAGCCTGACCTCGACCAGCGTCGTGCCGGGAAGGACCATCTCGGCCCCGTCGGGCCGGAAGCCGTTGCGCCGGTAGAAGGTGTGGGCGCGAGGGTTGTCCTCGGCCACCCACAGCTGCGCCGGTTCCGCGCCCACGACCGCGTCGAACAGTGCCTGTCCCGCACCGCATCCGTGGTGCTCGGGCAGCACGTACAGGGTGTGGAGCTGGAGCGCGCGAACGGGAGCATCGTCGCCGATGGGGTCGCCCGCCGACGCGAATCCGACGATCCCGCCTTCGATTTCCGCGACGCGCACGCGCAGGGTCTGCGGAGGGCGTCGGAGGATCGACCGCCACAGCGCCGCGTTCTGCTCGAACGCGTGGTGGTCGTAGAACGACGCGGGAAGCAGGTGGCCGTAGGTGGCGCGCCACGTGATGTTCCGGACGCGCGCGATCGCCTCGGCCTCGTCGGGAGCGGGAACACGCACGCGGAATCCAGCCGCGCCGTAGATCATTCGCGCTCGAAGGGTTCGTCGTCCGCGATCCGGAAGATCAACACCGTCGGACCGTCGACCGGGTACGAACTTCCCACCCGCATCGGGGAGGTGTCCGCGGGTCTGCCGTCGGGGGCACTCGAATCGAAGACGCACACGATGTCGCCGCGATACCACTCGGGTCCGGCGAGGGTCACCGTGGCGGCGTCGCCCGAATGCAGAACGAACAGGCCGCTGCTGTCCTCGAGAGTGATGCCGGTGCGGGTCACGGTGCCGAGTTGCGAACCGTCGACCCAGCCCTGCAGCGTGCGGCGACTGTCGTCGTGCCACGCATCCTCGTCGAGTTCGATCCCCTCGATGCCGAACCACACGAGATCGGGATAACCCACGGACCGGGCGCGGCCCTCGAAGAAGCGTCGCTGCCGCAGCACCGGGACGCGCTTGCGCAGGCGGAGCAGTTCGCGAACGTAATCCGTTCGCGCACGGTCGGAGTCCGCCCAGTCCAGCGGCCAGGCGTCGCGGACGGGGACGTCCGCGGGGACGCAGTAGGCGTTGTTGTTGCCGTTCTGCGTGTGCCCGAACTCGTCGCCGGCGAGCAACATCGGTGTGCCCGTCGACAACAGCAGCGTCGCGAGCATCGCCCGGATGTGCCGGTCGCGGGCGGCGAGGATCTCCGGATCGTCGGTCGGTCCTTCGACCCCGTGGTTCACCGACTCGTTGTTGTTCGACCCGTCCCTGCCCTCCTCACCGTTCTCGTCGTTGTGCTTGCGCTCGTACGAGACCGCGTCGGCGAGGGTGAAACCGTCGTGGGCGGTGACGAAGTTGACCGACATCCACGGCTGCCGGATGTTTCTGTCGTAGAGGTCCTCCGAACCGGTGAGCCGCGACGCCATCTCGCGGATCCCGGAACGTCCCGCCCAGTAGCGGCGCACGGTGTCGCGGTAGCGGTCGTTCCATTCGGCCCACTGCGCCCCGAAGTTCCCGAGCTGGTAACCGTGCGCGGTCGCGTCCCACGGTTCGGCGACGAGCTTGACGTCGCAGAGGACGGGATCGGTGACGATCGCGGTGAGCAGCGCCGCCCGCGGATCGAACGCCCCACCGCGCGGACGGGCCAGCGCACTGGCGAGATCGAAGCGGAAACCGTCCACCCCCATCACGTCCGCCCAGTACCGCAGGCTGTCGCACACCATCCGCACGACGATCGGTGAGGACGCGTCGAGGGTGTTGCCGCACCCGGTCAGGTCGACATCCCGTCCGTGCGTGTCGAGCAGGTAGTAGCCGGGCGCGTCGAGACCGCGCCAGGACAGACTCGGACCGTCGACCGATGCTTCGCACGTGTGGTTGTAGACGACGTCGAGCAGCACCTCGAGCCCGGCGCTGTGGAAGGCGTCGACCATCGTTCGGAACTCGGCGATCTCGTTGCCGGGAGTGACGGCGTAGGCGGGATGCGGCGCGAAGTACGAGGCGGTCGAGTAGCCCCAGTGGTTGCGCATCCCCCGCGCACGCACCGACGGCTCGGTCACGAAGGCCTGCACGGGCAGCAGTTCGACGGTCGTCACTCCCAGCCCCACCAGATGGTCGATCACCGACCGGTGGGCGAGTCCGAGATAGGTGCCGCGCAGCTCCGGCGGCACGAGCGGATGACGGGCCGTGTACGAACCGACGTGCAGTTCGTAGACGACGGTGTTCTCCCACGGCACGCGGGGCTTGTCGTGCATGGGCGTCAGGACGGGCGTCACCACCGACAGGGGTGTGTGCCCGAGCGAGTCGACGGTCGACATCGCACCGAACGGGTCGCCCTGGTGGGGGACCAGCCGGTCCGGATCACCGACCTCGCCGACGATTCGCCGGGCCCACGGGTCGAGCAGGATCTTGTGCGGATTGGTGCGCAACCCCCACTGCGGTTGCCACGGACCGTACGCGCGATAGCCGTACCGTTGCCCGGCGCCGACGCCGGGGACCACACCGTGCCAGACGCCGTAGGTGCGGTCGGGCAGGTCCACGCGGTGTTCGATCCCCTCGTCGTCGACGAGGCAGACCTGGACGCGATCGCTGTGCGGGGCGTGGACGGCGAAGCGTGTCCCACCGTCGACCGGGGTGGGTCCGAGAGGGAAGGCGGCCCGGTCGGGGAGCGCGACCGAGCCGGACACGACAGATTCGGATGCGGAGGACGACACGGGAACCGATCCTGCCGCGTTTCGGGCTCGGGCGTAAGAGAAGATGGTCCGCGTGGCACAACCTGATCCCGATTTGCTCATCGAATTCGACGACGTAGTGGTCCGACGCGGCGGGAACGTCCTCGTCGGTCCCGTGACCTGGAGGGTGGAACTCGACGAACGTTGGGTGGTTCTCGGACCCAACGGGGCAGGAAAGACCTCGCTGCTGCGGGTCGCGGCAGCCGAGACGTTCCCCACCTCCGGCACCGCGCACGTCCTCGCGGAGACGTTCGGAAAGACGGATCTGTCCGAACTGCGACCCCGGATCGGATTGTCCTCCGCGGCCCTGGCCAACCGGGTGCCGAACGACGAGAAGGTCACCGATCTCGTGCTCTCCGCGGGCTACGGCGTGCTGGGCCGGTGGCGCGAGCAGTACGACGACATCGACACGAGCCGCGCGGTGGAGATGCTCGAGAGCCTCGGCGCGGAACATCTCGCCGACCGTCTGTACGGGACGCTGTCGGAGGGCGAACGCAAGCGTGCGCTCATCGCCCGGGCGCTCATGACCGACCCCGAACTGCTGCTGCTCGACGAGCCCGCGGCCGGTCTGGACCTCGGCGGTCGCGAGGAACTCGTGGCCCGGCTCGGCACGCTCGCGGCCGACCCGGATGCCCCTGCGATCGTGCTCGTCACCCATCACGTGGAGGAGATCCCGCCGGGCTTCACGCACGCGCTGCTCCTGAAGGAGGGCGGTGTGGTCGCCCAGGGCCTGCTCGACGACGTGATCACCGCCGAGAACCTCAGCGCGGCGTTCAGTCAGTCCATCTCGCTCGACAAGGTCGACGACCGGTTCTTCGCCCGCCGCACCCGCCAGGCGGGACGGCACCGCCGGTAACTCCGGGTCGGGTGGTGCCGGGACCGATCGGTTAGGTTGAGGCCATGGCCAACAATCGCTCGGCATCCACCTTCGATCCCACCGCGGTACCCATCCGCGACGCGTCCACCGTGATGCTCGTGCGGGACTCCGCGCGCGGCGTCGAGGTGTTCCTGCAGCGTCGTGTCGTCGGCATGGACTTCGCCGGCGGCATGACCGTCTTCCCCGGCGGCGGTGTCGACCCCTCCGACACCGACGCCGAGGTGCGGTGGACCGGACCGGACGTGACCTGGTGGGCCGAGCGGTTCGGTATCGGCGAGGCGCAGGCCCGCGCGCTGGTGCTCGCGGCCGTGCGCGAGACCTTCGAGGAGTGCGGCGTGCTGCTCGCCGGACCCACCGAGGATTCGGTGGTGGCCGACACCGGTGACTACGCCGAGGCGCGTCGTCTGCTCGAAGCGCGCGAGCTGTCCTTCGGCGACTTCCTGGAGAAGGAACAGTTGGTGCTGCGCGCCGACCTGCTGCGTCCCCAGGCGAACTGGATCACCCCGCTGGGGGAGCGGCGCCGCTACGATACGCGTTTCTTCGTCGCCGCGGTACCGGAAGGACAGCGGGCCGACGGCAACACCAGCGAGACCGATCTGGTGCAGTGGCAGACCGCGGAGGAGGCCCTCGCCGACTGGCGGTCGGGCCGGTGCATCCTGCTCCCGCCCACGTGGAGCCAGCTGTCGATCCTGTCGGGCTTCGCCACGGTCGCCGACCTCATGGCGGCGGACCCGGTCATCGAGCCGATCCTGCCGATCATGAGCCGCCGCGACGGTGCGGTCCACATCGCGTTCGAGGGCGACGAGGGCTACTACGAGGTCGGTACTCATCCGTGGGCCCAGCGCTCCGACATCTAGGCTGAGGACCATGGCTGAATTCGTGACCCTCGACGTCTCCGACGGCATCGGCACCATCCGTCTCGACCGCCCTCCGATGAACGCGTTGAACCGGCAGCTCCAGGAGGAGATCCGGGCCGCTGCGCGCGAGGCGACCGTCCGGTCCGACGTGAAGTCGGTGATCGTCTACGGCGGCGAGAAGGTGTTCGCGGCCGGCGCCGACATCAAGGAGATGGCCGACCTGAGCTACGTGCAGATGAGCGAGATCGTCGGCGACCTGCAGTCGGCCCTCGGGTCGATCGCCGACATCCCCAAGCCCACCGTCGCCGCGATCACCGGCTACGCCCTCGGTGGTGGCCTCGAACTCGCCCTCGGCGCCGACCGGCGCATCGTCGGCGACAACGTCAAGCTCGGCACGCCCGAGATCCTGCTGGGCATCATCCCCGGTGGCGGCGGCACCCAGCGACTGGCTCGGCTCGTCGGCCCGGCGAAGGCGAAGGATCTCGTCTTCACCGGTCGTTTCGTCGGCGCCGACGAAGCCCTGTCGATCGGTCTGGTCGACGAGGTCGTCGCCCCCGACGACGTCTACGAGGCTGCGCGTCGCTGGGCCGGGCAGTTCACCGGCGCCGCCTCGCGCGCGCTCGCCGCTGCGAAGGCCGCGATCGACCAGGGCCTCGACACCGATCTGGATACGGGTCTGAAGATCGAACAGCACGTCTTCGCCGCGCTGTTCGCCACGAAGGACCGCACCATCGGCCTCGAATCGTTCATCGAGAACGGGCCGGGCAAGGCGAAGTTCGTCGGCGAGTGATGCCGACCGGCACCTGCACTTGTCCACAGCTTACCGATGAGTAGGATCACCGCATGACTGCCAGCAGGACCGACGGGGTCGACCCCGCGCCGAATCCGCACGCCACTGCCGAAGAGGTCGCAGCCGCGCTCGAGGACACCAAGCTCGCCCAGGTGCTCTACCACGACTGGGAAGCCGAGACGTACGACGAGAAGTGGTCCATCTCGTACGACGAGCGGTGCATCGACTACGCCAAGGGCCGGTTCGTCGCCGCGGCCGGCGATCAGCCGCTGCCCTACGAGCGCGCACTCGAACTCGGCTGCGGCACGGGCTTCTTCCTCCTCAACCTCATGCAGGGCGGGGTCGCGAAGACCGGTTCGGTGACCGACCTGTCGCCCGGCATGGTGAAGGTCGCGCTCCGCAACGCCGAGAACCTCGGCCTCGACGTCGACGGCCGCGTCGCCGACGCCGAGACCATTCCGTACGACGACGACACCTTCGACCTCGTGGTCGGCCATGCCGTGCTGCACCACATCCCGGACGTCGAGCAGTCGCTGCGCGAGGTGCTGCGCGTGCTCAAGCCCGGCGGCCGTTTCGTCTTCGCCGGTGAGCCCAGCACGATCGGCAACTTCTACGCCCGCATGCTCGGCCGGGTCACGTGGGAGGCCACCACCAACATCACCAAGCTGCCCTTCCTGCGCGACTGGCGTCGTCCGCAGACCGAGCTCGACGAGTCCTCCCGGGCGGCCGCCCTCGAGGCCGTCGTCGATCTGCACACCTTCGATCCTTCCGATCTCGAGAAGCTGGCCTCCTCGGCCGGAGCCGTCGAGGTCAAGGCGTCGAGCGAGGAGTTCGCCGCGGCCCTGCTCGGCTGGCCGGTGCGCACCTTCGAGGCCGCCGTCCCGCAGGAGAAGCTGGGCTGGAACTGGGCGAAGTTCGCCTTCGGTGGCTGGAAGACGCTGAGCTGGGTCGACGAGAACATCCTCAAGCACGTCGTGCCCCGCAGCTTCTTCTACAACGTCATGATCACCGGTGTGAAGCCCGGCAAGTAGTTGGGTTACGACTTCACCCTCGCCGACGTCGAGTACCTGACGTCGGACG
>NZ_JBKFBA010000035.1:8977-38105 GCF_053345925.1 Rhodococcus sp. C26F
CGCCGACCGGGAACTGTCGGCGCGTACGCGTCTTGCCGATATCGGTTGGGCGCGTACGCATTTCGGTGATCGTGCCGGAATGCTCGTCGAAACCGTGATCCTGCGGCGCAAGGCGGAGGCGAAGATCGCCGGCGGCGGCGAGTGGGTGCTCACCGACGACGCTCTGCAGCAGTCGACGCCCACGCGCGTCGCGGCCCACCGCGCCGAGCGAGTGCGCGGGCGCACAGTGCACGACGTGACGTGTTCGATCGGCGCCGAACTCACCGAACTCGTCGGGGTCGCCGAGACCGTGATCGGCAGCGATCTCGACGACGTGCGTCTGGCGATGGCCGCGCACAACGTCCCCGGGGCGTACCTCCTGCGCGCCGACGCCCTGCGTCCGGTCACGCGGGGCACCACCGTCATCGCCGATCCCGCACGCCGTTCGGGCGGGCGACGGACCCACGATCCGGCCGCGCTGCAACCACCGCTGCCCGATCTCCTCGACGCCTACGCGGGCCGCGATCTCGCCGTGAAGTGCGCACCGGGACTGGATTTCGACTCGTTCGACTGGGCCGGTGAGGTCGAGGTCGTCTCGCTCGACGGTGGAGTCCGCGAAGCGTGCCTGTACTCGCCGGGATTGAGCACTCCCGGCGTGCGCCGACGGGCTGCAGTACTGCGTTCGGACGGAACCGGTTTCGAGATCACCGACGCCGCGGATGACGACATTCCGGAACGGAAGCCGGGGGAGTGGATCGTCGACCCCGACGGCGCGATCGTGCGCGCCGGTCTCGTCCGCCACTACGCGGCAGCCCACGGACTGTGGCAACTCGACCCGCGGATCGCCTATCTCACCGGCGACAGCCTGCCCGACGGAGTACGGGGTTTCCGGATCGTCGAGCGTCTCAAGTACAGCGAGAAGACGCTCCGTCAGGCGCTCGCTCGCCACGACTGCGGCGCGGTCGAGATCCTCGTGCGCGGCGTCGACGTCGACCCGGCGGCATTGCGTCCGCGCCTGAAACTGCGCGGGTCGGCCTCGCTCAGCGTGGTACTCACCCGCATCGGCCGGACGCCGGAAGCCTTCGTCTGCACGCCGTCGCGCTGACCGCCCTCACACGGGCGGCCGTCCTCACACCGACTGCGGTTCGCGCAGCACCACCACGTCCCCGTCGACGGTCGTGATCACGAACTCCCCGCCCGGGCCGACGCCGGTGCCGACCGGCAGTCCGGTGGAGGGATCGAGCGGTTCCTCCTCGAGCGTCGCTCCGTCCGCGAGATCGAGCACCGCCGCTGCGAGACCCCGATCGCCGTCGACGACCACATAGGCCCGGCCGTCGGCGGTCACCGCCGGTGCACCGTACGGAGTCACGTCCGCCCGTTCCCACTCGACCTCGACGCTGTCGCCGCCGTCGCGCAGGGCCGTCAGCGGGGCGCTGCCGTCGGCCGACGCGAGGAGCAGCAGTCCGTCCTCGGTGACGGCGGGACCGAGCGCCGTGGGACGGCCGGTCTCGTGGGTCCATCGCACTTCGCCCGTCTCGGCGTCGAGCGCCCACAGGGCACCTTCCCCGTCGTGGACGTAGACGGTCGAACCGTCCGCGGACAGAACCGGACTCGTCACCGCACCTCCGGGGAGGTCGGGTACCGACCACTCCTCGGTGACCACGGCGTCGTCACCGGGTGTGTAGCGCAGCGCCAGGAGCGCCGACCGGTCCGCCCCCGGACGCCACACGGTGACGAAGACACGGTCGGTGGCGGTGTCGACGGCCGGGGTGGTGGCGACCGGGCAGTCCGCCGAGCCACCGAAGCAGGCGGGCAGACCGTGATCGCTCGCGAGTCGCGGCAGGTTCTGTCCGTCCTCGACGGTCGGCACCGGCACCAGATCGAACAGCGGTGCCTCGAGGTGTCCCGTCTGCGGGTCGACGACGTTGACCTGACCGAAATGCGTGACCACCAACAGGCTTCCGTCGGAGGTGAACTGTGCGCTGCGGGGGCTGCCGCTCACGGGAATGCGCCAGCGACGCTGGCCGTGCTCGTTGAACGACAGCAGTCCGCCGTCCTCACCGACGTAGATGTTCGCGACGCCGTCGGAGACGGGGGTGATCGTCGTGACGGCCGGGGCGAGACGCGTGCACCAGCGCTTACGGCCCGTGTCCATCTGGAAGGAGAACAGATTGCATCCGGCCTCCGTCGCGGCCGCCACCGAGACCTGGCCGTTGGCCGCGATGCCGGCGGGGGAGCCGACCGGGCCGCCCAGCGGACGCGTCCAGCCGGGCGCGAGGTCGTCGACGCTCTCGGCGGTCGCGGTGTTGCTGTTGCGGGCATCGGAGTGCCGTCCCGGCCAGCCACCGCTCGACAACACGTCGTCGGTGCCGGCCCCACCGCCGCACGCGCTCAGCGCGAAGACCACCGTCAGCGCCGGGACCGCGGTCCGCAGGACACCCCGCATCACTCAACTCCTCCACAGGCGAACGATTCGACGTGTCAGCGTATCGGGCCGGGGGTCGTGAGCCGCGAACGAGGCGGACCGTAGGCTGCCCCTATGACGAGCATGTGGGGTGCACCTCTGACGGCGAGGTGGCGCGGGTCCCGTCGCAGGGATCCCGAACAGGCACGATTCCTGACGCTGTCCTCTCTGAAGTGGGTGCTGGACAACAAGGCGTACACGCCCTGGTACCTGGTCCGGTACTACCGCCTGGCGAAGTTCCGCCTGGCCAATCCGCACGTGGTGCTGCGCGGCATGGTCTTCCTGGGCAAGAACGTCGAGATCCACGCGACGCCCGAACTGTCGCGCCTCGAGATCGGCCGCTGGGTCCACATCGGCGACGGCAACGCCATCCGCTGCCACGAGGGCTCGCTCCGGATCGGCGACAAGGTCGTCTTCGGCAAGGACAACGTCGTCAACACCTATCTCGACATCGAGGTCGGCGCGTCGACGCTGGTCGCCGACTGGTGCTACATCTGCGACTTCGACCACCGCACCGAGGACATCACCTACCCGATCAAGGACCAGGGCATCGTCAAGAGCCCCGTCCGGATCGGTCCGGACACCTGGATCGCCGCGAAGGTCACCGTGCTCCGCGGCACCCGGGTCGGCCGCGGTTCGGTGCTCGGAGCGCACGCGGTCGTCAAGGGTGACATCCCCGATTTCAGTATCGCGGTGGGTTCGCCCGCCAAGGTCGTGAAGAACCGTAAGGTGGCGTGGGAGAGCGCCGCTGCCGAGCGTGCCGCCCGGGAAGCGGCGCTCGCCGATATCGCACGGAAGAAGTCGGGAGACACGCCCGCGGACGTGCACCAGTAGCGACGCGGGCCGGGACACTGTCGGGGGACAGCAGATGGACTACTCGGAGTATCGAAGTCACGACGCGACCGGCCTCGCCGAACTCGTCGCGACGGGGCAGGTATCGGCGAGCGAGCTGCTCGAGACCGCGATCGCGCGGCTCGACACGGTCGAACCGACACTGAACACCGTCGTCCGCAGGCTCGACGACAAGGCCCGTGTCCGGGCACGCGAGCCGCTCGACGGTCCGTTCGCCGGGGTGCCGTTCCTGCTCAAGGATCTGGGGCAGGATCTGGCCGGTGAGCCGACCTCGTGCGGTTCCCGTGTCCTCGCGGACCTGCCGATGGACGAGAACTCGGTGATCGTCGATCGGTGGCTCGGGGCCGGCCTGGTCCCGTTCGCCAAGACCAACACCCCCGAGTTCGGGGCGAAGGGCATCACCGAACCCGAGGCGTTCGGGGCCACCCGCAACCCGTGGGATCCGTCGGTGACGCCGGGCGGGTCGTCGGGTGGTTCCGCTGCCGCGGTCGCGGCCGGCGTCGTTCCCGCTGCCGGAGCGAGTGACGGAGGCGGCTCCATCCGCATTCCCGCCGCCTGCTGCGGGCTCCTCGGGCTCAAGCCCGGACGCGGACTCGTGCCCACCGGTATGCGCGGCGGGGAACCGCTGCACGGGGCAGCCACCAACGGGGTGATCTGCCGGACGGTGCGCGACGCCGCTGCCTTCCTCGACGTCATGGCGGGCCCGTACGCGGGTGGGCCGTATCTCGTCGAGCGTGCCCAGTCGTACGCGGAGGCCGCGCGCTCGGCGCCGAAGCGGTTGCGGATCGGATACGAGACCGCGTCACCGATCGGGACGCCGGTCGATCCGGAGGCGAAGGCCGCGGTGGACGCTGCCGTCGCGGTGCTCGAGGAACTCGGCCATCACGTCGAACCCGCCTCGACGGGTATCGACGAACGGCGTCTCGCAGAGGACTTCCTCACCATGTGGTTCGCCACGGCCGCCGCGGAGGTCGCCGAGGCCTGCCGCCTCACCGGAGCACGACCCGAGGACTTCGAGTTCGACACCCGCATCATCGCCGCCGTGGGCAAGGCGACCTCGGCGTCGGACTACATTGCGGCCCATGCCCGCTGGGCCGAGTACGCGAGCGGTCTCGCGCAGTTCCACGAACGCTACGATCTGCTGCTCACGCCGACACTCGCCTTCCCGCCGTCGCGCATCGGCGAACTCGACACGCCCCACTGGATGCGGCGTGCCGGCGAGGCGCTCCTGCGTACCCGCACCGCGTGGATCGCGACCCGGGCCGGTTTCATCGACCGGGTGGTGGACGACAATCTGGGCCGCACCCCCTACACGCAGCTGGCCAATATCACCGGGCGCCCGGCGATCTCGGTGCCGTTGCACTGGACGGTGTCCGGTCTGCCGCTCGGGGTGCAGTTCGTCGGCCCACTCGGTGGGGAGAGTTTGCTCCTCGCCCTCGCAGGCGAACTCGAACAGGCCCGGCCGTGGTTCGATCGGCAGCCGCCGCTCGCTCCGGCCGAGTTGTCCGCTACCTCGTGAGTCGAAGGTCGACTCAGGGTCGGCCCAGAGGCTTCCGGTAGACGACCGTTTCACATAGGACCGCAAGAGCCGGAACGAGTTCCGGATGGCGCGTATCGAGCGGCGCGGGCTCCTCCGGCACGTACCCGAGCCGGGTGTAGAGCCGGTCGAGGAACACCTTCGACTCGTGTGAGGTGTCGCGCGGACGGATCACCTCGAGTTGCATCGTCTCGAAACCTCGCTCGGCGAACTCCGTCTCGACGGTGTCGATCAGGAGGCGGCCGACGCCCGTGCCGCGGACCTTCGGGTCGGAGGCGAGCATCCCGAACTCGGCCGTCGTCGCGTCGACCGGAGTCACGCGAATGCAGCCGACCACCCGGCCGTGCGAGCGGGCGATGCGGATGCTGCCCTCCCGCGCGTACCGGGTGATCTCGTCCGTGTCGGTCCGCGTGGTACCCGGAACCCACATGCCGTCCTCGGCCACCGCGTAGACGGCGTTGAGCAGTGCGGTGACGGCGACGATGTCGGATTCGTGCGGTGCCAGGCGCTCGACCTGGACCGTGTGCTGCTCGTTCATCCGCGGTCCGGGAGGGGACGTTGGGGGATCGTGGGGCGTGCGAGCGGGTGACGCACCCGCCGCTTCGCCGACAAGTAGACCTGCGCGGTTTCTTCGGCGACGCGGCGCCAGTCGAAGTCGTCGGTCAGTCGTGCCCGGGCCGCCCGCGCGCGCACTTGGGCGGCCTCGGGATCGTCGAGGGTTTCCCGGACGGCCGAGACGAGTCCGGCCACGTCGCCGGGCCGGAACGACAGTCCGGTCACGCCGTCGACCACGGCTTCGCCCAGGCCGCCGGCGGTGGACGCGATGAGCGGGGTACCCGCTGCGGCGGCCTCGAGGGCGATGATGCCGAACGGCTCGTAGCGGCTCGGCAGCACGATCGCGTCGGCGCCGTGCAGCCAGCCGAGCAGTTCGGTGTGGTCGAGGTTGCCGAGGAAACTCACCGAGCGTGCGACGCGGTGTACGCGTGCCTGCTCGCGCAGCCACTCGAACTGGGTGCCCTCACCGGCGACCACGAGGGTCGTGCCGGGATGCGAGCGGCGGATGCGGGGGAGCGCGGCGATCGCGTCCTGCACACCCTTCTCGTATTCGAGGCGGCCGACGTACAGCAGTCGTGCCGGCCCGGGACGCGGTTCGCGTTCGCGGTACGACCAGGTGGTGATGTCGATGCCGTTGCGGATCACCGAGATCTCCGGCAGGTCCGGACCGTACAACTCGGTGACCTCGTCGTGCATCGACGCCGAACACGTGATGAGACGGTCGGATTCGTTGGCGAGCCACCACTCGACGGAATGCACCTGGCGGTTGATCCGGCCCGACAGCCAACCGCTGTGGCGACCGGCCTCGGTCGCGTGCAGGGTCGACACGAGCGGCACGTCGAAGTACTCGGCCAGCGCGATCGCGGGGTGGGCGACGAGCCAGTCGTGGGCGTGGACGACGTCCGGATACCAACCTTCGCCGATGCCGCCGCGGGTCAGCCCGATCCCGGCGCGGACCATCGCGTGGCCCATCGCCAGCGTCCAGGCGATCATGTCCTCGCCGAAGTCGAAGTGGGGTGCGTCCTCCGCGACCGCCACCACGAGCACGCCGTCGGCGATGTGGCTGATCGTGGGGTGGGTCGACGCATCGGTGCCGGTCGGGCGACGTGACAGCACCACCACCTCGTTGCCCGCCGCGGCGAGTTCGGTGGCGAGATGATGGACGTGTCTGCCCAGGCCGCCGACGACGACGGGTGGGTACTCCCATGAGACGAGCAGGATCTTCATCGCGGGCCTCCGTGGCGTCCGGGCAGTCGTCGGGCGTCGAGTCCTGGGAAGAGATTGTCGGCGCGGTTCCATCCGTCGGCCAGACGCTGTGCCGTCTCGGTGCGTCCGGAGTCGACCGCCTCGGCGATCTCACGCAGGGCGTGGGCGTGTTTGTGCGCGCGGTCGCGGGCATAGGCGGCGGCGGTGTCCTTGCTGACCATGAACGCCCAGTCGCTGGAGACCGTCAGCAGCGCTTCGCGCACCATCTGGTCGTGCACGCGGTTGCGGAGCGCGACCGACGACGTGCTCTGCTCGCGGGACTTGTCGATGCTGTCGAGGGTCGTGCGCACCACCTCGTCGTTGAGACGCACGAGATCGGCGACCTGGTCGCCGGCCCAGACCCGCCAGTCCTTGCCCGAACCCCACGACGAGTTCTCGAGATCGACGGAGGCGCCGACGTATCCGCGGTCGCGGGCATCGGCGAGGGTTCCCACCTCCATGCCGGCCTCGGGAAGCGCGCGGAGCAGTCGTTCGAGGAAGATCGGACCTTCGAACCACCAGTGGCCGAACAGTTCCGTGTCGAAGGCCGCGACGACGAGTGCGTCCCGGCCGATGCGGTCGGATTCGCTGCGCAGTCGCTGCCGGACGGTCTCGACGAAGTCGGCGACGTGCCGGTCGACGGCGTGCGACGCGAGTTCGGGATCGTAGGGCGCCTTCTCGTGCGAGGGCACCGTGCGGCCCGTGACGCGGGACGGTTTGAGTCCGGTGTCGTGGCAGTAGGTGTGGAAGTCGCGGTAGGCGGAGTGGCCGGGATAGCCGGACTTCGGCGACCACACCCGGTACGAGACCTGCAGGTCGCGGCCGAAACACACGACGTCCGAGTCGCGGACCGTGCGGCCGAGCGAGGTGTCGCCGCGCAGCGCGGGACCGTCGACCATGAAGTGCTCGACTCCCGCTGCGGCGTAATCGTTCTCCATGCCCGGCGTGTAACCGCATTCCGGACCCCAGATGCCGCGGGGGCGATGGTTCCAGCGGGCGTGCGCGTCGGCGAGACCTTCGGACAACGAGAAGGCGCGCAGTCGCGGGTCGAGGAGGGGCTGGAACGGATGGGCGAGAGGCCCACCGAGCAGTTCGATCGCGTCGGCGTCGATCAGCTGCCGCACGACGGGGGATCCGCCGTGGCGCCAATGGGTTTCGAAGTCCTCCAGTGCCGCGGTGGCGGCGCGGTGCTCGCGGGCGCCGAGTGCGCGGTAGGACTCCTCCCGCATGCCGGCCGCCTCGTGCGCGCGCAGCTGCCAGTTGCCGAGCCAGTGGTGCATCCCGGCGAGGCAGTGCGGGTCGTCGAGTTGCGCGGCCAGTACCGGGGTGATGCCGAGTGTGAGCATCCGGGTCCGGCCTTCGGCGGCGAGCCGCCGCAGCACGTCGGTGACGGGCAGATAGGTCGCTGCCCACGACTGGTAGAGCCATTCCTCGCCGACGGGCCACCGGCCGTGATGGGCGAGCCACGGGAGGTGGGAGTGGAGGACGAGCGCGAACATGCCGGGTTCGCGGGACGATGCGGCACTCACGGAGCGGTGTCCTTCGCTGCGGGGTCCTTCACGGCGATCGCGACGAGATCGAGGCTCGCATCGATGTTCTCGGGGACGATGGCGAAGTCGTCGGTGGAGACCATCGCGACGTCGGCGGTGAGATCGTCCGGCCACGGCTGCCCGGCGAGGGCGCGCTCGATCTGGGCGTCGATGAACGATCCGCCGTGCTTGGCATCGAGTGCGCGCAGCGTGGGGCCGTGGTGCACGCCGGTCATGAGTTCGACGCGGAAGCCGGCGTCCTCGAGCAGTTCGGTCAGTTCGGCGGCGTTCAGCTCACGGGTGTGGAAGGGGTTGAGCGGGGTGTCGCGGCCGGGGGAGAAGGTGATCCGGTTGGGAGTACTGATGAGCAATTCGCCGCCGGGGGTGAGAACGCGGTGACATTCGCGTAGGAACTGTGTCTGATCCCACAGATGCTCGATCACCTGGAAGTTCACGACCGTATCGACCGATTCGTCCTCGAGGGGAAGTTCGGCGAGGTTTCCGTGCCGGATGTCCACGCGGGGGTAGCGCGCGCGGATGTGTGCGACGGCGCTCTCGTCGTAGTCGAGGCCGATCACGCGCGTCGCCACATCGGCGATCATGTCGGCTCCGTAGCCTTCGCCGGCGCCGGCCTCGAGCACGGCCCGGTTCTCGCAACGGGGGAGAAAGTGCTGGTAGACGACCTCGTGACGTCGGAACCAATAGTTCTCCTCGGCGATGCCGGGGACCGTCCGTTCGCCGGTGAGGGGGAGGGTGTGCGCGTCATCGGCGCGGGCGGGGGTGTCGCTCACCGCCACGACATTAGACCTCTCCCCGGAGGGGTGGTCTCCGGTGTTCCAGATCACAGGTTTCGTCGTCCTTCCGTACGGCTATGGTGAACCGGGAATCCCGTCAAGTTACTGGCTGGTAACTTAGCGGCTGATAATCTATCGCA
The DNA here is from genome assembly GCF_053345925.1 of Rhodococcus sp. C26F. Classification (NCBI taxonomy): domain Bacteria; kingdom Bacillati; phylum Actinomycetota; class Actinomycetes; order Mycobacteriales; family Nocardiaceae; genus Rhodococcus; species Rhodococcus sp. C26F. Next base: position 18,073 of record NZ_JBKFBA010000035.1, read on the forward strand.
CACGCCGTGCGAAAGACACGAGTGCTCGGTTCAGGCAGCGCCTTGCCGACCAAAGGCAGCTACACACAGGAGGTCGACGCAGACCCATGACGAACATCGTCGTTTTGATCAAGCAGGTCCCCGACACGTGGTCCGAGCGCAAGCTCAGCGACGGCGACTACACGCTCGACCGTGAGGCCGCCGACGCCGTGCTCGACGAGATCAACGAGCGCGCTGTCGAGGAAGCTCTGCTCATCAAGGAGCGCGACGGCGGTGAGGTCACCGTTCTGACCGCCGGCCCGGACCGCGCCACCGACGCCATCCGCAAGGCGCTGTCCATGGGCGCCGACAAGGCGATCCACCTCAACGATCCCGCCATGCACGGCTCCGACTCGATCCAGACCGCGTACGCGATCGCCGCTGCACTCGGCCAGATCGAGGGTGTCGAGCTGGTCATCGCCGGTAACGAGGCCACCGACGGTCGCGTGGGCGCCGTGCCCGCGATCATCGCCGAGTACCTGGGCCTGCCCCACCTGACGCACCTGCGCAAGCTCACGATCGCGGACGGCAAGGCCTCCGGCGAGCGCGAGACCGACGAGGGCGTCTTCGGCATCGAGGCTCCGCTCCCCGCCATCGTCTCGGTCACCGAGAAGATCAACGAGCCCCGCTTCCCCTCCTTCAAGGGCATCATGGCCGCCAAGAAGAAGGAAGTTCAGACCCTCACCCTCGCCGACATCGGTCTCGATCCCGAGATCTTCGGTGTTGCGAACGCTGCGTCCACCGTCACCGGTGTGACCCCGAAGCCCCCGCGCACCGCGGGTGAGCGCGTCACCGACGAGGGCGACGGCGGCAGCAAGATCGCTCAGTACCTGGTCGGCCAGAAGATCATCTGATCGCGCCCCGCGACAACATCTGACATATCTAGGAGAGAAGTAGTAATGGCAGAAGTACTCGTGCTCGTCGAGCATGCCGAGGGCGCGCTCAAGAAGGTCAGCACCGAACTCATCACCGCCGCGCGTGTGCTCGGCGAGCCCTCCGCCGTCGTCGCAGGTGCCCCCGGCACCGCCGACGCGCTGCAGGACGCCCTCGCCGCCGCCGGTGCGGTCAAGGTCTACGCCGCCGAGTCCGAAGACGTCGACAACTACCTGGTGACCCCGAAGGTCGACGTCCTCGCGTCGCTCGTCGAGTCCACCAGCCCCGCCGCCGTCATCACCGCCGCGTCCGTCGAGGGCAAGGAGGTGTCGGGCCGCCTTGCCGCCCGCATCGGCTCCGGTCTGCTCGTCGATGTCGTCGACGTCAAGGCCGACGGCTCCGCCGTGCACTCGATCTTCGGTGGCGCGTTCACCGTCGACGCCAAGGCCAACGGTGAGGTCCCCGTGATCTCCATCCGCCCGGGCGCCATCGAGGCCAAGCCCGAGGCTGCCGCCGCCGAGCGTGTGGCCGTCGAGGTTCCGGCCCAGGAAGAGAACGCCGTGAAGATCGTCTCGCGCGATCCGATCGTCGGCGGCGACCGTCCGGAGCTGACCGAGGCGTCGATCGTCGTCTCCGGTGGCCGCGGTGTCGGTTCGGCCGACAAGTTCTCCGTCGTCGAGGAGCTCGCCGACTCGCTCGGTGCCGCCGTCGGTGCTTCCCGCGCCGCCGTCGACTCGGGCTACTACCCGGGCCAGTTCCAGGTCGGTCAGACCGGTAAGACGGTCTCCCCGCAGCTGTACGTCGCGCTCGGCATCTCCGGCGCCATCCAGCACCGCGCCGGCATGCAGACGTCGAAGACCATCGTCGCCGTCAACAAGGACGAAGAGGCCCCGATCTTCGAGATCGCGGACTACGGCGTCGTCGGCGACCTGTTCAACGTCGCTCCGCAGCTGACCGAAGAGGTCAAGAAGCACAAGGGCTGATCCGCTCCGGCAGATCGATCCCTGCGCGGCCCCGCTCCTTCGAAAGGANCCGCGTGCATTCTGCGGGAGTGTTCATCGGCGATGCATCGCCGCGACACCCCGTCGCCGCCGGCGCGCCTCCCACGGTCGTTACACCTTGGGGCATGACCACATCGCCGGTGCTGTACCGCCCGAGTGGGTTCACCGCTCCCGTCCTGTCCGGCCCCCGATACTCCCTCGTCGTGTCGACCGAAGCGTCGGATCGCCTGGCTGCGCAACGTCTTCGGTACCGGGTCTTCTCCGGTGAACCCGGCTTCCGGATCCCCGATGCGGGGGACGGATCCGACGCCGACCGGTTCGACGAGTTCTGCGACCACGTGCTGGTGCGCGATCGGGTCACCGACGACGTCGTCGGCTGTTACCGGATGCTCCCGCCCGGAGCCGCCTGCGAGGCCGGTGGGTACTACACCGCCACCGAATTCGATCTCTCCGCACTCGACCCACACGGGCGCGGCCTGGTGGAGATGGGCAGGGCCTGCGTCGATCCCGCCCACCGTTCCGGGTCGGTCCTCACCCTGATGTGGGCCGGCATCCTGCACTATCTCGAGGCGACCGGACACAACGAGGTCGTCGGATGCGTCTCGGTGCCCATGCGCACGACGCCCGACGAACCCGAGGCGTCGAACGTCCGGGCCGTGCGCGACCTGCTGCTCGACCGACACGCCGTCGAACCCGCAGCGCGGGTCCGACCGCTGAATCCCGTGGTGGTCGACGGCCACCCGCTCGACGAGATCGCTCCGTTGCCGCGCCCGGTCGTCCCGCCGCTCCTGCGCGGATACCTGCGGCTCGGTGCCCGGATCTGTGGTGAACCGGCCCACGACCCGGACTTCGGGGTCGCCGACTTCGTCGCGATGCTCGCCGTGGACCGGGCGGACACCCGCTATCTCGCCCGCCTGCGCGCGGCCGCCGAGCGTGCCGAGCGGGGGTCGCGGTGACTCGGGCCGGTACGACACGGGTGCACGCGTGGATGCCGTCGAGTCCGTGCGGGATCCGGTGCCTGCCGGACGGGACGGATCGTGTGGGTCTGCCGACGGTGTGGTTGCGCATCGCGATCGTCACGGTCGTGCTGACGGTGGTGCCGCTCCTGCTGGCCGGGCGGATGATTCCCGCGACGTGTCGGGAGAGCGCGGTGCGCCGCAGTGCGCGCGTGTTGTTGTGGTGCGTAGGCATCCGTCCGACGATCGACGACCGGCGTGACCGGCGGGCGCACGCAGGGGGCGTGCTCGTCGTTGCACCGCACGTCTCGTGGACGGATGTCCTCGTCCTCACGGCGGTCGCTCCCGCGGAGTTCGTCGCACGAGCGGATCTGCTCGACTGGGGCCTGCTGGGCGCACTCGCACGCCGGATGCGTGTCATCACCATCGAACGGGAACGACTGCGACTGCTGCCCGACGTGATCGAGCGAGTACGCACCCGCTTGCTGGAGGGCGGGCGCGTCGCCGTCTTCCCCGAAGGCACGACGCGATGCGGACGGTCCCACGGCGGTTTCCGCCCCGCCCTGCTGCAGGCGGCCGTGGACGCGCAGTGCCCCGTCCAGCCCGTCGGCCTGCGATACGGCGAGCGCGGGGGAGACCTCACCGCCGTGCCGGCCTTCGTCGGCGACGAGACGATGGGTTCCTCGATCCGGCGGATGATCCGGAACCGCGGTGTCGTCGTCGAAGTCGTGCTCGCTCCGCTCGAACATCCGGGTCGGGACCGGCACGATCTCGCAGCCCGATGCGCCCGCGCGGTCCGTGACGAGCGCCCGGTCGAGGCCGTGGCGTTCCTGCCGGTCGGTGGCTCACCGGCCGGTGGAGCGGCACGGACGCCGGACGCCGCCTGACGGGCGACCCCCCTGAGCGCGGCGGGCACCTGCGCCGACCCGCTATCCTGGATCGGTCATGACCTCGCCCGCCGCCGGTCCCTCCGGTACCTCCACGACCGTCTACCTCGATCACGCCGCGACGACGCCGATGCTTCCTGCGGCCGTCGAGGCGATGACGTCGGTCCTCACCACCGTCGGAAACGCGTCCTCCCTGCACGGATCGGGGCGCGCAGCGCGCCGGCGCGTCGAGGAGTCGCGGGAGTCGATCGCGGCCGCCCTCGGCGCCCGACCCTCCGAGGTGATCTTCGTCTCCGGTGGCACCGAGGGCGACAACCTGGCCGTCAAGGGCATCTATTGGGGCCGCCGCGCCCAGGACCGCCGGCGTCGCCGGATCCTCGCGAGCGCGGTCGAACACCACGCCGTGCTCGNCGCCGTCGAATGGCTCGTCGAGCACGAGGATGCCCAGGTGACGTGGCTGCCGGTGGACGGGTCCGGCCGCGTCGATCCCACCACGCTCCGCGAGGAACTCTCGCGCCACGCCGACGAGGTCGCCCTCGTGTCCGTCATGTGGGCGAACAACGAGGTCGGCACCGTCATGCCGATCACCGAACTCGCTGCGGTCGCCGCCGAGTTCGACGTCCCGATGCACAGCGACGCCGTGCAGGCGGTCGCGCATCTCCCGGTCGATTTCACCGCGAGCGGACTGTCGGCACTGACCCTGGCCGCTCACAAGTTCGGTGGTCCGCAGGGAGTGGGAGCGCTGCTGCTCGGCAGGCAGGTGCCGTGCGTGCCGCTCGCCCACGGTGGGGGCCACGAACGCGACGTACGGTCCGGGACGCAGGACACCGCGTCCATCGTGGCGATGGCCGCCGCGCTGCGCGAGGTCACCTCGGATCTGCACGGCCGCACCGCCGAACTCGCGCACCTGCGCGATCTTCTCGTCGCGGGTGTCGAGGCGGCGATCCCCGACGCGATCCTCAACGGTCCTCGCGAGGCCGGACGACTGCCCAACAACGCGCACTTCACGTTCCCCGGATGCGAAGGGGACTCGCTGCTGATGTTGCTCGACGCGGCCGGTATCGAATGCTCGACCGGTTCGGCGTGCACCGCCGGGGTCGCACGGGCGAGTCACGTGCTCGTCGCGATGGGGGCGGACCCGATCACGGCACGCGGTTCGCTCCGATTCTCGTTGGGGCACACCACAACCCGCAGTGACATCGACAAACTGATCGAAACTCTCCCTTCCGTGGTGGACAGGGCTCGCGCCGCCGGACTGGCGAGCGCCGGTGGACGAGGAGGTGACCGGAGATGAGGATTCTTGCGGCAATGAGCGGCGGTGTGGACTCGGCGGTCGCCGCCGCCCGCATGGTCGAGGCCGGACACGACGTCGTGGGAGTGCATCTCGCGTTGTCGACCGCGCCGGGCACACTGCGCACCGGCTCGCGCGGATGCTGCTCGAAGGAGGACGCCGGCGATGCCCGCCGCGCCGCCGACGTGCTCGGAATTCCCTTCTACGTCTGGGATTTCGCAGACCGCTTCAAGGAGGACGTGATCGACGACTTCGTCGCGTCCTATGCCGCCGGTGAGACCCCGAACCCGTGCCTGCGTTGCAACGAGAAGATCAAGTTCTCGGCGCTGGCCGACCGTGCCGTCGCGCTCGGCTTCGACGCCGTCGCCACCGGTCACTACGCGCAGTTGAACGACGGGGTGCTGCGTCGCGCCGTCGACGCCGACAAGGACCAGTCGTACGTACTCGCCGTGCTCACCGCGCAGCAGTTGTCGCGCGCGGTGTTCCCCGTCGGCGACACCCCCAAGAGCCGGATCCGCGAGGAGGCCGCCGAACGCGGACTCGCGGTGGCGAACAAGCCCGACAGCCACGACATCTGCTTCATCCCGTCGGGCGACACCCGCGCCTTCCTCGGTGCCCGGATCGGTGTGCGTCCCGGCGCCGTCGTGGACGACCGTTCGGGTGAGGTGCTCGCGCAGCACGAGGGCGTGCACGGTTTCACCATCGGCCAGCGCAAGGGACTCGGTATCGCCGGGCCCGGACCGGATGGCCGCCCCCGCTACGTCACCGCGATCGAACCGGAGAGCGGCACCGTCCGGGTCGGCAGCGTCGAACAGCTGAAGGTCGAGTCGATCCGGGCCGAACGCGCCGTGTGGACCTCCGGCACCGCTCCTGTCGGACCGATCGAGTGCGTCGTCCAGGTCCGCGCCCACGGTGGCCTGGCCCCGGCCGTCGCCGAAGCGGTGGGTCCGGGCATCGAGATCTCGCTGCGCGAACCGCTCACCGGTGTCGCCGCCGGTCAGGCCGCCGTGCTGTACCGGCCCGACGCTGCGGGCGACATCGTCCTCGGCAGCGGCACCATCACGGCAGGGGACCGGTGACGGCACCTGCCACCGGCCGCGAGGTGTGGTCCGGTCTCGCGACAGGCATCGGCTCGTGGCCCGGGACGGACCCGCGTGAGGCCGCGGCGGTCGTCGTCGGCGAACTCACCGACCTGCCGCATCTCGTCGAACTGCCGGCGCGCGGCCTCGGCGCCGACATGATCGGGCGGGTCAGCGCCCTGCTCGTCGACATGTACCTCGACACCTCCACCACGGGCTACCGCCTCGTGTCGCGGCGCAGCGGTGTGGCCGCCCGGGCGCGCGACCTGCTCGCCCAGGACCTCGACGCGCTCGAGGAGGCATGGGAACGCGCCGGGCTGGATGCCGGCCGTCCCGTGAAGGTCCAGGCCGCCGGGCCGCTGACCCTCGCCGCTCATGTCGAACTCGCCACCGGACGACGGGTGCTCACCGACCGCGGCGCCGTCCGCGACCTGGCCGAATCGCTCGCGGAAGGCCTGGCCCGACACGCCGCCGAGATCACCCGCCGGCTCGGGGTGCAGGTGGTCGCGCAACTCGACGAACCGTCGCTGCCGGACGTGCTCGCCGGAACGCTGAAGGGCCGGACCGTCCTCGAGACCGTCCCTGCCGTGCCGGACCCGGAAGCGCTGGACGTGCTCGACACGACGATCCGGGGCACCGGGCTCTCCGTCGCGGTGCACTGCTGCGCGGGCACCTTCCCGGCCGACTTCCTGCGACGCAGCGCTGCCGACGCCGTGGCCTTCGACGTCGGACGCGTGCGACGCTCCGACCTCGACGAACTCGGCGAACTGTTCGACTCCGGCACGGTCCCGATCCTGGGGCTCGTGCCCGCCACCGCATCGGCCTCGACGGGCTGGCGCGAGTACGCGGCACCGGCCGTCGAACTGATCGACCGGCTCGGCTTCCCCCGGAAGGTGCTGCAATCGGTGGCGGTGAGCCCGGTCTGCGGGCTGGCCTCGGCCTCCACGGAGGGAGCACGGGCCGCTCTGCGTTCGCTGCGCGACGTCGCGTCGGCCTTCGCCGAGGAAGCCGACACGCTCTGAGTATTCCGGTCGGTCCCCTCGACTAGGCTTGCAGGCTGTGAGTGAACCGACGGACGCACCCATCACCGCTCCTCCGGAGGCGCGTGAGCGCTGGCAGGATCTCGCCGAACAGGTGCGCGAGCATCAGTTCCGCTACTACGTGCGCGACGCCCCCATCATCTCCGACGGTCAGTTCGACGCGCTCCTCGGCGAACTGCAGGCACTCGAGGAGCAGTACACCGAACTCCGCACGCCGGATTCGCCCACCCAGTTGGTCGGCGGCGGCTTCGCCACCGAGTTCGGTGCCGTCGAGCATCTCGAACGCATGCTCAGCCTCGACAACGTCTTCGACGAGGACGAACTGCGCGCGTGGCTCTCGCGCGCCGAGGTCGAGACCGGCACCCACCCCGATTATCTGTGCGAGGTGAAGATCGACGGCGTGGCGCTCAGCCTCGTCTACGAGAACGGCAAACTCGTCCGCGCGGCCACCCGCGGCGACGGGCGCACCGGGGAGGACGTCACCCTCAACGCCCGCACGATCGACGACGTTCCCGAAAAGCTGACCGGCACCGCCGAATACCCGATCCCGACGTTGCTCGAAGTGCGCGGAGAGGTGTTCTTCCGGCTCGAGGACTTCCAGACCCTCAACGCCGGGCTGGTGGCCGAAGGCAAGCCGCCCTTCGCGAATCCCCGCAATTCCGCCGCCGGTTCCCTCCGGCAGAAGAACCCGGCCGTCACCGCGCGCCGGCGTCTGCGCATGTACTGCCACGGCTACGGCCGCATGGAGGGCTTCGAACCCCGCTCGCAATCCGACGCCTACGCGGCCTTCGCGGCCTGGGGCCTGCCCGTCTCACCGCACACCGTTCGCGTGCAGGGCGCCGAGGCGGTCGTCGAGCGGATGCGCTACTGGGGCGAACACCGCCACGACATCGAACACGAGATCGACGGCCTGGTGGTCAAGATCGACGACATGGGGCTGCACCGCCGCCTCGGTGCCACGTCCCGCGCCCCACGGTGGGCGATCGCCTACAAGTACCCGCCGGAGGAGGTCACCACCAAGCTCCTCGACATCCGCGTCAGTGTCGGGCGCACCGGACGCGTGACCCCCTTCGCTTACATGGAGCCGGTCACCGTCGCCGGGTCCACCGTCTCGCTGGCGACGCTGCACAACGCGTCCGAGGTGGGGCGCAAGGGCGTGCTCATCGGCGACACCGTGGTCATCCGCAAGGCCGGCGACGTGATCCCGGAGGTCCTCGGCCCGGTCGTCGACCTGCGCGACGGTTCCGAGTACGCCTTCGAGATGCCCACGCAGTGCCCCGAATGCGGTACCACCCTCGCCCCGGCGAAGGAGGGCGACGTCGACCTGCGCTGCCCCAACTCGCGGTCGTGCCCGGCGCAATTGCGCGAGCGGGTCTTCCACGTCTCGGGCAGGGGAGCGTTCGACATCGAAGCCCTCGGCTACGAGGCGGCCACGGCACTGCTCGAGGGGAAGATCATCGCCGACGAGGGCGACCTGTTCTCGCTCACGAAGGAAGACCTCGAACGCATCCCGTTCTTCCGCACCACCAAGGGCGTGCTGTCGAAGAACGGCGAACGTCTGCTGCAGAACCTCGACAAGGCGAAGGAACAGCCGCTCTGGCGCGTGCTCGTCGCCCTGTCCATCCGGCACGTCGGACCGACCGCTGCGCGTGCGCTGGCCACCGAGTTCGGCAGCCTCGACCGGATCCGGGCCGCGTCCGTCGACGAGCTCGCGGCCGTCGAGGGCGTCGGACCGACGATCGCCGCGGCGGTGACCGACTGGTTCACCGTCGATTGGCACGTCGCGATCGTCGACAAGTGGGCGGCAGCGGGTGTGCGGATGGCCGACGAACGCGACGAATCGATCCCGCGAACCCTCGAAGGACTGTCGATCGTGGTCACGGGCACGCTCGCGGGATTCTCCCGCGACCAGGCCAAGGAGGCCGTCCTCGCGCGCGGAGGCAAGGCCGCCGGATCGGTGTCGAAGAAGACGGCTTTCGTCGTCATCGGCGACAACCCGGGTTCGAAGGCCGACAAGGCCGCCGATCTCGGAGTACCCGTGCTCGACGAGGACGGTTTCCGGATCCTGCTCGACGAGGGGCCCGACGCCGCTCGCGCCTATCTCGAAGGGCGCGAAGGGGAGAACTGAGACGCTCTCCGCCGGCAGGTGCCCTGCCGGCGGATTCTCAGGAGGCCGTTGCGGATTCCGGTTCCTCGGCGCTGCGCCTCCCGAGGAACACCGCCGCGGCGAGCAGGAAGCAGATCGCCCCGACGAACGTGCCGGTGTTGGCAAGGCTCGGGTCGAGAGTGTTTCCGTCGTCGAGGACGAACGAACCGACGGCGGAGACCCCGAAAGCGATCGACCCGAGCATGTTCAGCCACCCGCTGATCCAGTCCTTCGAGCGTGGCGCCCAATGCGAGCCCGCTCGCCAGAGGACTGCACACGCGATCGCGCTCGACACCAGGAAGCACAGGGACCCTTCGAGATTGGGGTTCCACACCAGGTGCTTCTCACCCTTGACGGTGTGGGCGTGCAGTGCGGCTCCCGTGCTGACGTTGAACAGCAGCGTACCGATGAACTGAATCAGCGACGCGAGCCAGTCGGCGCGGATCGCCGGGCTGCCCTTGTCCGTGACGGTGGCCGGCCCACTGAGCATCAATTGGACGAACGCTGCACCCGTGAAGAACCAGGAACCCACGAAGAACGAAGTATTTGCACCGGCGGTGCCGAGAAGCGTCGCAATTCCGGGCGCCGAACCCAATGCGAACAGGGCGGCGCCGATGACGAATCCCCAGGACTGCATGCGCAATGTCGGGTGAATCAGCATTGGCGCAGTGTAAGTCGGAGATCGGAAATTTGTGTGTTTTCGGAAGAAACTGTCCGATCGGATAGGTGCAGGTCAGAACGCTTTTTCGAAAAGGGTGAACGGTTGGGGTGAATTGGTTCGGGATCCTTTCGGTTGGTCGGAAGTCGTGTTCGATGCGCGTTAGCGTCCCAGCCATGACGGAAACCGGTAAGTCCACTCATCGCCTTCTTTTTCGTAATGTGCGAGTTTTCGACGGAATCTCCGGAGAGCTCGTCACCGGCGACGTACTGATCGACGGAGACCGCATCGTCGCCGTATCCGAATCGCCGATCGGCGACGAACCCGGCCGCGAGACCGACGTGATCGACGGCGGCGGGCGGGTCCTCATGCCTGGCATGTCCGACGCGCACGTCCACCTCGTCGGCAACGCGAACTCCTACATCGACATGGTGATGGGCAGCGAAGCGCACATCGCGCTCAACGGCCTCGCCGAGGCCCGCAACATGCTGCTGCGCGGCTTCACCGCCGTCCGCGACATGGCCGGCGACACCGGCAGCATCAAATCGGTGATCGACCGGGGATTGTTCGTCGGTCCCCGCATCTACCCGTCCCAGGCCGCGATCTCGCAGACGTCCGGGCACGGCGACTTCGGCTTCGTCTACGAATGCCCCACAGCCCTCGGTGGGGATCAGGCCCGCGCCGAACAGATCGGCTTCATGCGGGTCGCCGACGGTGAGGACCGGGTCCTCGCAGCCGTGCGCGAGCAACTCAAGAAGGGTGCATCGCAGATCAAGCTGATGGTCGGCGGCGGAGCGGCGTCCATGTACGACCCGCTGTACACCGTCCAGTTCATCGACAGAGAACTGCGTGCCGCCGTCCAGGCCGCATCCGACTACGGCACGTACGTCGCCACCCACGTCTACAACGTCACCGGGATCCGCCGCGCGGTCGCGGCCGGGGTGAAGTCGATCGAGCACGGCCACCTCGCCGACGAGGAGACCGTCGCACTGCTCGCGGAGAAGGAGGTGTGGTTGTCGATGCAGCCCTTCGCGCTCGGCGACCACCACTATCCCGACCCGGATCGCGCGGAGAAGGACAAGCAGATCTGCACCGGCACCGACCACGTCTACGAGTGGGCGCAGAAGCACGGCGTGAAGACGGCCTGGGGAACCGACCTGCTGCTCGAGCCGCAGATCGCGCCGCGCCAGAGCGAGATGGCCGCGCGGCTCGGCGACCACTACAGCAACCTCGACGCGCTGCGGATGCTCACCTCCGGCAACGCCGAACTGTTCCGGCTCGCAGGCGAACGCGATCCCTACCGTCAGGCCCGATGGGGTGTGATCGACAAGGGCGCCTGGGCGGACGTGCTCCTCGTCGACGGCAACCCGCTCGAGGATCTGAGTCTGATCGCCGATCCGGCAAAGAACCTGTCCGTCATCGTGAAGAACGGCCACGTCGTCAAGAACAGCGTGTGACCGTGGCAGCGCATCGGACACGGCACCACGCCCCACTCGCTCGGCGCAAGGACGGTCGGTGACTCACTACGGACAGCACAGCGACGCAGAGGCCTGGGACGAGTTGTCGGACGAGCAACTCGAGGACCCCTTCGTCGCGGACGGAAACTACGGCGGAACACCGGTGGGCACAGCCGAACCGGATGATCTCGGGACTCCGCCGTACGGCACTCCGGTCGTGCAGCGGGCAACCGCACGGCAGACGCCGGGCACACTCGTGTCGGCGCGCGGGATCGAACTCCACGGACCCTGGGGCCATGTCTTCGGCCCCCTCGACCTGGACCTCGACGCCGGGGGAGTGACGGTTCTGGCCGCGCAGGCCGGTGCTGCGCGGACCGCGTTGCTCATGGCTCTGTGCGGTCGCATGCGACTGACCCGGGGATCGCTGACGGTTCTCGGCGAGGACAGACCGCAGAAGATCATCGCGCGGTCGGCGATTGCGTGCATGAACGAGCTCGACGAGGTACGCCCGTCGGTCACCGTGCGCGATCTCGTCACCGAGCAGAAGCGGTGGGATTCCCCCTGGTACCGGTTCGTTCCGCGGGTGCACGAGGACGGCGTCGCCGAGATGTGCGAGGAGATCTTCGGCGACGTACCGCTGCCACCGCTCGAGGCGTTCGTCGACGATCTTCCCGAACTCCAACAGTTGCTCCTGCGGATCTCGGTGGCGAACACCCGGCGTCCCCCATTGCTGGTGGTCGGCCGGATCGATCGGATCGCCGACGACGGCGAGCGTGCCACCCTGCTCGACCGGCTCGTCGCACTCGGCGAGAACCAGTCGGTGATCATCGGCGACGTGAACCCCGTCGAACCCGGTGTCGGGGTGCGAGCCGTGGTGGACATGCACGATCTGCTCGGACCCGGTGACATCGGCGTCCTGACGAAGAGGAAGTGACGAGTGCTCGCAGGCGTCTCTCTCGGTAGCGACTCGAAGCGATATTTCCGCGGCACGATGCTGCGCATCGCGATCGCGACGATCATTCTCATGCCATTGCTGTACGGCGCCATGTACCTGTGGGCCTTCTGGAACCCGTTCGGTGCGGTGAACAGGATTCCCGCGGCGATCGTCAACAACGACACCGGTCGTTCGTCGACGGGGGAACAGGTCGACGCCGGCGATCAGGTCGTGAAGTCCCTCATAGCATCCGGTCAGCTCGATCTGGCGGAGGTGTCGGAAGAGGACGCCGTCGCGGGTCTGGCCGACGGAAAATACTATTACACCATCACGATTCCGGAGAATTTCACCGAAGCGGTCGAATCCCCCAACGGCGACAACCCGGAGAAGGCGAATCTGGTCTTCACTTTCAACGACGCGAACAACTATCTCGCGACGATCATCGGGCAGGACGCGTCCGAACAGGTGATCGGACAGGTGAACTCCACGATCGGTGCCCAAGGTGTCGGGACCGTGCTCACCGGTCTCGAGAGCGCCGGCTCGGGTCTGAAGCAGGCCGCCGACGGTGCCGGGCAACTCGCCGACGGCATCGACACGGCCAAGAGCGGCGCGGACCAGCTCGCTTCGGGATCGCAGGAGCTCGCGACGAACATGGTCACGGCGCGAGACGGGTCGGCGCAGCTCGCCGCCGGCGCGAACGAACTCGCCACCGCGATCGACGGCGTGACGGGTCCGCTGCTCAGCGCGCTCGACAGCGGTGCCCTCTCGGGTGTCGCCGGGCAGGCGGCGGAGCTGCGGGCCTCGCTCGACGCCCTCGAATCGCGGGTACCGCAGACCACGCAGTCGACGGTGAACCAGGCCGTACAGCAGGTCGTCGACATCCTGAACCGGAGCTCCGATCCGGTCGTGCAGCAGGCGATCACCGCGTTGACACCGCTGACGGCGCAACAGGCGGCCTCCGATGCCGACGCCCTACGCGCTGAGATCATGCGTCTGCAGGCAGACGCCGAACAACTCGAGTATCAACTCGGCAACCCGAACAGTCCGCTGCAGGGAGCCCTGGCGACGTTGTCGAACGGGGGACTGGCGGCGGACGTGAACCGACTCCGCAGCGGTGTCGACGAACTGAGCTCCGGTGCCGCCACTCTGAACTCCGGTCTCGTCCAACTCACCGACGGCAGTGTCCAGTTGGCCGACGGAGCAGGAGAGCTGTCCTCGGGCATGGTCGAGTTGCAGTCGGGTTCGCAGGAACTCGCGCAGGCCTTGAGCCAGGGTGCCACCCAGGTGCCGAGCTGGACGGACGAACAACGCACCGCCACCGCCGAGACCTTGTCGACTCCGGTTGCTCTGCAACAGAACTACACGAACGAGGCACCCACCTTCGGTACCGGTTTCGCCCCGTTCTTCCTGTCGCTCGCCCTGTTCGTCGGCGGCATCATCACGTGGATGCTGCTCACCCCGTTGCAGTCGCGGCCCACCGTCGCGGGACTCGGTGCCTACCGCACGGTCCTCGCGTCGTACTGGCCGGCTCTGCTGGTAGGCATCCTGCAGGTGGTCGTGATGTACACGGTCGTCCATTTCGGCGTCGGACTGGACGTGAAGCACGTGGTGGGGACGATCCTGTTCCTGATGTTGATCTCCGCAACGTATCTGGCCATGATCCAGGCGTTCAACGCGATCTTCGGCGTCGCCGTCGGCCGGGTGGTGACCTTGGCCTTCCTGATGCTGCAACTGGTCTCGGCCGGCGGTATCTACCCCGTGCCGACCACGGCGAAGCCGTTCCAGTACATCCACCCGTTCGACCCGATGACCTACACCGTCAACGGTCTGCGGCAGCTCACCGTCGCCGAGAACATCGATTCGCGATTGTGGATCGCAATCGCTGTCCTGGCCGGAATCCTGCTCGTATCGTTGACGCTGAGTGCCCTGTCGGTCCGGCGCAACCGCCGCTACACGATGGAGAGGCTGTACCCGCCGATCGAGGTGTGAGGACCGCCCGAATACCCCGACGTCCACCGGATCGGACGAGTGTTCGATGCGCGAAAAATGGAGGTAGCCATGTCAGATCCCACCGCTCAGAGCGAGACACTCGCACCCGCTTATACGGGCCGACTCGGTACCGACCCGATTCCCGCTCTGAGACTCCCGAAGTCGGAAACCGCTCCCGAAGCGGCATACCGCTTCATCCACGACGAGCTGATGCTCGACGGCAGCTCCCGGCTCAACCTGGCCACTTTCGTCACCACGTGGATGGATCCGCAGGCCGACCGTCTTATGGCGGAGACGTTCGACAAGAACATGATCGACAAGGACGAGTACCCGGCGACGGCGGAGATCGAGACCCGGTGCGTCAACATGGTGGCGGCGTTGTTCCACGCCGAGGATCTGTCTCCCTCCGATCCCGCGTCGGCGACGGGTGTCTCGACGGTCGGATCGTCCGAGGCCGTGATGCTGGCCGGTCTCGCTCTCAAGTGGCGGTGGCGTCAGGCACGGCAGGCGGCCGGCGAGGATGCGACCAGGCCGAACCTCGTGCTCGGCAGCAATGTTCAGGTGGTCTGGGAGAAGTTCTGCCGCTACTTCGATGTCGAACCGAAGTACCTGCCGATGGAACCCGGCCGCTACGTCATCACCCCCGAACAGGTCCGCGACGCGGTCGACGAGAACACCATCGGCGTGGTCGCGATCCTCGGCACGACCTTCACCGGTGAACTCGAACCCGTCGCGGAGATCGCCGCGGTGCTCGACGAACTCGCCGGCTCCGGTGGTCCCGATGTGCCCCTGCACGTCGACGCCGCCAGCGGTGGATTCGTCGTCCCGTTCCTCCATCCGGAACTCGAATGGGACTTCCGCGTACCGCGCGTGGTGTCCATCAACGTCAGTGGCCACAAGTACGGCATGACCTATCCGGGCATCGGCTTCGTGGTGTGGCGGTCGAAGGAACACCTGCCCGAGGATCTGGTCTTCCGGGTCAACTACCTCGGTGGCGACATGCCGACCTTCACCCTGAACTTCTCGCGCTCGGGTAATCAGGTGGTCGGGCAGTACTACAACTTCATCCGTCTCGGGGTCGCCGGGTACACCCAGATCATGGAGTCCCTCCGCGACACCGCACTGATGTTGTCGCAGATGATCTCCGAGATCGACGACATGGAGATCATCACCGACGGTTCGGCGATCCCGGTGCTGTCCTTCCGGGTGGTGGGAGATCCGGGATACACGGTCTTCGACATTTCCCACGAACTGCGGGCCCGCGGATTCCAGGTTCCCGCCTACACGATGCCGGCCGACGCCGAGGACATCGCGGTATTGCGCATCGTGCTCCGTGAGGGATTCAGTCGCGATCTCGCGTACAAGCTCGGCAAGGACATCGCCGAGGTCGTCGAGTATCTCCGCAAGGGTGTCGGCCGCGGCCACACCGACCAGGCATTCGCACACTGAACGATGTCACGGCGGGGGAGAAGCTCACCGAGTTTCTCCCCCGCCGGCGTGAGATCCGTTCGTGGACCGTGTGAATGGAGGTGCGGAATTACTCCGATGTGATTTTCGACGCGTAAACGGAATTCCGGTGAAATCCGTCATTTCCCCCGCGGGCTGCTAATATTTGCACATATCTGTGAGTCCGTTTCGGGGACGATGCTGCCCGGATGCGAAAGGGATAGTGGACGTGCCGAGAACGATGCCCTTGTCTCGTCGCCGATTGTTCTCCGTTCTGTCTGCACATTCCGAACTCGCCGTGCTCGTCGGCGGTCCCTTCTCGGGCAAGACGACACTCGTCAACACGTGGCTGGCGACCGACCCGTGTCCCGAGATGGTGCCCGTCGTGGTTCCCGAACCCGCGCACGATGTCACACCCGAGACGTACTGGGCGACGGTGGCATCGTCGCTGTGCAACTCCCTCGGAATCGACGAACCCGTTGCGGCGGAAGACTCGTTCGACACGGTGTGTTCGGTACTGGTCCGGCACGCCCGACCGGTGATGTTCGTGCTCGACGGTGTCCGGACGGTCGAGGCGATCGAGGACCGGGTGGGGCAGTTGCTGCAGCTCGGTCCGCAGGTGCGGGTCGTGGCGACCAGCAGAGCTGCGGGGTCGTGGACCGAACATGTCGACGGACACCCGCGCAGGACGATCGTCGGCGCCGACGACCTCGCGTTCACCGTGGACGAGACCGCTGCACTGTGTCGCCTCTTCGGGCTCGCACGGGACGAACGCACCATCGGGTGGATCACCCGCCGCACCGAAGGATTCGCTGCGTTCGTCGCGGCGGTGTGCGCGACGCTGCGCGCCGAGAAACCGCACCGGGCCCACAGTGCCGACGCCCTCGACGTACTCGTCGACTCGGCCGTCGATCTCGTCGTCATGCACGTCGTGGCCGCGGATCCCTCACCGGCACTGTCCTCCCGCTCGGTCCTCGTCTCCGCCGCACCGAGCACGGTGACCCGGTCGTCCATCTCGGCCCTGCCGCACATCGACGACGGCGACGCCTTCCTCACCGCACTGGTCGAGTCGGGACTGATCGAGGCCTGCCCGACGGACGACGGCTCGGCGGACGACGAGACCGGTTGGTGCTATCCCGAGGTCGTCCGCAGATCACTCCTGCGGATGGGCGGCGCGGAATACCCGGAGGAATTGTGGGACGCGCGGTCGGCTCTCATCGACCACTGGCTGCAGCGCGCGCGTCCGGACATCGCCCTCGAACATGCCGTGGAGCGGCGCGACTGGCGGTGCGCGATCGACATCGTCGAGAAGAACTGGGTGGCACTGTACGGGAGCGGATCGCTCCGCTCCCTGGGAATCGTGCTGCTCGAGTTGCTCCCCGACGACATGGCGACCGACGATCGCACCGTCGCGTCCCTGCGGACGATCACCCGTGCCCGGAACGAGTCGGAAGAGCCGGGGGAGTGGACCTTCCCGCAATCCTTCGACACGGTCCTCCACCTCGGAAGTCTCCGGATGCAGGGTGCCTACGACGACGCGATGGAGGTGTGCGACGGCCTGGCCACCGAACCCGTGCCGGATTTCGAGATGCTCGACATCACGACCCGGCACGCCCACGGACTGAAATACCTCAACTTCGGCACCGTCTACCTCCTCGGCGGACGCACCACCGATGCCGGAACGATGCTGCGCCACGCTCACACGGCGGGTCGGGGTGTGTTCGTCGAGCGGGAGGCCGCAGGCAAACTCGCACTTCTCGAAGCCCTCCGGGGCCGGACCCACGAGGCCACCCGCTGGATCGAGGAGGAACGCCGGCATCCCCCGATCCTGGGAGAGGCCGAGGCTCTCGTCCGCACGGCGGGCCTGGCGGCCACCACGCTCGTGGCACTCGACCGGCTCGACACGGGCACGGCCTTCCGCGCACTCTCCGAGCTCGGCACGCCTCGCCACACGGAGGAGTTGTGGGCGGCGGTCATGTACGCGCGTGGGCGACTGGCGTTGCTGAGCGGTGTGCCCGCCGACGGTCTGCTGTACATCGATTCGGAGTTGCAGCACTTCTCCCATCGCCTCACCGGTATCTCCGCGGTGTTGGTCGATGCCGTCCGTGCCGATCTGCATCTCGCCCTCGGCGAGGCCGGCGCGGCGCGCGAGTTGCTAGACGGGTCGACGCATCCCCTCACGGCTCCGGCCCGCGCGCGCTTGCGTCTGCTCGGTGGTGATCCCGGAGGCGCCGAGGTGATCGTGCATCGCGGGGATGCGGCCCGTGAGCACTGTCCGGCCGTCGCTGCGGAACTCGCCCTGATCGGATCGGTGGCGGCGCTGCGACTCGGTCGCCGTACCGACGCGCGACGGCATCTCCAGCGGGCCGTGGTGCTGGCGGAACATGCCGGAGTGACGCGGCCGTTCGTCGGTGTCCCACCGTCGGCCGTGCGCGACATCCTGTCCCTGGGTGTCGAACTGCGGATCGATCTCGACTCGGCGATGGCCGAGTACGGCATCTTCCGCGAGATCCGTATCGTCGTACGGCTCACCCCACGCGAGCGCGCGGTCCTCGACGCATTGCTCGCCGGCGGCACGGCGAGCACGATCGCCAAGGAACAATTCGTCACCCTCAATACCGTCAAGACCCAGTTGCGTTCCCTCTACCGGAAATTGGGCGTGCATTCGCGTGAGGAAGCGATCGCGCAGGCACGCAGGCTCGTCGTCGGCTGAGCCCTGTCCAGGCCCTCGGGGGACTATCGGAGGACGGTGCCGACGATGCCCGCGAAGTAACCGATGCGTGCGATCTCGGACGGACGGAACTCCGGTCCGCCGGGACGGCCGAGGACGAGGACGCGTTCGGGTGAGCCGAGGGGAGCCGCCGCGAGCATCGTGTCCATGTCGCGCCAGAGTTGCGGCACCCACTCACCGTCGTGGTCGAGCAGGGTGGCCTCGGCGAGAGGCATCCAGGGGACGCCGTCGAGGTGGGTCTCCGGCGAACCCGGGCTCCCCGCGATGCGGAAGATGCCGTTCGGGCCGACTCCGAGCACGGTCGACCAGCCCACGCGGAGCACCCGGGGAGCGCCGTCGACGAGGACCTGGATGCGGTCGTCGCGGGCGGCGGCGACGTGATCGATCAGTTCGAGTTCGCGATGGGTGTCGAGGATTCCGGCGTAGGGACGGATCGAGTCGACCGTCACACCGGGCAGGGCCTCGGCCGCGGTGAGGAGCGTGTCGGGGAGCTTGCCCGGCTCGACGTCGACGACGAGATCGTCGATCGCGAAGTCCGTGCCGCGTTCGACGACGTCGAGCGACAGGATGTCGGCGCCGACCGAACCGAGCGCCAGGGCGAGCGAGCCGAGGCTACCGGGACGATCGGGGAGCCTGACACGCAAGAGGTACGACACGTGAGTCCTTTCCCCAGTCGGTTTCGTGCCGTCGACGAACGCCGCATCGACGGCACGTGGTGCGCCGGCATCCGCATGCCGGCCCAGGGGCCCGTGTCGACCTCTGGCAGACCACATCCTTGCACCTCGTCGACGGCGTCAGGGACGGTGCAGACCCGAAAATATGCCGAGCACACCGAAAATCCCCGGTCGCGACGGGGCATGTCACACGAACGCAACACAGCGTTGCGAAGCTCGCAACATCGGCGGGCCGGATGCGACGCCGACGGCGCGACGAGTGATGTCGCCCGAACCGCGTGCGCCGTCGCTTCCAGGACGCATTACCCTGGACAGGACGTTCACTCTCCATCGGAAAGGGGCCATTCACGGTGCCTGCCATCTCCCGTGACGAGGTCGCGCATCTCGCCCGGTTGTCCCGGCTTGCGCTGACCGATGCCGAACTCGACGAGTTCGCCGGTCAGTTGGATTCGATCCTCAACCACGTCAAGGCGGTGTCGGAGGTGGCCGCGGACGATGTGGCTCCCATGGCGAACCCGAACGCCGTCACCAACGTGACGCGACCCGACGTCGTCGTCCCCGGTCTCACGCCCGAGCAGGCGCTCTCCGGTGCGCCGGCCGTCGAGGAGGCCCGCTTCTCGGTCCCGCAGATCCTGGGAGAGGACGAATGAGTACGGATACGACACGCCTCGACGCCGCGACCCTGGCGTCGAAGATCCATGCCGGCGAACTGTCGTCGGTGGAGGTCACCCAGGCCCACCTCGATCGCATCGCCGAGGTGGACGGCGAGTACAACGCCTTCCTGCACGTCGCCTCCGAGCAGGCGCTCGCCGCCGCGGCCGAGGTCGATCGGGCCGTCGCCGCGGGCGAGAAG
>NZ_JBKFBA010000035.1:38116-49326 GCF_053345925.1 Rhodococcus sp. C26F
CTCGCGGGTGTGCCGCTCGCGCTCAAGGACGTGTTCACCACCACGGACATGCCCACCACGTGCGGTTCGAAGATCCTCGAGGGCTGGGTCTCGCCCTACGACGCGACGCTCACCACGAAGCTGCGCGAGGCCGGGATCCCCATCCTCGGCAAGACCAACATGGACGAGTTCGCGATGGGTTCGTCCACCGAGAACTCGGCTTACGGCCCCACCCGCAACCCGTGGGACACCAGCCGTATCCCGGGTGGCTCCGGTGGCGGTTCCGCTGCGGCGCTCGCGTCGTACCAGGCACCCCTCGCGATCGGCACCGACACCGGTGGCTCGATCCGCCAGCCCGCCGCCGTCACCGCCACCGTCGGCACCAAGCCCACCTACGGCACGGTCTCGCGGTACGGCCTGGTCGCCTGCGCGTCGTCGCTCGACCAGGGTGGCCCCTGCGGCCGCACCGTCCTCGACACGGCACTGCTGCACGAGGTCATCGCCGGGCACGATCCGCGCGACTCGACGTCGGTGAACGCCCCCGTGCGTCCCGTCGTGGAGGCGGCGCGTCAGGGTGCGGCCGGCGACCTGAAGGGCCTGAAGGTCGGCGTGGTCAAGGAGCTGCACTCCGACAGCTACCAGCCCGGCGTGCTCTCGTCGTTCGATGCGGCGGTCGAGATGCTCACGAAGCTCGGCGCGGAGGTCGTCGAGGTGTCGTGCCCGCACTTCGAGTACGCGCTCGCCTCGTACTATCTGATCCTGCCGTCGGAGGTCTCCTCCAACCTGGCCCGCTTCGACGCCATGCGGTACGGCATGCGCGTCGACGACGGCACGATGAGTGCCGAGCAGGTCATGGCCGCGACCCGCGCCGCCGGTTTCGGCAAGGAGGTCAAGCGCCGCATCATGATCGGCACCTACGCGCTGTCCTCCGGCTACTACGAGGCCTACTACGGTCAGGCCCTCAAGGTCCGGACGCTCATCGCGCAGGACTTCGACAAGGCCTACGAGCAGGTCGACGTGCTGGTCTCGCCCACGAGCCCGTTCACGCCGTGGAAGCTCGGCGAGAAGGTCGACGATCCGCTGGCGATGTACCTGTCCGATCTGTGCACGCTCCCGACCAACCTCGCGGGACACTGCGCGATGTCGGTGCCGTCCGGTCTCTCGGCGGACGACGGTCTTCCCGTCGGCCTGCAGATCATGGCCCCGGCTCTCGCCGACGAGCGTCTGTACCGGGTGGGTGCGGCCTTCGAGGCGGCACGAGGACCCATCGTCGCCTGATCCTTTCCCCACCGCGACCCGCCGTGCCGTTCGTCGGCCGGCGGGTCGCGGCGTATCCGGACGCCAATCCATCCGGATGCGATCTATCCGTGGGCGGAGGTGCACCGCGCCTGATCGTCGCCGTAGCGATGACCATGACCGGGTGCGGCCTCGAGCGAGGTGAGCAGGTCCACCGTCGTGTTCACGAACGACACCACCGGCAGCCATGGCGGGATCGGGGCATCGGCGCGCGCATGCGACAGCTCCGGCGGCGACCACAGCAGCGACGGTCGCCACCACACCACAGGGTCGGAAGTGTTCGCCCGGACACTCGCGCCGTCGGTGCGGACACCCGCGGGCGGCCCCGCGAGGAACAGTGCACACGGCTCGGGTTCGTCGTCGAAGACGGCGCTCGCGCCGGTCGCTCCCAGGGACTGCCCGTAGACGTGCAGAGTGGGACGTTGTTCGTCGGGCAGCGTGGACAGGTGCGCTCGCAGTGCGGTGACGAGCGCCCGGGCCTCCTCCTCCGCGGCACCGCGGTCGAGGACGAAGGCCGCCCAGCTCGGCATGTCCGAGTACTGCTGGGCGACGATGGCGAGATCGTCGCCCCACCGGTTCTCGAAGCCGCGGACCGCAGCGGCATCGACCCAGCCCGAGCCGGTCGGCACGGCCACCACGAGATGCGGTCGGTCGAAGGCTCTCGCCCGGCGGAGTTCGTCCACCGCGAACTCCGCGCGCGCGGACGGATCCGGCGCGGCGGACAACGGTACGTAGATCCGGATCGGCGATCCCTCGGCAGGCAGGGACACGAACTTCTGCCCCTCGCGGCCCAACCGGTTCCACGACACCGCTGATCCCGCACCGCCCGACAGCCCCGTCGAAAGGGCGGTGGGGGAGGCGACCGTGTCGATCGTCCCTCCGGGGGAGAACGCCACCGTGGCTGTGCCGATCCCGACCGTGGCGCCGATCCCGACCGTGGCGCCGATCGCCAGCGTCACGGCGACGGCCACCGCCACCCGGCGCCGCAACAGGAGATGCACGAGGCGTGGAACGGCGAGCAGCGCTGCGACGACCACGATCGCGACCGCCAGTGCCTCGAACCACCAGCGCACATCCACAGCAGGGACCGACATCGCCTCGCGCAGACCGTTCTGCCACCGATGCGCACCGGCTGCCGCGACCAGCACGACGGACCCGCCGACGAGCGCGACCGGCACACGCAGTTCCGGCCTCGCGGGCCGCGGAGGTCGCCCGGTCCGCCGTCGCGCGGTCACGACGAGACGGAGCACCGTCAGCGCGATCACGACGAACAAACCTGTGACGACGCCCTGCGCGACCGACTGCCGCGGCAGCAGGGGAGGGGCGAGGGAGATCACCGTCGCGAGAACCACCGTGAGGACCGTCATCGCCGCACCTTTCGTGCCGTGAAGCCCAGGGCGACCGAGCCCGCAGCGACGGCCAGGGCCCACGGCGATTCCGCGACAGGCGTCCGGTGACCCTGTCGCCACGAATTGAATTCCACTGCTGCAGAAGAGATCCCTGCGACCGGCATGCACGACGCGATGTCGGGTTCGGAACGGCAGACGGTGTCGAGATGTCGCGCGAACAGCCCGTCGAGGTCGCGCCGGGCATCGGTGACCAGCTCGCCACCGGTGATGTGGGCGTACCGCAGGAGGTCGTATCCGAGATCGTGGACCCGGCATGCCGATTCGAACGCCGCCGGCACCGGAACCGGCGTGGAGCAGTCACCCTCCGGATCGGCGAGGACGGTCGTTCCGTCCGCCCACTGTTCGACGATCGGCGTGTACCCCATCACGGCGGTGAAATCGGTCGGCAGGGACGACAGTGCTCGCTCCGCGTCGTCGGCGACGAGCGCCGTCACCGTCGCTGCGGTCGCGGCGTCTTCCGTCGGGGGCGCGGCGGAGTGGGCGAGCGCCCCCGGCACGGCGGCATATGTTGCGGTGGCGAGGAAGGCGACCGACGCGACTCGGACCACTGCGGATTTCACTGTCATGCCGGCGACGCTAGGAACGCGCAGCCCTGCACCGGACCCCGCGCCGGAGCGATCTCGATCAGGCCGGCACCACCTGCAGAGCTACGCGGATCTCACCCCCAGGTATGAGGACAGTCGAGACCGAGGCTCCTAGCGTGGGTGAGGTGAAAGAGCTTGCGAAGTCCGGCGTGAGAACCGCGGGACGCCTGGGCCGGGGACGGTGGAGCGTCGTCACCGTGGTCACCGTGACGTTGATCCTCTATGCGATCGCGTGGCCGACGCTGCCCCTGACCCACGACATCTCCCCGCCGCTGTTGCCGCTGATCTCGGGGATGGCGGTGTTCCCGTTCCTCCTCGTGCTCGTCCGGCCGGCTCTGGGGTGGGCGGTGGCCGCGGCGGCCGGACTCGTCATCCCGATAGCGTTCGACCTGGTTCCCGGCTACGACTATCCGTGGCAGGTCGTGCACATCCTGGTGATGCTTGCGCTGGTGTTCGCCGTTGCGATCCGCGAGGAGATCCGCCTCGTGCTGGTCGTGTGGGTCGCGACCGTCCTGTTGTTCGCGGCGTTCGTTCCCGGCCGCAACGGCTGGGGATGGGGCATCGGTATCACCGCCGTCGTCGTCTTCGGGTTGCTGGTGCGCTGGCTGCTGATCTCCCGACGGCAACTCGCCCGGGAGGAGGAGGTCAGCGAGCTCGAACGTGCGCGTCGAGCCATCCTCGAGGAGAAGGCACACATCGCACGCGACCTGCACGACATCGTCGCCCACCACATGTCGATGATCGTCGTGCAGGCACAGAGCGCCCCCTACCGGCTTCCGGACGTGAACGACGACGTGCGCGCCGAATTCGACGCCCTCGGTGCAACCGCGCGGGAGGCACTGAACGAGGTCCGCACCCTGCTCGGGGTGCTCCGCAGCGACGGGCAACTCCCCGAGCACGAACCCCAGCCGGGTCTCGATCGCATCGACGACCTGTTCGAGTCCTCGCGTCGCGCGGGGATGTTGCTCGAGACCCGAATCGACGGAGTGCCGGGGCGTGTCTCCGACGGTGTCGGCCTGACGGTCTACCGGATCCTGCAGGAGTCGCTCGCGAACGCGGCCCGGCACGCTCCCGGTGCCCGCGTGTGCGCGCGGCTGCTGTGGGAGCCGGCGACCGTCACGGTGGAGGTGACCAACGGACAGGCGTCGGTCGACGACCTCGTCGCCACCGTTCGGCCGTCGGACCGCAGCGGCGGCAACGGAATCCTGGGCATGGTCGAACGCGCGTCCGTCGTGGGCGGACAACTCGTCGCCCATCCCCGACCCGGCGGAGGTTTCGAGGTCCGAGCGGTTCTCCCGGTGCTGACCGGGGCCTAAGGTGGGTGCCGATGACCGAACCGCACCCTCCCATCACCGTGTTCATCGCCGACGACCAGGCCATGGTCCGGCAGGGCTTCGGAGCACTGCTCGGGGCCCAGCCCGACATCAGCGTCGTCGGCGATGCCCCTGACGGTCGAGCGGCCGTCTCGGAGGTCGCGCGACTGCGGCCCGACGTCGTCCTCATGGACGTGCGCATGCCCGAGATGAACGGTCTCGACGCGGCGCGGCACATCCTCGCCGACACCCGTGAGCCGCGGTCGAAGGTGCTCATGCTCACCACCTTCGATCTCGACGACTACGTCTACGAGGCGCTGGGGATGGGAGCGAGCGGGTTCCTGCTCAAGGACGCCCCCGCCGACGAACTCGTGCGGGCCGTGAGGGTGGTCGCCGACGGACAGGCACTGCTCGCGCCGACCGTCACCCGTCGCCTCATCGCCGACGTCACCAGCCGGCGCCGGCCGGCGAGAGGGCGCGACCGCGTCCTCGATCCGCTGACCCCGCGCGAACTCGAGGTGCTCGAACTGATCGCGCACGGCCTGTCGAACACCGAGATCGCGGAGCGGTTGTTCGTCGCCGAGCAGACCGTGAAGACCCACGTCGGCAAGGTTCTCGCGAAGCTGCACCTGCGCGACCGGGCACAGGCCGTGGTGCTCGCCTACGAGTCCGGTCTCGTCACACCCGGTTGAATCGGGCTGCCGTCGCGACTGCGAACGGGCAGGATTGGCACTGCAGCACCGGTCCGGGCATGCCGGTTCGGTGCGGTACTGGTCCATCCGACGGGAGGTAGTGCGTGACGAGGATCGGAATTCTCACCAGTGGCGGGGACTGCCCCGGTCTCAACGCGGTCATCCGCGGTGCGGTGCTCAAGGGGACCGAGGTCCACGGACAGGAGTTCGTCGGATTCCTCGACGGCTGGCGCGGTCTCGTCGAGGGCGATGTGATCCCGTTGGACCGCAGCCGTGTTCGCGGTCTCGCCCAGCAGGGTGGCACGATCCTCGGCACGAGCCGGTTCGGTCCGTACCAGGGACCCGACGGTGGGGCGCAGAACATCCAGAAGACCCTCGACCGCCTCGGGATCGACGCCGTGATCGCCATCGGGGGAGAGGGCACCGCCGCCGCCTCGAAGCGACTGTTCGGTGAAGGGATCCGCATCGTCGGTGTGCCGAAGACGATCGACAACGACCTCAGTCACACCGACTACACCTTCGGTTTCGACACGGCCGTCGAGATCGCGACGGTGGCGATCGACCGCCTCCGCACCACCGGCAACTCCCACAAGCGGTGCATGGTGCTCGAGGTCATGGGCCGGCACGCCGGATGGATCGCGCTGCACGCGGGCACCGCGGGCGGCGCACACGCCATCCTCATCCCCGAACAGCCCGAGAGCCTCGAACAGATCTGCGAGTGGGTGATGAGTGTTCGCAACCGCGGACGTTCGCCGATGGTCGTCGTCGCGGAGGGCTTCACACTCCCCGAGATGGAGGAGGCGTACTCCACCAAGGGACTCGACGGATTCGACCGGCCGCGTCTCGGCGGTATCGCGGAGGTGCTCGCACCGCTCATCGAGGAACACACCGGCATCGAAGCCCGCGCGACGGTGCTCGGCCACATCCAACGAGGCGGTGTCCCCACGGCATTCGACCGGGTGCTCGCCACGCGACTCGGCATGGCGGTGACCGATCTCGTCGCCGAGGAGGACTGGGGTCACATGGTCGCGCTGCACGGCACCGACATCGCCCGGGTCGATTTCGACGAGCTCGCCGAACCGAAGTACGTGCCCGACGAGCGCTATCAGGAGATGCGGATCCTGTTCGGGTGAGGCCGCGCGTCGGCACTCCCGGCGCCGTCTAAAATCGACACCATGACTGCCTCCGTGTCCGCTGACCTGCTCGCCTACGACGACGTGCTCGCGAAGTTCGAGCCCGTGATGGGCATGGAGGTGCACGTCGAGCTGCACACCGCCACCAAGATGTTCTGTGGCTGCCCGACCGCCTTCGGTGCCGAACCCAACACGCAGGTGTGCCCGGTCTGCCTCGGTCTGCCGGGGGCACTGCCCGTCGTCAACCAGGCCGCGGTCGAGTCCGCGATCCGCATCGGCCTCGCGCTGAACTGCTCGATCACCCCGTGGGGTCGCTTCGCGCGGAAGAACTACTTCTACCCGGATCAGCCGAAGAACTACCAGATCTCGCAGTACGACGAGCCGATCGCCACCGACGGATATCTCGACGTCGTGCTCGACGACGGCACCACCTGGCGCGTCGACATCGAGCGCGCGCACATGGAAGAGGACACCGGCAAGTCGCTGCACGTCGGTGGCGCCACCGGTCGCATCCACGGTGCGAGCCACTCGCTGCTCGACTACAACCGCGCCGGTGTGCCGCTCGTCGAGATCGTCACCAAGCCGATCGTCGGTGCCGGCGAGCGCGCCCCCGAGGTCGCCCGCGCCTACGTCACCGCCCTGCGCGACCTGCTCGAGGCACTCGACGTCTCCGACGTCCGCATGGACCAGGGTTCGATGCGGTGCGACGCGAACATCTCGCTGATGCCCATCGGCGCGAAGGAGTTCGGTACCCGCACCGAGACGAAGAACGTCAACTCTCTCAAGTCCGTCGAGGTGGCCGTGCGCTACGAGATGCGGCGCCAGGCGGCCGTGCTGGTCTCCGGTGGTGAGGTGATCCAGGAGACCCGGCACTTCCAGGAGGCCGACGGCACCACCTCGCCCGGTCGCCGCAAGGAGACCGCAGAGGACTACCGCTACTTCCCGGAGCCCGACCTCGAGCCGATCGCGCCCGACGCCGCCTGGGTCGAGGAGCTGCGGGCGACGCTGCCCGAGCTGCCGTGGCTGCGCCGGGCACGCATCCAGGCCGACTGGGGTGTCTCCGACGAGGAGATGCGCGACCTCGTCAACGCCGGTGCGCTCGATCTCGTCATCGCGACCACCGAGGCCGGCGCCCCCGCTTCGGAGGCCCGCTCGTGGTGGGTCGCCTACCTGGCCCAGCAGGCCAACACCCGCGGTGTCGAACTCGCCGAACTGCCTATCACGCCCGAGCAGGTCGCCCGCGTCATCGCGCTGGTGGCCGACGGCAAGCTGACGAACAAGCTGGCCCGTCAGGTCGTCGACGGTGTGCTCGCCGGTGAGGGCGAGCCCGACGAGGTGGTCGCCGCTCGCGGTCTCGAGGTCGTGCGCGACGATTCGGCGCTGCAGGCCGCGGTCGACGCCGCGCTGGCCGCCAACCCCGACATCGCCGACAAGATCCGCTCCGGCAAGGTCCAGGCGGCCGGCAAGATCGTCGGCGACGTCATGAAGGCCACTCGCGGACAGGCCGATCCGGCGCGCGTGAAGGAACTCGTCATCGCCGCGTGCAGTTGATCTTGCGCGGCTAGAGTAGCGGCGCATGGACGCTGCTGTAGCCACCTCGCTGTTCTGGATCGCCGTCGCGGCGGTGCTGGCACCGCTGATCGCCGGCGCCGTTCCGCGACGGCTGGTCCCCGAGGTCGTGCTGCTGCTGGTGGCCGGTGTCCTCATCGGCCCCTACGCGCTCGACCTCGCGGAGACGGGCAGCGAGATCGGCATCTTGCGCGAACTCGGCCTGGGGATGCTCTTCCTGCTCGCCGGATACGAGATCGACCCGGCCGAGTTGCGCGGGCGGGGTGGGCGCCGAGCGATGCTCACCTGGTGCGTGTGCATGCTGTTGGCGCTCGGCACCGTCGCCGCACTGGGAGCGGCAGGTCAGGTGCACGCCGAGATCGCCGTGGCGATCGCCCTGACGTCCACGGCGCTGGGGACGCTCCTGCCGATCCTCGCCGACCGCGGGCTCGTCGCAACCCCACTCGGACGCTCGGTGCTCAACCACGGTGCGTTCGGGGAGCTGCTACCCGTCGTGGCCATGGCGACCCTGCTCGGTGCGCGCGGCGCACTCGGCTCGCTGATCGTCCTGCTGGCGTTCGCGGTCGTGGCCGTCGTCGTCGCCGTGCTGCCGACCTGGATCCTGCGGGAAGGTTCACGGTTCACCCAGTTCGTCCGGCTCGGCTCCGACACCACCGCCCAGATCCCGGTGCGACTGACGATGCTGCTGCTCGTCGGACTCATCGCCGTCGCCGCCGTCTTCGATCTCGACATCATCCTCGGGGCCTTCGCGGCCGGCTTCATCCTGCGCCGCACGATCCCGGCGGGCGACGAGCGGCTCGAGAAGAAGCTCGACGGTCTGGGCTACGGCTTCCTCATCCCGATCTTCTTCGTCACCTCGGGCATGGCGATCGACGTCGGTGCCGTCGTGAGTGCCCCGGGGATCCTGCTGGCATTCCTCGGATTGCTCGTCCTGGTGCGGGGTGTGCCGGTGTTCGTCGCGTCGCGCCTCGAACGTGACGAGACCGGAAAGCGGATGTTCGGAACCGCGGAGCAGTTGCAGATCGCCCTGTACTCGACGACGGGGCTTCCCCTGATCGTCGCGGTCACGGGCGTGGCGGTGAGTGCAGATCAGATGTCGAACGCGAGCGCGTCGATCCTCGTGGCGGCGGGCGCCGTCACCGTCCTCGTGCTCCCGATGCTCGCGGGACTGCTCCACCGCACCGAACCGGCGGAGACGCCGGAGCGGGCGTGATCAGTCGAATCCACCGCCACCGGCCGGGAACTGGATGCGGACGACGCGATCGTCGTTCGGTCCCGGTTCGGCGCCGGACTTGTTGACCGTCGAGACCCACAGCAGGCCGTCGGGCGACGACGCGGCGCCGCGCAGCATGCCGTAGCGGTCCTCCGCCGCGAGGACGGGCGACGCCGTGACCGCTCCGGTGCCCGGATCGGTGGCGACGACCGCGACGGCCTTCGCGTCGGTGAGCGAGATCGCGATCCCGTCGGAGGCCGCTGCGCACCCGGCAACACCGGGCCGCTCGGGCCACGTCCAGGCCGGGCCGGTGCCGGTCGATCCGTCGACCCCGACCCGCTGGAGCCGGTCCTCGAGGGGAGTGCGGTCGGTGACCCACAGATTGCCGTTGGGGTCGCGGCACACATCGCCCGCGGTGCCGATGCCCGACAACATCACCGATGGGGCGGGTGCCGCGCCGGGGGCGGGGAGCGGCAGGTTCAGGAGCTTGCCGGACAGGACGTTCGGATCGTTTGCGGCGGCTGCGTTTCCGGCGTCGCCGGTCAGGACGGCGAGTTCGGTGGGTGAGACGAACTCGATGGCGCCGGAGTTGCCCGTCGCGCCGCGGGGGATCCCCGTCAGCACGTCCTTGGGAGTGTCACCCGCGGCGATGCGGACCACGCGGTTGTCGGAGGCCGTGGTGATGTAGGCGTAGAGCAGCCGGTCCTCGGCGAAAGTGGGGGAGAGCGCCACGTCCAGCAGCCCACCGTCCCCGGAGCCGTCGACCGGGATGGTCGCGATCTCCACCGGTTCGGTCTCCGGTGCGACCTGCAGTATCCGGCCCGTCCGACGCTCGGTGACGAGCGCGGAGTTGCCGTCGGGCATCGTCACCAGGCCGCCGGTGACGTCGAGGCAGGTCGCGATCACGGACGGATCGGGATCGACACAGGGCCCCGGCGGCTTGGGGGAGGCGCTCGGCGTCGTCGTCTCGGTGGGGTCCTGGGGCCCGACGCCCGGTCCCGGATCGAAGGTGGGCTCAGGAGTGAACGGGCTCGACGCGGAGTCGTCGAAGCGGGCGCAGGACGGGACGGCGAGGACTCCGACGGCGAGCACCGCCGCTGCCGCACGTACGCCCCACGAACCCGTCCACCGCGTACCCCGTGTCATGCCGCAAACGTTACCGGCACGACGCGCGCACCCGCGGATGCCGGGTGCGGGGACGGTCACGGGCATAGGCTGAGAGCGTGGCCGACAACAAGAACGGTGGCATACCGGACGCGGGTTCGAATCCCTACGGCGACCAGCCCGACGAACACACACTCGAGATGCGCCGACCACGCGAGTCGTATCTCGGATCCGACGACGACTTCGGCGCAGGCGGAACTCCCCTCGGCAGCGACGCCTACGCTGCTCCCACCGAGCAGATGTACCGGCCGGAGCCGGTCTACGGTGCGGATACCGGTGGCGCGGTGGTCGCCGGCGAACAGGCCCCGGCGAAGGTGCGCCGCGGAACGCTCGACCTCGGTCTGTTCGTCCTGCGGGCGGCGGTCGGGGCGATCCTCGTCGCCCACGGACTGCAGAAGCTGGTGGGTCTGTGGAACGGGCCGGGCCTCGACGGTTTCGAGTCGTTGCTCCGCGATGCGGGATACCGACAGCCCGCCGTGCTCGCGATCGTCGGCGCGGTCGGTGAGATCGCGGCCGGAGGACTGCTCGTCCTCGGTCTGCTCACCCCGTTCGCCGCTGCCGCGATCGTCGCGATCATGGTCAACGCCGTGCTGTTCAAGCACGAACTCGAACCGGGCGTCCAGTTCTTCGCCGCCGAATCGTCGGGCTTCGAATTCGAGGCCCTCCTCGTGGCCTGCGCGGTGGCGGTCACCCTCACCGGACCGGGACGCATCGCGATCGACGGACGACGCGGCTGGGCGACACGTCCGTTCCTGGGTTCGTTCGTCGTGCTGCTGCTGGGTGTGGCGGCCGGCGTGTGCCTGTGGATCTTCGGACGCTGAGACACCGCAAGCCGGACATTACAAAGGGCGAGGGCCC
>NZ_JBKFBA010000035.1:49332-59260 GCF_053345925.1 Rhodococcus sp. C26F
GGGGCCCTTGCCTGTTGCTGTGGGGGCTGTTAGGGCACGCGCCGCACGGCACCCTTGTCGGCGGAGGTCGCCAGAGCGGCGTAGGCGCGCAGTGCCTTCGAGACCGTGCGCTCACGGTCGACGGGCTGCCACGGACGCTCGGAGGCCTCCATCTTCGCGCGACGATCGGCGAGCACCTCGTCGTCGACGAGCACCTCGAGAGTGCGGGTCGCGACGTCGATGCGGATCCGGTCGCCCTGCTCGATCAGGCCGATCACACCACCGGAAGCGGCCTCGGGGGAGACGTGCCCGATGGACAGTCCGGAGGTGCCGCCGGAGAAGCGGCCGTCGGTGATCAGTGCACACACCTTGCCCAGACCGATGCCCTTGAGGAAGGAGGTCGGGTGCAGCATCTCCTGCATGCCGGGACCGCCGGCCGGTCCTTCGTAGCGGACGACGACGACGTCGCCGGCCTTGATCTTCTTGCCGAGGATGACCGAGACGGCCTCCTCCTGCGACTCGACGACGTAGGCCGGGCCCTCGAAGTGGAACAGGTCCTCGTCGATACCGGCGGTCTTGAGGATCGCGCCGTCCGGTGCGAGGTTGCCGCGCAGCACGCACAGGCCGCCCTCGACGGTGTAGGCGTGCTCGATGTCGCGGATGCAGCCGTTCGCGGCATCGGTGTCGAGCGACGACCAGCGGTTGTCCGTCGAGAACGGTTCGGTGGTGCGCACACCGCCCGGGGCGGCGTGGAACAGCTCGAGGGCCGTCTCGGACGCCTTGCCGGAACGGATGTCCCACGTGTCGAGCCACTCGTCGAAGCTCTTCGTGTGGACAGTGGAGACGTCGGTCTCGAGCAGGCCACCGCGGCGCAGCTCGCCGAGGATCGCGGGGATACCGCCGGCGCGGTGCACGTCCTCCATGTGGTAGTCGGAGTTCGGGGAGACCTTCGCCAGGCAGGGCACCCGGCGGCTGATCTCGTCGATGGTGGACAGGTCGAAGTCGACCTCACCCTCCTGCGCGGCGGCGAGGGTGTGCAGCACGGTGTTCGTGGAACCACCCATCGCGACGTCGAGCGCCATCGCGTTGCGGAAGGCAGTCGGGGTGGCGATGTTGCGCGGCAGCACCGACTCGTCGTCGTCGCGGTAGTAGCGCAGGGCCGCTTCGACGATCGTGGTGCCGGCGGTCTCGAACAGTGCGCGTCGCGCCTCGTGGGTGGCGAGGGTCGAACCGTTGCCGGGCAGCGCGAGACCGAGGGCCTCGGTGAGGCAGTTCATCGAGTTGGCGGTGAACATGCCCGAGCACGAACCGCAGGTGGGGCACGCGCTGCGCTCGACCTCGTCGAGACCCGCGTCGTCGACGGCCTCGCTGGCGGAGGCCGAGATGGCGGTGATGAGGTCGGTGGGGGCGTGGGCGACACCGTTGACGACGACCGCCTTGCCGGCCTCCATCGGACCGCCGGAGACGAAGATCGTCGGGATGTTCAGGCGCATCGCGGCATTGAGCATGCCCGGCGTGATCTTGTCGCAGTTCGAGATGCACACCAGCGCGTCGGCGGTGTGTGCGTTGACCATGTATTCGACGGAGTCGGCGATGATCTCGCGGCTCGGCAGCGAGTAGAGCATGCCGCCGTGGCCCATCGCGATGCCGTCATCGACGGCGATGGTGTGGAACTCGCGTGCCACGCCGCCTGCTTCGCGCACGGCCTTCGCGACGATCTCACCGACGTCCTTGAGGTGGACGTGACCGGGTACGAACTGCGTGTAGGAGTTCGCGATCGCGACGATCGGCTTGCCGAAGTCGGAATCGGTCAGGCCGGTGGCGCGCCACAGGGAGCGCGCTCCCGCGGCGTTTCGTCCGACGGTGGTGGTGCGTGACCTCAACGGGGGCATGGGCTGACTTCCTTGACGGTGGCTGTGTGCGCAATCGGCCGGGCCGCGTCCGGTCGCCGGGCTGGGGCGGATCCGGGCAGCGGCACCGACGAATCTACTCGCGTGCTTCCGGATGCACCTATTCGCACCCGGTCGCGAGGATCAGGAGGAGCGGTCGTCCTTCTTCTCGACGGTGACTGCGTCGTCGGTGGTTTCGGCATCCGAACCGGCTTCGGCGGCCGCCTCCTCGCGGTGTGCCTTCTCCTCGGCGCGCTGTGCGGCCGCATACGGATCGGGGATACGGCCTCCGCTCGCCTCCGACAGCTGCGGCAGCCGGCCGAAGGTGACGACCGGCAGTGCGACCTCGCTGCCGTCGGTGAGCCGTGCGCGGGCCCAGCCCCGCTTCGGGAACCGAAGGCCGTCGAGCTCGTCCCATTTCAGGCTCGTGATCTTGAAGGTCGCCCGCGCGACGATGCCCTCGGGGCCGACGACGGTGCGTACCCGCACGACCCAGGCGGCGACGAGGAACGGGATGATCAGCGTCCATGCGAAGGCCTCCGGCCACGCCAACGCGGGGGAGGCGAGGGCGAGGAACAGCAGAGCGCACGCGAGGAACGACAGTCGCGAGATCTGGATGACCTGCGTCGCCGAATCGGGCGTGTGGGATGATGGAGTCGGTGGCACGGGCTGCTGGGAAGATGACACCTCTACATCTTCGCACTGCAGCCGCGGCATCTCACATTCTGGGACAGTGGACCGCACCAAGTTGACTGTCTGGACACCATGCGCCTACCGTCGAGCGCGTGAATCAGAATGGGTTGCTCGTAATCGGCCGGCGCGTCGTCGCCTGAGCCGCATTTCGCAACTCGCCCACGACGCGCCACCCTCGTACAGCAGACTTGCTGACGAGGGTTTTTTGTTGCCCGGAGCCAGAATCAGAGGAATTCGCAGTGAGCGCACCAACCGCACGGCCTCAACCCTCGCCGCGAAAGCCGGGGTCCGCCACCCCGACTCCCGCAGCTGCCGCAACGCAGCCCGCCAATCGACGCCAGGTCGCCCCCGAGCGGGTCACCGGCGCCCAGTCGGTGGTCCGCGCACTCGAGGAACTCGAGGTCGACACGGTATTCGGCATTCCCGGCGGCGCGATCCTGCCCGTCTACGACCCGCTCTTCGATTCGCGGCGCGTGCGCCACGTGCTCGTCCGTCACGAGCAGGGCGCCGGGCACGCTGCCACCGGCTACGCCCAGGCCACCGGCAAGGTCGGCGTGTGCATGGCCACTTCCGGTCCGGGCGCGACGAACCTGGTCACCCCGCTCGCCGACGCGCAGATGGACTCCGTGCCCCTCGTCGCGATCACCGGCCAGGTCGGTCGCCCGCTCATCGGCACCGACGCCTTCCAGGAAGCCGACATCTCCGGCATCACGATGCCGATCACGAAGCACAACTTCCTGGTCACCGACGGCGCCGACATCCCGCGCATCCTGGCCGAGGCGTTCTACCTCGCCTCCTCGGGCCGCCCGGGCGCGGTCCTCGTCGACATCCCCAAGGACATCCTCCAGGCACAGACCACCTTCAGCTGGCCGCCGGAGATGCACCTGCCCGGCTACCGCCCGGTGACCAAGCCGCACGGCAAGCAGGTCCGCGAGGCCGCGCGACTGATCGCCGACGCGAAGAACCCGGTGCTGTACGTCGGCGGCGGTGTCATCAAGGCCGAGGCGTCGGCCGAGCTGCTCGAGCTCGCCGAGCTGACCGGCATCCCGGTCGTTACGACGCTCATGGCCCGCGGTGCGTTCCCCGACAGCCACAACCTGCACTGCGGCATGCCCGGCATGCACGGCAACGTCGCCGCGGTGGCCGCACTGCAGAAGAGCGACCTGCTCATCACCCTCGGCGCCCGCTTCGACGACCGCGTCACCGGTCAGCTGGACTCCTTCGCGCCCGACGCCAAGGTCATCCACGCCGACATCGACCCGGCGGAGATCGGCAAGAACCGGCACGCCGACGTGCCGATCGTCGGTGACTGCAAAGAGGTCATCGTCGAACTGCTCGAGGCCATCCGCGCCGACCTGGCGACCGGCACGAAGCTCGACTACACGGCATGGTGGGCCTACCTCGACGACATCCGTCGCACCTACCCGCTGAGCTACGACCGTCCCACCGACGACACCCTGTCGCCGCAGTACGTCATCCAGGCCGTCGGTAAGCTCGCCGGTCCCGACGCGATCTACTGCGCAGGCGTCGGTCAGCACCAGATGTGGGCGGCGCAGTTCGTCGACTACGAGAAGCCGCGCACCTGGCTCAACTCCGGTGGTCTCGGCACCATGGGCTACGCGGTGCCCGCCGCGATGGGCGCCAAGATGGGTTGCCCCGACACCGAGGTGTGGGCCATCGACGGCGACGGCTGCTTCCAGATGACCAACCAGGAACTCGCGACGTGCGCCGTCGAGGGTGTGCCGATCAAGGTCGCGCTCATCAACAACGGCAATCTCGGCATGGTCCGGCAGTGGCAGACCCTCTTCTACGAGGAGCGGTACTCGAACACCGACCTGGCGACGCACTCGCTACGCATCCCCGACTTCGTCAAGCTCGCCGAGGCCCTCGGCTGCGTGGGCATCCGCGTCGAGCGCGAGGAGGACGTCGAGCCGGCGATCCGCCGGGCGCAGGAGATCAACGATCGTCCCGTCGTGATCGACTTCATCGTCGGCAAGGACGCGCAGGTGTGGCCGATGGTCGCCGCCGGCACGAGCAACGACGAGATCATGGCGGCCCGCGACATCCGGCCGCTGTTCGACGACGACGCCGCTGCCGACGATCCCGCCGTCATCCACGAGACCATCGACGCGCTCGAAACCCGCAGCGAGAACGCTGCGGCCCAGGAGGAGACCAAGTGAGCACGAGTCACACCCTCAGTGTTCTCGTCGAGGACAAGCCGGGCGTGCTCGCCCGAGTCGCATCGCTGTTCTCGCGACGCGGCTTCAACATCGAATCCCTTGCCGTCGGTGGCACCGAGGTGCCCGACATCTCGCGGATGACGATCGTGGTGACCGTCGACGAGTTCCCGCTCGAGCAGGTCACCAAGCAGCTCAACAAGCTCGTCAACGTCATCAAGATCGTCGAGCAGGAGGACGAGGCGTCCGTCGCCCGCGAACTCGTGCTCATCAAGGTGCGCGCCGACGCGAGTGTGCGCACCCAGGTCATCGAGACGGTGAATCTGTTCCGCGCCAAGGTGATCGACGTCTCGCCCGAGTCGCTGACCATCGAGGCGACCGGTACGCGGTCCAAGCTCGACGCGCTGCTGCGCATGCTCGAACCGTACGGAATCCGCGAGATCGTCCAGTCCGGTGTCGTCGCCGTCGGACGCGGTCCGAAGTCCATCACGGCTACCCGTTAGCCTTAACACACCCATACTTGCTGAAAGAGGTAATCACTGTGGCAGTCGAGATGTTCTACGACGACGATGCCGACCTGTCGATCATCCAGGGTCGTAAGGTCGCCGTCATCGGCTACGGCAGTCAGGGACACGCGCACTCGCTGAGCCTGCGCGACTCGGGCGTCGACGTTCGCATCGGTCTGAAGGAGGGCTCGAAGTCGCGGGCCAAGGCCGAGGAAGCCGGTCTCACCGTCGGCACCCCCGCTGAGGTCTCCGAGTGGGCCGACGTCATCATGGTCCTCGCTCCCGACACCGCCCAGGCGTCGATCTTCACCAACGACATCGAGCCCAACCTGAAGGACGGCGACGCGCTGTTCTTCGGCCACGGCCTCAACATCCACTTCGGTCTCATCACCGCTCCGGAGAACGTGACCGTCGCGATGGTCGCCCCCAAGGGTCCCGGCCACCTCGTGCGTCGTCAGTTCGTCGACGGCAAGGGCGTTCCCGCGCTCATCGCCGTCCACCAGGACCCCAAGGGTGAGGGCCAGGCGCTCGCGCTGTCCTATGCCAAGGGCATCGGCGGCACCCGCGCCGGCGTCATCAAGACCACCTTCAAGGAAGAGACCGAGACCGACCTCTTCGGCGAGCAGGCCGTGCTCTGCGGTGGCACCGAGGAGCTCGTCAAGACCGGCTTCGACGTCATGGTCGAGGCGGGCTACGCCCCCGAGATGGCCTACTTCGAGGTTCTCCACGAGCTCAAGCTCATCGTCGACCTCATGTACGAGGGTGGCATCGCCCGCATGAACTACTCGGTGTCCGACACCGCGGAGTTCGGCGGCTACCTCTCCGGCCCGCGCGTCATCGACGCCGGCACCAAGGAGCGCATGAAGGAGATCCTGAAGGACATCCAGGACGGCACCTTCGTCAAGCGTCTCGTCGCCAACGTCGAGGGCGGCAACAAGGAGCTCGAGGGTCTGCGCAAGCAGAACGCCGAGCACGGCATCGAGGTCGTCGGCAAGCAGCTGCGCGACCTGATGAGCTGGGTCGATCGCCCCATCACCGAGACGGCCTGACAGCCACCTGATCCGGTCACGGCGGCCCGGTACCCCAACGGGGGTGNCCGCCGTCGTCGGTGCGGCGTGAGCGATGTCGCATCCACGAGCCGAGGCCGCGGAGGATACTTGGCTGATGTGGCTCCGCGCCGCGTTCGGGCGGCTCCCGGGTGTCGCCACCGCACGGTCCTACCGGCGGGGGTGGCTGCGGAGCGATGTCACGGCGGGCCTCGCGCTCAGCGCCCTGCTCGTCCCCACCGGCATGGGATACGCCCAGGCCGCGGGACTGCCGCCCTACACCGGCCTCTACGCGACCGTCGTGCCGATGCTGGTGTACGCGGTGGTCGGTCCGTCCCGGATCCTCGTGCTCGGACCGGATTCCGCACTCGCCCCGCTCATCGCGGCAGCGGTGATCCCACTCGCCGCCGACGGAGATCCGCAGCGCGCGGTCGCCCTCGCCGGTGTGCTCGCGCTCCTCGTCGGAGCGATCCTCCTGGTCGGCGGGATACTCCGTCTCGGATTCCTGACCGATCTGCTCTCCACACCGATCCGGCTCGGTTTCCTCAACGCGATCGCGATCATCGTCATCGTCGGGCAGCTTCCGTTCCTGCTCGGCACCTCGGACGACGAATCCGGTGTCGTCGCCGAGGTTCTCGACATCGTCGACGACGTCTTCGAGGACGGCGTCGAGCCGGCCGGATTCCTCGTCGGCGTCGGCACCCTCGCCGTCATCCTCGTGCTGCAGAAGATCGTTCCCCGCATACCTGCGGTGCTCGTCGCGGTGCTCGTCGCCTCCGCGGCGGTCGCGGTGTTCGGGCTTACCGATCGCGTGGAGATGGTGGGGGCGTTGCCCTCCGGGATCCCCGCACCCGTTCTCGGCGGTATCGAACGCGGAGACGTGATCGAACTTCTCGCACCCGCCGTCGCCGTCGCCGTCATAGCCTTCGCCGACACCGCGGTGCTGTCGCGCTCGTTCGCGCTGCGCCGGGGCGAGGACGTGGACGGCAGCTCCGAGATGCGCGCCCTCGGTGTGGTGAACATCGCAGCCGGTGCCACGGGCGGATTCCCGATCTGCGGCAGCGGCAGTCGCACTCCCGTCCTCGAACAGGCCGGAGCGCGTACCCAGCTCGCGGGCGCCGTCGGAGCGGTGACGGTCGCGGTCTTCCTGCTGGTGGCCCCGGGAGCGACGGCGTACCTGCCGCAGGCGGCGCTCGGTGCCGTCGTGATCGTCGCGGCGAGCGCGCTCGTCGACGTGAGGGCGCTCGGTCGTCTGTGGCAGGTCAACAAGATCGAATTCTGTTTGTCCTTCGCCGCATTCGTGGCGGTCGGTCTCGCAGGTGTGCTGAAGGGTGTGCTCGTCGCGATCGCACTGTCGCTGGCGGCCGTCGTCGTACGCGCGTGGCAACCCCACCGGACCGAACTGGTCGAACTCGACGATGTCGCCGGATACCACGACCGGGAACGGCATCCCGAGGGCCACCGGATCCCGGGTCTCGTGCTCGTGCGGTTCGACGCCCCGCTGTTCTTCGCGAACGGTGTGATCCTCACGAAGTTCGTCCGCGAGCTCGTCCGCGAACGCGAGGACCGCATCGAGTGGGTGGTCCTCGCGGCCGAACCGATCACGGATCTCGACATCAGCGCCGTCGAGGAGATCGAGCGTCTCGACGACTATCTCACCCATCGGGGGATACGGCTCGCCTTCGCCGCCATGAAGGGTCCGGTCAAGGACAAGCTGCACCGGATGCAGACGGGGAATCGCTTCCGGGACGGTCGATTCCATCCGACCGTCCGCACCGCCGTGGTGGCCTTCCGGCACCGGAACCAACCCGGTATCGCGCGCAGTGTGCTCGACGCACCCCCGCGGGACGTCGTCCCGCCCCCGCGGAAGGATGGGCCCGGACCACCGTGATCCCGATCCCGGTGGCCCCGTGGGAAGGGCTGGGGCACTAAACTGTGGGCGGTCGCGGGTGCCCACGCATGCTGTCGGGCGCGAGCGCCGTCGACCACTCACACATTCACGACACAGGGAGTCCGCACGTGAGCCAGAATGGCCGTCCAGTAGTCCTGATCGCCGACAAGCTTGCGCAGTCGACCGTCGACGCGCTCGGTGACGGTGTCGAGGTGCGCTGGGTCGACGGCCCCGACCGCCCCGCCCTGCTCGCGGCCGTGCCCGAGGCCCAGGCGCTGCTGGTCCGCTCCGCGACCACCGTCGACGCCGAGGTGCTCGCTGCGGCGCCCAACCTCAAGATCGTCGGTCGCGCCGGTGTCGGCCTCGACAACGTCGACATCGCCGCTGCCACCGAGCGCGGTGTGATGGTCGTCAACGCGCCCACCTCCAACATCCACTCCGCCGCCGAGCACGCGGTCGCGCTCCTCATGTCCGCGGCCCGTCAGGTTCCCGCCGCCGACCGCACCCTGCGTGAGCGCACCTGGAAGCGGTCGAGCTTCAACGGCACCGAGATCCTCGGCAAGACCGTCGGTGTCGTCGGCCTCGGCCGCATTGGCCAGCTGTTCGCCCAGCGTCTCGCGGCGTTCGAGACCCATGTCATCGCGTACGACCCCTACCTGCCGGCCGCCCGCGCCGCACAGCTCGGCATCGAGCTCGTCGACATCGACGAACTCGTCGCCCGCGCCGACTTCATCTCGGTGCACCTGCCCAAGACCAAGGAGACCGCCGGCCTGATCAACGCCGAGCGTCTGTCCAAGGCCAAGGACGGCGTCATCATCGTCAACGCCGCCCGCGGTGGCCTGATCGACGAGGACGCGCTGTACGACGCGCTCGTCGAGGGCAAGGTCCGCGCCGCCGGCCTCGACGTCTTCGAGACCGAGCCGTGCACCGATTCGAAGCTGTTCGACCTCGACAACGTCGTCGTCACCCCCCACCTCGGTGCATCCACCGCCGAAGCCCAGGACCGCGCCGGCACCGACGTCGCCAAGAGCGTGCTGCTCGCCCTCGCCGGCGAGTTCGTGCCCGACGCCGTCAACGTCTCCGGTGGCCCCGTGGGCGAAGAGGTCGCACCGTGGCTCGAGCTCGTCCGCAAGCTCGGTCTGCTCGCCGGCACCCTCTCGCCCGAGGCCGTGCAGAACGTGCAGGTCGTCGTCAGCGGTGAGCTCTCGGCCGAGAACACCGACATCCTCGGCCTGGCCGCCCTCCGCGGCCTGTTCTCCGCGAGCAGCGACGAGCCCGTCACCTTCGTCAACGCCCCCAAGCTCGCGGAGCAGCGCGGCGTGACCGTCGAGGTCGAGAAGGTCAGCGAGGCCACCACGCACCGCAGCTCCGTCGAGGTCCGCGCCGTGTCGCCGGACGGACACGTCACCTCCGTCGCAGGTGCGCTCACCGGCCTGCAGCAGGTCGAGAAGATCGTCAACATCAACAGCCGCAGCTTCGACCTCCGCGCCGAGGGCCACAACCTGATCGTCCACTACCAGGACCGCCCGGGTGTCCTCGGAACGCTCGGCACCGTGCTCGGCAACGCGAGCATCGACATCCAGGCCGCAGCGCTCAGCCAGGACGCGGAGGGCCCCGGCGCCACCGTGATCCTGCGTGTCGACCGCGTCGTCGGCGACGCCGAGGTCGGACAGATCACCGAGGCGCTCGACGCTCGCGTCGCCCAGGTCGACCTGTCCTGATCGTTCGGTTCTCCATCATCCGGTGG
>NZ_JBKFBA010000036.1:0-57675 GCF_053345925.1 Rhodococcus sp. C26F
CGCCCCGTCCTCCCTCGAGGGAGAACGGGGCGCCCCAGAATGGTCCGAATCGCAGGGGTGCATCGGACCGCACCCAGAATATCGCATACCGCTACTCGGAGTTACAGCAACTCTCCCTGGCAGACAATGTCGCCGCCGCGATCCTCGCAGTAGTGTTCGGATGCGCCAGGAGCATGTACCACCAACGCGAGGTGCGCCCGGTCGCAACAGAAGTCGTTCCGAACCTCCCTCCGTGTACCTGCTAGCCGGATGGAGCGTGAACAATGGCCGGACCACCGCCAGGTTCGTCGGAACACCACTGACCGCCCGCTCACACTTCTCGGGCTCTCCCCTACCCCACCAGCGGCATCACGCCATCAAAGATGCGGCGAACATCAGAAACACCACGAACAACGCTGCCATCCC
Source organism: Rhodococcus sp. C26F (assembly GCF_053345925.1). Taxonomy (NCBI): domain Bacteria; kingdom Bacillati; phylum Actinomycetota; class Actinomycetes; order Mycobacteriales; family Nocardiaceae; genus Rhodococcus; species Rhodococcus sp. C26F. Next base: position 406 of record NZ_JBKFBA010000036.1, read on the forward strand.
CAGACCCGCACCGAGCACCGCGTCACGCTGATTGGACGCCACACCCTTCTCCACGCGGCCCACGCCGATCCACCCACAGACCACCGCGACCAGGCCGGCAGGGATAGTGACGACATCTCCGACGAACGGAACGAGGGCAAAAACCACTGCGATGATCCCGGCGATCAATGCCGCGCTACCGGCCCCATTTCGAAAAACAAAGCCGTCGTCGGTCATTGCGCCTCCCGTTGCACGACGATCAGATGGTCACAATCAGTCCCATGACAGCTGTGAGCCCCGAATGAGTCACATACGGCCGGGAACCGAGCGCACACCTCGAGCTGGCTTCGACACAGCGCGGTGACCGGCCGGCAGACCGACAAGGACATCACGTGGACACCAGACGCAGATACAACAGCTTGTCGTCGGCGGCGATGACACCGAGCTCAGCAGAATCCACCCGAATCAACTGTCCGTCACGGACGACTCCGAGCACGATGACGGGTAGCTCCCGCGGCAGGAGACCGACCTCGTGTGGTTCGACACCGCGTTCGGAGACAACGAAGCCGTCCTCGGGGGTCAACAGGTCCTCGATCATCTCCACCACAGTGGGAGTGGCAGGGGCCAGCCCCAGCAACCGGCCCGCCGTCTCGGCGGAAACCACGACCGTATCGGCACCGGACTGGCGCAACACATGGGTGTTCTCCGACTCGCGCACCGCGACGGCGATGCGCGACTGCGGCGCAAGCTGGCGGGCGGTGAGGGTGACCAGCACGGCGGCGTCGTCACTGTTCACGGCCACGATGATCGAGCCGGCATGCCGGGCTCCGGCCAGTTGCAGCACGTCCGACTTTGTGGCCGAGCCCTGCACGGTCACCAGACCCTGACGCGACGCGATGTCCAGACTCATCGGATCGGTATCGACCACCACGATCTCCGACGGAGCGAGTCCGTCGGCGAGCAGCGCATCGACAGCGCTACGGCCCTTGGTGCCGTACCCGACGACCACGGTGTGACTGCGGGTGCGGCGACGCCACCGCTGGATCTTGAATGCTTGCCGGGAGCTTTCGGTCAACGCCGACAAGGTGGTGCCGACCAGCACAATGAGGAAGAACACCCGCAGCGGCGTGATGACCAGGACATTGACCAGCCGGGCCTGCGGTGTCAGGGGAGTGATGTCGCCGTACCCGGTGGTCGACAGCGACACGGTGGCGTAGTAGATGCAGTCCAACAGCGACAACGGGTTGTCCTGTACGTCACGGTAACCGTCCCGACCCAGATACACCACGATCACCGCCACCATCAGCGTGGCAAGGGCGTAACCGATCCGGCGGACGATCGCCCGGCCCGGGCTGGTCTGCTCCTCCGGTACCCGCAGGACCCCGACCAGGGCGAAGTCGGGACGATCGGTGAGAGTATCCGAGCGCCGCAGCGGCACCCGCAACTTCCCTGCCATCACGACATCCCTGACTCAGCAGCAGTGCCACAGCATCGGCAACTACGGCGTCGAGCGCCCACAGCCGCCTTCGGACCGGCAGCACCTTTGCACCGGTCCATCGTGACACCGACTGCGGAGTTGTAGTCGGCAATCAACTCGGTCCCGGGAAACGCCGAGCCGGCGAGAATGACGCGCATAGTCGTACACCGCTGCGCGAAGCGCTCACACCACCGTGACGTCGGTAACAGCCCTCGTCGTGCTCGCCCGGGTCTATTCGCCCTCACCGCGATGTACGGTGACGACGCGTCGTATCGGGTGTGTCGGATTTCCCGGACGGTCCTGCAGCTCCCCGACTGTTTCCTCGCTCGACAGCATCTGCGTCCGTAGGTCGGCCGGTCAGCGCTTGCACCACCATTTCGAGGTCGTGCGCGGTCACCTCATCAGCCGACGAGCCACCCTCATCTCGAATGGAACGGGCCATGACAACTCCTGACGAAAGAACCGGCGACCGCACTCGACGTCGCAACACGAACAAACCCATCACCGCACACGAACCGGCGCCGGCAGGCACCGGGACCCGACATCATCGGCGGGCCTGCGGCAACAGCGAGTCTAATGCCTGCTCGGAGGTACGTTCGGCAGCGACCAATCGGCCGCACGTAACTCACATCAAGCGACGGAACCCGAACTCGACCAAGCCACAGGCGGCCGCACTCGGCAGGAGGTGCACGTGCGGCGGCTACCGGCATACTCCCCATGTGCGGTCGGCGACACTCTCCGACGAACGCGTCGGGAGGCCCAGCGATCGACCATCTCACCGCACAAGCTTGTCGTCGAGACACCCTCGTTCGTGACACCTACCCACACCGCCGCGGATCCCGTAGATGCATACTGCATCGAGGTCAGGAGTCGCTGTGCCGAAGGTGCAAATCAAGCAGAAGTCACAACTCTCCCGCCCGCAGGTGTCCGAGCGGTTGATTTCGCTCGGACGTGCCTTGGCGACGGGCTCCGAAGTGGACCTGAGGTCGGACGGCGACTCGATTTCGGTCGTTGTCGCCGACCAGCTTCGGTCGGAACTCGAGATAGAGGTGGACGGCGACCAGGGCGAAAAGAAGGCACGGCGTGGCCGGTCCGCACTAGCGCGCCGCCGACTGATCTACTCGCAGCACCCAGTACCGCCTCTGTCACCTGACGTCGATCTCAGTGCTCGACTTTGCCACGACGCCCATTCCGGAACTCGACGATTCGATATGACACGCAACAGAATTGAATAATTTCACCCCGTCAGATTCCTACCGTTCGCACGGCATGTGAACGAAGACGGCTCCGGTCGATCTCCCCGATGCTCGAGGCATCAGCCCGGTGGCCGATATGGAACAAACCCTCGGTGTGGGGGCAGGCGAAGACCGCCATGCCCTTCACTCCCCGGTGGCGTTTACGGACCGTCTTCGCGTCTCCGCGGGTCAGATATCCCCGGTGCTGACAACGACCGCACCAGATCCAGCGGGTAGACGGGTTGTGGGCACGGGGATTCATACGGCACGTCCGATCTGGAGGTCGAGCCAATCCGACAGCCATCGGATGGCGCTGCGGCCGGCATTGTCGACCACGAGGGTGTTGTAGTTGGTGTGAGCATTGGAAGTGAGGAAACTTGCCGCGCTGAGGCCTTCGCTGACCAGCATGGCCAGATCTTCGGCGCCTCGAGACTGTGAGAGCGTGACGAGCGAATCCGACAGTTGGGGCAGATCCGGGTTCGCAGCCTGGCTCGTGATGTTCGTCTGTGTGGCGTTCGTGTGCTTGCCCAGCAGCTCGGGAGCGGTCTTGGTGGCTTTGCCCGAGAGCATGTCGGCGGCCACCGATGCCAGATCCGATCCGACCGGTAGCAGACCGGTCATCGCCGCAGCAGCCCCTACCGGATCGGGAGCCACACCGGGAGGGGGAAGCAACTTCTCCGCGGCCGACCATGCGATCTCCTGAATCCGACCGACGATGTCGGCCAGCCTGATCACGTCGACCTTCGCCAGGATCGAGGCCGCCAATGCGGCGATCTGCGTGGCGCCGGACGGATCCGGGATCACGGCGAGCATCTGGGACACCCACCCCAAGTCCACGGCTGCGGCCATTTCGACCAGGGGCGAGAACTGATTGTTCAACTCGCCTGCAACCTGATGCGCGCCGTGTGCGTCGAGCGCGGCCACCTTCTGCGGTAACACCGTCAGGTTGTGCAGGATGCCCGGCATATCCAGTGAACTCATGCCGGTCGCGACGTTGAGGACCTGGTCGATCATCACCGTCGGTTTGAGCACCGACAACACCCCCGTTGCCGAACCGAGCACGTCGACGGGGGTCGATGCCAGGGGCGCGATCTGCCCGATCAAAGCGTCCGCATCCGCGGCGAGGGCGCGCACCTCCGGAGCAGTAACCGGCAGGTTCAGCGAATCACCTCCGGCCAGCCCGTTTGCTCGGTCGGCAATCTCGCGTGCAGCATCCAACGCGCCCTGAAGGCCGGATTCGCCTGCCCGGCTGAGCACTTCGGCGGCGTTACGTTCCGCTGATCCGTAGGGTGCGCCACCGAGTTGCCCGCTTGCCGCCGGGTTCACGGCGCCGGAGCCGAGGAGGTCGGCTACCGGAACGAGAGTCATAGCGATCGTCTGTGAAGTAGCAGCGACCTGCCCGACGTCGATGTTCGGGGCGGTGAGTTCCCGCCCGAGAGCGTCGACATGGGCGCCCAGTCCCGGTAGGTCCGCTTCGGAAAAGTCGACTGTCAGTGAACCGGCAAGCTGCGTGGTGCTATCGGACACAGAGGCATCGACCGCGCTGGGGGTTCTGCTCAGGATCGAGCCGAGTGAACCAATAAGTGGGTTCGAGCCCTTGTCGATCGAGCAATACAGATCGCCTGGGTCACAGATCGACGCGACCCGCCCGGACAAAACACCCATTCCTTGGGGCCGTGGATCGGCGATGCCCTGTCCGGACGTACGTGGCCCGACCGTAGCCACTCCTTCCGTTCCGGCGCCGGGATCGGCCAGCAACCCCACCGCGAGCACACGGCTCGCGTCGATCGGCCCGTTGCCGTTACCGATATCAGAGGCGATGTCCCCTGCAGCATCAGCGCCCTGCGAGTAACCGATCATCGTGAATTTCGTACCGGGGCACGAATTCGCGACATCCTCGAGTACCCGTTCGGCCTTGGACACTGCGTCAGCCTTGCTGTCCGCGTAGGTGTGGCCGTTGTCGAAGGCCCGGGCCATGTACGGCAACGTGTAGACCTCTACCGCGCTGCCGTGAACGCTCCTCAGTGCGTCCGCCACAGGTGCGAGCATGCCCGCCGGTTGGGCCGGGTCGGCGTTCTCATGAGTCTCCCACGTGCCGGGGATGAACAGATTGAACGTCGGCTTGCACTCGGCCGGCACGGCCCGAGCGGCCGCAGGCGCGGTGACCAACGTGCCACCACCGGCGACGATCATGGTGGTGATCAACGCAACGGTGCGGCGGGACCTCGAACGTCGGGCAGGCATTGGCACCTCTGATGACCGAAAGGGCATGTACGTGCCTACATTCACCTACCACTGCGATTTCACCAACGCAGTGAGCTGCTGTCTTCGAACCACCTTCTACCCTGTGATCAGCGCAAACAGCAGGCCTTCGGATACCCCTACGGCACAGGCAAAGAAGTCATCCCTACGGATGCATCCCGGCAATCGTTCAGCGGGCGGTCCTTTCGATCCACTCCGCCGGTGCCGCGTGGGTGATGTAATCCGGCATGGACGACGACCGCCGGTGCTGTGAGCTGTTCACGGGCCGAGGGTGACGACGCGGACAGCCACTTCTTCCGGACCGGGAAGGGCACCGATGCCGCGCCTGCCGGGACACTTCACCAGGGGGGAAGGTGCACCGTGGCAGGTGTTCACCCGTGCGCGGTAGAACGCAGGCACGAACGCGCACGGGAAACACTCGAGATGACACCCATTCGAGCGCCGACAGGGCTCGTCGCGGCTGAAAATCCTGGGACGCACGTCAACGCCCCTCGGCAGTCGACCAGCTATGCGATCGCGCGCCACCATCGGTCTTCTTCCTCCTGCTTTTCCAGCGCGACAGAATATTCCGCGGCACAGTCGGGTGAGCACAGTCCGTCGTACTCACCCGTGGTGGTGATGTGCTGCCGGCACACCGCGCATCGGGGAAATGAATCACAAGCAGGGAACCGGGTCATTCTCAGTGTTGCACTGACGACGATCAGGACTGCCGCAGCGCAGCCGAATACGACGGCAACACTGTGTTCCCGGAACAGGACAGCAGCCACTGCACACATGACGGCCGAGAAAGCGACGGCGGCCGGCGCTTGGTGAAGGTTCACGAATCGTAGGTCGAATCAGCGACCCTGTCTGTTACCGGTGAGCAGATGGGACGCGAAGTCCAGGCCGAGGCGGGGCGGGCATCGACATATCGGCGCCCATCGTGACCTCCACTTCCCGTAGTGGACCCCGCTCCTTTCCACGTGACGCGGCATCGTACGCATGCGAGGAACCCGTCAGACGTCGATAGCCACCGGGAAATCATCCGACGACCCCGCGAGAGTTGCGCCACTTTCCAACTGTTGCACCGCCCGAGCCCTGAACCCCACGATAAAATGTGTATTGCTTTTTGTATTAGCCAGATGGGTCTGCGCAGGTTGTCGGGGTCTGCGCTCATCCACCGAATGGAAGCTGAGGTTCCCGACAGTGTTGGACAGCGACATGTCCCCTCGTGCTCGGTTGTTCGCAACATTGTCGGGCACGACGCAGCTGGTCGTCGTACAGGGCAACCGGTTCTCGGGAAAAACGGTCCTGGCGCGGTCGTGGCTGCTGAGCAAAGCAGATCCCGACGCACTCGTCGTACCCGTGACTGCTCCCGCCGGCACCAGCACCCCAGACGCGTACTGGACGGACGTCCTTTCGGCGGTATACGCGCGAACCGGCGCCACACGAGCGGAAAGCGGACTTGCCTCGTTCGATGCACTCGCCGCCGTGCTCTCTGCACTGCAGCAACAGATCGTGTTGATCCTCGACGCTGTCGACCGCGTCCACCGGATCGAACCGCACGTCGCCGCTCTGCTCGATCTCTGCCCCCACCTTCGGATCATCGCCACCACACGGACACCCGGAGATTGGCAGCAGGTGGTCGACGCGGCCGCCCACCGCACAATCCTCTCGGCGGCCGAGCTTGTATGCACCGACGAGGAAACCATCGCGATTCTCGGCGCAGCAGCGGTGCCACAGACTCAGCGCACGGTGCAATGGATCACTCGTCGCACTACAGGACTACCGGCTCTGGTCGACGCCGTGCGCGAGAGCTTGCAACAACACACTGCAGGCTCCCTCGAGATCGTCATCGACGACCTCGACGAACTTATCGATCATGCGATCGATCGAGCGGTGCTGCGCGCTCTCGACGATCCCGACGTCACACCGCTGCGGCGATCGATCCTCGCATCCTCAGCCCTGGCCGCACTCCCAGAAGAGCCCTCGAGCACCGACCGCTCGGACTTCTCACTGCCAGGTGTCTCCGACATTGTCGCCTTCACCCACACCATGATCGCTGCCGGCTTCCTCGACCCCAGCCCGCACGAAGGGGAGGACAGCGGTCCGCGGAGGTGGTGTTATCCCGAACCGGTCCGTGCCTCACTGCGACGCATCGCCGAGCACCGACATCCAACCGACCTGCACGTCACCGAGACCGCAACGATCGATGCACTACTCCGCGCAGGGGATCCGCACACCGCACTGACCCACGCCATCGACGGCAGCCACTGGGAGCGTGCTCTCGACATCGTCGACGAACACTGGACAACGCTGTACACCGGCGGTTTCCTCGACACACTCGGTGCAGCACTGGTCGAACGCATTCCCACAGAGATCGCCGACACCCACCCCACGATCAAAGCCATCCGTCGATTACACCGGCAGTTCTCCGCACCGCGCGATGTCCCCGTGGTCACCGCCGAACCCGACGTCGCGGTCGGTATCGGACCCGAACCTGCCGAAGTCGTCATGCGCGCAATGATGCTGCGGATCGACGGCCAGTTTCTCGAGGCCGCCAAAGTCTGCGATGCCGCCTCCGGCCACCCGTTGCCGGTCTTCGACGAACTCGACGAGCACATCCGCCACGCCTACGCCTTCTACTACCTCCATGTCGGCATCACCTATCTGCTCGTCGACCGAACCGACGATGCGACCGCGATGTTCCGGCGCGCGCACGTCGCCGGAGCAGGGACGTTCGTCGAACGCGACGCCGCCGGAAAACTCGCGCTCACCTGCGCGCTGGAAGGCACGCTGGTCGATGCTCACGCATGGATCGACGAGGAGCGACGCCACCCACCCTTATCGGGCGACAGCGAAAAGCTCGTCCGTACCGCCGGCTGCGTGGCCGCCGCGCTCGTCGCACTCGACGAACTCGAGCCTGACACCGCGCTCGACATCCTCACCGAGCTCGGCACCCCTGCCGACAACGAGGAGTTCTGGGCTTACGTCCTCTACACCCGCGGACACCATGCACTGCTCACCGGTATGCCGACCGACGGCCTGCGGTTCATCGAGTCCCACCTACAGCGCTACTCGACACTGCGCACCGACGGCTTTTCCGCAACCCTGATCGACGCAGTGCTGGCGGATCTGCATCTCGCGTGCGGCGATTTCGATCGAGCCGAAGACCTGATCGCAACATCCACCCACTCCTCGGCAGTGCCGGTGCGTGCGCGGGCGCGGTTGCTCGCTGCGGATCCGGCCGGCGCCCAGCAGATCGTCGACCAGTACTTCGCCACCTCGGCCGGTCCCGTCCGCACCTCGATGGAACTGGCCGTGCTCGGTGCCGCCACAGCCGCTGCCCTCGACGACGTCGACGACGCTCGCGGGCACCTCGAACGGGCCGTCACCTTGTCACGGCACTCCGGGACGCTGCGCCCCTTCGTACTGCTGCCGTCGGCAATGCAGACCGCACTGGCAGACCTCAGCGTCGAACTACCCCTCGACCTGAGCCGCACCGCCACACGCTTTCCCACCTTTCCGGTCTACCGACCGCTGCTGACACTGACCGCACGCGAGCGCGCCGTGCTCGACGCTCTGCTCTCCGGACGAACAGTCACTGCCATTGCCGCATCACAGTTCGTCAGCGTCAACACCGTCAAAACCCAACTGCGTTCTCTCTACCGCAAACTCGGCGTCCACAATCGCAAGGACGCCGTCGCTGCCGCACGGCGCCTACACCTCGACTAGAACGGTCTCCGGTTCGACCTCGGGATCGGTGTCCTTCGGTGAGCGGGGTACGCGAGATCGACCAGCAGCGTGCCGAACTGTTGGCGGACGGATCTATGCAGTTTCGCGCTTACCGCAGCCGCTTACGCCTCGGCCGGACAAGCACACAGAGGACACGAGCATCGAAAGTTCACCACCGCCTCGCTTTCGAATCCGGCAGTCTCGTACCGATCGGTCACCTTCGCGGCACGCTGTGCGTACGCATCGGCGGCACCTTCAGTGATGCCGCCGGACATACGGCCGCGAACCTGTCTCGATGGATGATCTCATCGAGATCCGTATGGGCTTCGGAGATGATATGTGCCCGATGCTGAGAGAGACGATTCCGGGCGCAATCGAGAGCATGGTCGCTCCCGTCCGCGCGACCCATGCATCCCCCTCCATGTCCGAGCACCGAGCAACCGCCGCCAGCGGTGCAGATTCCTCTAGATGTGTGGCATGACTTTGTCGAGGTGCAGCACGACGCCCGACCACGAGCATCATCTCCAGCAACACTGCCGAGAGTGATATTCTCAAACATGTTATGTTGCAATTGAATACATTGATTATGAACCAGCCCAGTTGACGCCCTGATTCTACGACACGCAGATCCCCCCTCTTTCCGACATGGCTTACAAATAACTTTTTCGTCACCGTGACACTGGTGCAGTGACGTGGACGGGTGGAGGTGCGAAAGTCCGTGCGTTCCTCCACCGTCAAAAGGTCCAAGATCCGGGCGGAAGAGTCCCCATTCCTTCCGAGGGCTGGTTTACCGCGGTAAACCAGCCCTCGCCGAGCATTCTTACGTCACCGTAAAGCGCTCCGAGTGACAATTGACCGCTCGGTTCGACACCTACGTAGCGGCCGGTGGCCCGCAAGTGCACATAGTCGACCCGCCCCGCCGGTTCTTTTCGGACAACGTTACCGATACCGCAGAGCTTCAACCCTTTACGCCCCTGCAGCAGCTTCATATTTACTTTGCACAGGCATCTATAGCTGGCGTACAGCTTGGGCGCTTCTTCGGTCGAGTCCAGCGATGCCACGTGCTCACACCATTGCAGAGCCGAAGAAGTGCAGGAATCTTCGGCTCCCCAACGGGTGCACCGGATCGGAGCGGGCCGACCTTATGCCGCGCGTGTGCGCCAATGCGGCGACCCCTCAGCGCCTGTGCCGTCCCCACGACCTCGTCCATTGTCGGGCCGTTCGATCATGCCGGGAAGTCCGTTCCACTCCCCGCAATCGGGCATTGCGAAACGACCGGAATCCGATGGTGGGGGTGACTATCAAGAATGGGCGGGGATCTGGCATATGTCGCGATTGGCGGCTGGTGCGTGACCTACCACAGCCATGGCATTGCGAGTACTTGAGGTCGCAGCCGATCGCGGGGCCCGAGTGGACCAGGTCACTTGCGGCGCAATCTGACTCGGGTCCTTTCCGCCATTCCAGCTCAGGTACCCGACGAACTCGTATGCGCAAGCCTGCGCTGCTATGCGCGGTACTGGTGCGCAAACCCGAGTTCAGGGTCTCGCGCACCCGCAGACCACGGCACTGTACGCACTGAACCGACAGCTGCTCAGACGCGCCCGATCGGGAAGTTTTGCCTTCGGTCGACCGCCGTCCCGGCTGCCGTCACGCAAACTCGGCTTGATTTTTGGCACTGAGTAGCATAACTATGGTTGAACACTAGATGACAGTTGCCGTCGCTTGGGCTGATCCGCCCCGGCGATTGCTTCCGGCACGCGAGTGGTGACTCCATCACGAGCGGCAGGCACGTCCTCCCGCGGGATGTCCTCGACTCAACCGGACGGCGCACAAACAAGGAAGAACGTTTTCTTATGATTTCCACCCTCGTGATCCGTCCCTTGGCTCGCGCGATCGCAGTCGTCCTGATCGTTGCCGATACCGCCCTCGCCACTCGGGTGCCGGCGTTGCCCGATTGGGATGAATCGGGCGCAGCTGTCCGCAACTGACGTAGCGTCATCCGTCCTCTCGAGGATGATCGCAAAGAACAGCGGAGCAATGCCTCCCCCTCGTCTCACGTGTAGCCCCTACCGTCTCCATAAGCACGGAGCCGCCACGAGGACCGTTCTGCGGTCGGGAACCCCAGGCGCGGCAGCGTGGGTGAATTCGGAACGCCGTGCCCACTCGACGTTCTCCATCAAGAGACCCCGCGAGAGCCCTCTGCTCGAACCGGATCGTCGGCTACTCGAGGTCTTGCTGGTTCTGAAATCTCACCTGATCGGCAAGGATGACCAGCGGACGGAAGCCTATCCGTCCCAGACGAGTAGCTACGCGCCACCGTCCCCGGTCTCCCGCCGCACGACATATCCTTGACGGTCTGGCCTTGTGCGGACATGAGCACCACGATGGCTCGTCGCAGTTTGATCGGGTCCTTGGCGGTGCGGCTGATCTTCTGCAGCCGTCGCCCTTCCTCCATGGTCAACGTTCGGACGAACACACTGGGTTGACGTGCCACGACCACCTCCTTGTCTCGACTCGGAGACAGTCTGACGTGGACGCGTCGGTCAGCCGCGGATTACCCGGTCAACAATCCGTGACGAACCACTAGACCATCGACCGCGGCGCTGCCTGCCCGTCAACACAGCCCCAAAACCCCGCTCCGGACCGATTGCCGACGACGAGCATCGACCTCCTCTCGTCCGAACCCACAGGTGACGTCGTCAACGCGCGGCGACAGCAGACTATCGCTCCGTAGTTCGCGGTCTTCACTCGCGGCGCCGGGGCCACGACGAGAAACGATAGGACGGCCCGCTCGTCGTCAGGTAGTTCGCCGTCGCGCTCCTTACGGACCTTGCGGTACAACCACTCCCGCCTGCTCACCATCTCGGGTGACATATGTACTGGGAACTTCTCCGCCATCGTACTTCTCACTGTCGCCTGCGCGTTCAAGCACGATCGTGTGGTACCTCCTGTCGATGTACACCGGAGGCCAAGCTGGTCAGTCGAAACCGATTGCGTCCAAAGCGACTTCGCCTCCCTTCGGCAAGTTCTGGATAATGCGGCGATCCGCTGCCGATCAACCCATCGACCGAGACGGAAGCCGTCGTCAGTGACGAAATCCCGATCGACGACAACTCGATCCCATGTTCGAGCACTTCGTGCAGGTCAAGGGCGTGCGCAGCGATCACGTCGATGCCTTCGTGCAGGTAGCGGTAGGCGGTGGCCACCGACACGCGGGCATCGCGCGCGAGGGCGGCGATATCGGTGCCGTCGCGGAACCACCGCAGCACCATCACAGCCTGGACGTAGACGGTCGCGGCCCGCTGCCACGGCCGGCGATCGGTCCTGCGGCGGTGGGCGCTCAGAACACGGGCGACGAAGGCCAGGGTGTGCTCGGGCACGTCGAGCGTGGCACGATAGGTGATCACGTGGGGTCCTGCTTCGGGAATGAATTTCTTGGTCGAAACCACTCCCTACCAGGCCGGACCCCACGTCCTTACTCCACCCTGGTCCCCGACTCGGCACGGCTCTCATCAGCGCACTTCTAGTGAGAAAACCTCAGTGAGCAGCGACATACTCGTCGACGAGGGACTGAGGCAGACGTCCTCGAGCAGGAACCTCGAAGCCTTCCTCAACTGCCCACTCTCGAATCTCCTTGGGGCTCGGAGAATTCGAATCGGATGAGCGAGCCGATCCGGCGCGCCTCTTACGTCCTCCGACACGGGTCGCATGCTCGACGTAGTAATCGATCTTCTTCCGGAAGTCGCGAGCGTTCTTCTTGTTCAGGTCGATGGTGTACTCCACCCCATCGACAGCGAAACTGATGGTTTCTCCGCCATCCTCCAACGCAGTTCCATCGATGTCGTCGAAAGTCTCCACGATTGTTCTACGCGCCACAGGTTGATCTCCTCTTCGAATGCATCCGACCGGACTCCAAGTAGCCTCTTGTCACCAAAGGCAAACCAACTCCGAAACCAACATCACCGACCTGAACAAGTCTACTCAGAAATTATCGCACGACTGCGACAATCCAGCGCCCCAGAACTCATCGCCGACAAGCGGCATAGAGGTCCGTAATCCCTTGCCCGTCGCGGTCCGTCACCCGTATACGGCATCAGACAACCAGTCCCCATCCCCTTCATACAGCCGGCACACGCCACCTCGGACGGTTATCGCACCGTGGTCCGCAATACCATCGAATAGACCCGTGACCACATAACAGCGGCAGCGGTCCGGATCGGGTCAGTTGCACACGACACCCCTCGGACATGACACCCAACATCCGAGGGTTCATGCGACCGACTGCATCGCCCCTCAGTCCTACAGCCATATCCGCTCCCTGGTGATGCCCCACGAGTCAGCAAGCACGACACCAGACTTCGAACCCAAGGTATGACTCGTGAATTCTCTGGCATCACATCGGCCACGAGAGCGTTCGGTGCGGCGCCCCCGTGGTAACACCATCCTTACCGGTCGGAACAAGCCCGCAATTCGGTTCGCGCAGCGGTTCATCGGTGCCGTTCGTACCACCGACAGAGTGATGCCGTCCGAAGCGACCGACAGGCTTCGGCTTCGTTTCACGTGCCCACGACGGGTTTCACCGACGGACGGGTGGCGATTCTGAACACATTCCTCGCACGCACCCCTAAACATTGAGAGTCCGACCTGGTGAGCCGATCCTGGTTCGAGCCGACCTCCCCGTCGGTTAGCCCAGCACCGACCGCGACCTGACGCTTGGAACAACACAGTGGAGAAACCGTCACGGTCATCGAGGCAACGGTACGTGCGACCTACGAAAGCCGGCCATATCACGTCAAGATCGCGCACTGCTGCAGCCGCATCCCGCCAAGGACCACAGACAACGCAGCGGTTGCCCTACCGAATCCGCACCGTGCGAAGCCCCACCCGACGGCCGCGGCGGGTTGATGGAGGACCTTCCTCAGCACCATGTAGAAAAGTACTCTCTACGACGCGTGATTCTGGCAAGGCCGATCCTGGCGCAGGTCCCACGCCGTGAAGACCCCTTCGTGAAACGGTCAGCATCCGTCCGCAGTTGCGCGTACTGAACCCCTCCCCCACTCGAGTCGACACCGACCCACTCGAAGTTGCCCTACGTCTCACTCGCGTGCTCATCCCCGGCCGGTCCCCCGGTGCCCAGGATGCCGCGCGACGAACATCAACTCTTCCCGGCGCGCGACGCATCTACGGGTGAACCTGTCGGCGACGCGCAATTCACGATCACGCCCCGACCCGCAGACGCCATGAGCGCCCGGGATCCATGTCAGCTCGCCCGCACGTCACACAGACGACTCGAGAGCGCCATGACGATCGTGCGCAAGGCACAGACCGTACGCCTGGACACTCTGCGCACCCCGTGTAACTGAAGCACGCTCCATCGGTCACCGCACAGCGCCTCATCCGAGTCGACGCGCTACCCCTGGGCTCATCAACGCAGTTACACCCGGTCACGGCGTGCAGGGCACGGGGGCTTGCTCGGAGAGTCCAAGATGCCTGTCTCTGCCGGCATCCGCCGCGTGAGGGAACTTGTTCTCGGCCGCGACGTGCACGTCTGGGACCTCGTCTACGGCCACACGTTCACCCCGCTTCACCCTGCTGTATCTACCCGCCGCGCCTCTCCGATTCAAGAACGTCGGAAGCGGTCCGATTGCGTGATCGAACCCTCTCACTGCCAGCAGTACCTGACCCTCGGCGGCGGCTCCTACAGTCTGCGCGGTGCCACCCCCGAGTGCGCAACACGCCGGATGTCACCGAAGAGAGGGCCCACGGCACGCCGGGGACGGTAGACACCGACCTCTACTCCAACTCCCCTGATTTCACCCGGCTACGCGAAATCGTGGATCTGAGGGCACGATTCGTAATTACGGCCCGCCCGCGTTTCTGCCCACGTTTCACGTGCCATCGACTCGAGAAAATAAATTCGACCCGGTACGCGACATGAGGAGGATGATGTGATGAAATTACTGCGAACAATATAAACCGACCGGAGGAGATCGAACCGTACCCATCGCACACAACTACATGACGCTTGGACAGCACATGACAAAGCCCCCTTTCGGGGGCTCGTCATTCGGTCGAATTTTGCCGAGATCGACCGGAACTCCGAACACCTAACGGCGTTAGTTTTAACCGTCACCGTCAGGTGTCCTTTAGGGGCCGAAGTTGCCGCTTCGACTCCATTTTGTGCTTTCACCAGGGATTTCCTTGCCGAGATCCCCGATTCCCCGAAGGGACTTACCTTGCCTGGTACGTCTCAGGGTACCCCATGCCCTGAACAGCAAACAACCTTTTCGACGACCTCTGATGGACAGATCACACGCCCGGAGGTAGAAATCGTCGCTTCTCCCCTCTCCGATTTCGGCAATATCCAATATTCCAACGCGGTGTCTCGCGCGAAATCGAATATCGAACGAGTCGAGAGAATTAATGAGGAAAGCGACCAGCGCGGCCGCACGTGGTCAATTCCTGTCTCACCCCAATTGCAGGCCAGAACCCCCATTTGGTCGGGACGCGCACAATGGCAACGCCAAGTCCGCGAAATTCTCAACCGGGAAGAAGGCAAAAGGCTCTGCCGGCACCATCACGCCGATCCCGAACGTGTCTTTGCCGTCGCGGTGAGCATGGCGTCGTTTGCGGATCAGCGGACAGGCCGGCGCGTCACAGCGTCCCGCGAGGTAATTGCAGAACGCGCAGGGGTTTCCGTCACTGTTCTCAAGCGCGCTCGACGAGTGCTGGCCGAGCTCGGCCTGGCCCGCGAAATGGTCCGAGGACGTTTCCTACGTACCCTCGAACAGTGGGCAGCTGAAGCGCATCACGGACGTAAACAGGTCAAGGCCACCAGTGTCTGGGCTCTAGTCTCCCCCGCGGCAGTTGTCCTTCGGAGCACGCGCGATCGCACGGCTCAGGCGACGCCCCCCGCGCGTCGCTGCACCAGAGCGCCCGCGACAGCCAACGAAGCTCGTCGGGTGCGTTATCCACAGAATCGTGAGCATGGCCCCCAATCTGTGGCTCTATCTTTTGGTATTTGTACTTCTGTTAAGAAGTACAAGACAACGCGCGCGAGCGCGCGCGGCCTCGATAACTCACACAAACAACCTCGGGAACCGCGCTCAATCGGCCTCCAGATGGCCGCTGCGGGCCTAGTTGCGCATGTTCCATGTCTGGACACTGGCGAGCACATCGGATCCGTCTGCGAGGCTCTCAGGGACCATTACGTCGATCCTGAGCGTTGGACTGGTCGCGATATCGCAGTTGCGCTTACCGAAGACACCCGTCGACGTGGATGGACTTGGCCTACACGGGAGTCGCTGAAGCATCCCGTCCGGTACCTTCGATGGAGGCTTGCCGCTATCGACTGGTCACTCCCCTCCCCTACCGAGCGTGCCGAGGCCGCGAAACGACACCGCGACGCCGAACGCCAAGCAGCTGCCTCCGCCATGGCGGAACGAATCGAGAAGACGGCGTCGGAAGGCGTTCGGATCGCCGCCATGGCAAGGATCCGGGGTCTGCTACAGGAAAAACGTTCAAAGGAAACGATCCGGGATCGTACGAGCTGACGCCAAGCATGAGACCTACAATCGGCGGAAACGTCGAGTCGAACGGGACGCGTGCTTCCGAGGTATGTCGGCGCAGCGATTGGCGCGCACCGCTGGTTTACCGCGGTAAACCAGGAGACTCTCCTAGCGCTGCAGAGTGAACCACTGCTGAGGCAAGTACCCGCGTTTGACTCCAACATGCGGTTTACCGCGGTAAACCGCGCTTGTATTCCCGCCTCTCGTCTGATGAGTTCATCGCGGGCCCCACTACGTCGTGATGGCGATCACCTGCGTGCCCACCATTATTCTGTGGATCACAGTGACGCCGGGGAGCGGCAATGCAATTCAAGTATGCGCCTCGGGTGAAGCACCGCTGCTGGCGGCATGTCCGTGGTTTACCGCGGTAAACCACAGATTCGAAGGACCCTAACTGCATTGCTCCCGCTGCCCGGCACTAGGCATCACCTAGACTCCCTCGTCGGTTTAGCGCGGTAAACACAGATCGTGAACGGGCCGGAGCGCAGATCGGTGACGACCCGTGACGATCACACGGACTTGTCCGTCCCTCGGCTGGCCGAACTTCAGGCCCGAACACCCCGCACAGCGTGACTCGCGGTTTACCGCGGTAAACAAGGAGTGCGCTCCATTGACTTTCGCCTCGAACCGCCCCGGTTTACCGCGGTAAACAACGAAACCGTACCCGCTGATTCGAGGACCAACGTGCGAGCTTCGTTCGCGATGACATGACGTTGGTTTACCGCGGTAAACCAACGAGTCGCGCATGCGGTGACGTTTTGTTGAGGCGCACCCTGGCGACCGAAACGCATTGGTGGTTCCGCCGCATTCTGAAGCCGACAGGTAGGGGAGAAACTTCCGTCGATCAGGCACATCTGTCGCGGGGACGTTCCCTCTACCGCGATCGACGACCGTCGGGTTATAGAGGACTCCACCAAGCGGTTTACCGCGGTAAACCGTCGAGCGATTAGAACTGGGCTAGCGCCACGGCAATGAAGGGACGATCGGATAGTTCAGCGTCTTTATGGTTTACCGCGGTAAACCTCGGCTGCTCCTGCGGCGCCTCCTGCTGAGATTTCTGGCTGAACAACTGTATCCCTCGGCCAGGAAACGGATCCCGCACGTAAGTATGGATAGCGACCTAGGGGAGTAATGAGCTAGGTGGGCGTGGTTAACCGCGGTAAACCACGCCAGTGGGTAGAAGGGGCACTCGGAGGGAACACCCGACGCGAGTCAAAGTAAGCCTTGTGCCTCCAGCGCCACAGTTAGGACTCTGTCGGGACGGGTCGCCGCACATCTCTTCCCGCTCAGGAGCAAGGAAACTGGTTTACCGCGGTAAACCCGCGTAGGCCACTCACGTCCGTGATACCTCCCGACTCGCGCCTGCCGGGAAACGGCAGTGACGCGAGCGGGGGAGGACTTGCCGATGGCGAAAAGGGGATGGTTTACCGCGGTAAACCCGCCTAGCCACTCACGTTCGTGATGCTTCCCGGCGTGCGCCTGCCGGAAACGGCAATGACGCGAGCAGGTGAGCGCTTACCGACGGACGAAGAGGGGATGGTTTACCGCGGTAAACCATCCTTGGGTGCTACTTCTCAGAGGACGGGGCTGTGTTGATGTCGAGAGTCGCGAGCTCAAGAAGAGAGCTAGGGAGACAATCTCGATCGCCCTGTTTACCGCGGTAAACAGAGTCATTCTTCACAGGCCCTTGGAAGCGATGGCTCTCTGCTGCTTCGACGCACACACCCCTGCTCCGCGGGGGAGGAACGCTAGTGGTTTCGGCGGGGGAGAGGTCGAAAGACAGTGCTCACTTCAGATCAACACATCTCACCAGTGACGGCCTCCGCGACTATCTGGCTGCAACCATTGCAGAATTCGAGACCGCTCATGGGGGTGTTGCGAGAATGCTGAGCCAGCCTGTGCATGAGCGCACTACATGCGGAACGTCGCTTCAATGTTCCAAAAGCAGCGCCATGGGCGATCATCGATCCCACGGACTTCGTCCGCCGATGAGCGAAGCGTCGACGTCAGGATCTGCTGCAGTTTACCGCGGTAAACCACAGAGTCAGCACGCGGCGCCGGACGATAGTCAGAGCAAGGCAACGACTGTCCTCAGCACCGCCAGAACCAGAATCTTGGTCAAACTCCGGCGATCTCGGTCGTAGCAGCGCTATTCCTGTCGCAAAACAGAATCGCGACCGTCATCGAGTGGAACATGGGCAGCACACAATCGTCACAGTGACGAAATAACACCAGGGTTGGGATACCCGAAGAATCGTACGATCCGCGTTGTCTCACGCTGCTCGCACGATCCCATCACGACGACGACGCCGACACGCCGAAGCAATCAAAGATTTCTCTGCCCAGAACCTAGTCGGACTCGAGTTGGGGGAGTGCCCTTGTGTACCCGTCGACCTCGACCCGGCCTCGTTTCCATCCACGCGTCGACAGTCTCAGGGAGCCAACCGAACCGAAGTCCGATCGACGCATCAGCTTGCGGCAGAACACCTTTCCGTAGATAGCCCTTGGCGGTGTTGTAGGTGATGCCGACTCGGTCGGCAACTTCGTGCAAAGTCAGGTAGCGAAGCACATCTGCGATGATACGGCGAAAGCTTGTTCGGTAGACCTGTAAGGGTCTATTGTACGAGTTGCGCGCCTGATGCAACTGCATCGAAACCGTTACAGTGGTGCGGGCGCAATCGTCCTCTCCGCCAAGAGGTGACGATGCGAGTCCGAAGTAGCCCCACCGTGGGGTGAAGCATACGGAGGTAACCTGTGGCTGTTCATGTCATGCTCAATCAAAAGGGTGGCGTCGGAAAATCCACCCTCACCATGAATCTCGCCGCTGTCAAAGCGGATGTTCTCACCGCCGGCGACGATGACGATGTCCAGTCCCCGGTCGCGGCGATCTCGGTCGACCCCCAGGGCTCTGCGGTGTGGTGGGCTTCGCGCGTCGAAGAGTTGCCGTTTCTGATCGATCAGGTTCACGACAACCTCGATGTGCTGCGTAATCTCGACAAGCTTCCCGGCATCAAGCACGTCTATGTCGACACTCCGGGTTGGATCGATCTGTCCGGTTCCGACGACGGCACCGATGTTCTCGGCACCGGCAGCTCGGCCGACGCCTTGCGCGCGGTGCTCGAGGTCGCCGATCTGGTCATCGTCCCGATCGAGCCCGAACCGCTGTGTTTCGATCCTACTGCTCGGACCATCAAGCAGGTCATCGAACCGCTCGGCAAGAAATTCATTGTCGTGGTGAACAATTGGGATCCGCGGGACGGCAAGGTCGATCTCGAGCAGACCCGCGAGTTCGTCCAGGCCAACGGCTGGCCCCTGGCTCGAACGGTGGTGCGGCACTACAAGGTTCATACCCGCGCTGCGGCCGAAGGGCGAGTGGTCACCGAGTACGAAGCCAACCGTGTCTCGCTGCAGGCACGGGAGGACTTCTACAAGCTCAGCCTCGAGCTCGCGGACGGTGGTCGCTGATGGCGCCCAGGGGTGGGCGCGCGAACTTCGCCTCCCTGGTCGGAGCAGTAGGCGAGCACTCTCCGGTCGACCGTAAGCGCACCCCCACACCCACGAAGACGAACACGACCTCGAAGACGACGATCGCGTCGCTCGAAGGTCAACTGCTCGCCGATGTTCCGGTCGACCAGCTCATCGCCAACCCGCGGAACCCGCGTGATGAACTCGGTGACCTGTCGGATCTGGCGACGATCGCCGATCGGCAGCTGCAACCCGGCACTGTCGTCAGCCGCACCGCGTGGCTGAAATTGTGGCCCGAGGACGAAGACGACCTCGGCGCGGCGCAGTACATCGTCGTCAACGGCAACCGTCGCCTGGCCGCTGCTCAGAAGTACGGCCGTGCGGGACTCGATGTGGTGCTGCGCGACAGCATCGCCGTCGACAAGGGCGAAATTCTGTGGGCGGCAACGAGTGAGAACATCGACCGCCGTGACTTCGATGTGCTCGAAGAAGCCAAAGCCGTCGAGTTGATGGTGTCCGAGTTCGGGAGCGCGGACGCAGCGGCGAAGAAGCTCGGCCGCTCCAAGGGCTGGGTCTCCCAGCGTCGCGCGCTGCTCAAACTCGCACCGGAACTGCAAGCAGCCCTGCGTGCAGGAGATCTCGCCGTTCGGCAAGCCCGGTCTCTGGCCCGTGTCCCGCTCGAGGAACAGGTCGCCGCGTGGCAAGCGGCTCAGAATCCCGAGCCGGATCCCGACGTCGAGGCACAGGCTTCGGAACCCGAAGAGCCGCAGCCGAAAGAGCCTGCCGGCAAGCTCGAGCCGGTGGACAAGGTGGCGCAGGCGCTCAAACGGCTCGGTGCTGATCCGGATGTGCTTGCCGCGGCAGTGCGTAAGCACTTCACCGACGACGAGCGCCGCAAGCTCATCGATGCACTCGAGCTCCGGTAGGTTCGACTCGGAGACGGGTCCGGTGGATCGCAGAAGGACTGTAGTGGTAAGCCGATGAGCGGAATCGACGACCAGATCGCCCTTTTCGACCTCGACCCCGAACCCGAAAAGCCGCTGAACGATTCGGCCACACCCGAGAACACAGCGATCGAGGAGCCACCACCGCCGGCAGCGGAAGCCCTGCAGCCGGTTGATGCCGACACCGCCCCAGCCGACACGGACAACGCTGCCGGCACCGATGAGGCGAAGAAGCCGATGGCACAGGTCCGGCCGTGGGAGTCCCTCCCTGTCACCGAGGAGGCGGACGGCCACGCGATCATCGTGACCGCCGAAGCCACCTACACACCGTCAGGTGCCCGGTTGACCGGACCTGTCGACTCGATCGAGAAGCTGGACAAGCTGCTGCACTGGGCCGCGCTGACCCCGCACGGACTCACCGCCCAGGTGTGGTTCGTCGGGATCGATTCGTGCGCCCAGCTCGGTTGGACCATCGACCCCGGCAGCGAAGACGACGTCGACGACCTCGAACAACTCCGCCAACGCGCCGCGACCGAACTGACCCATACCATTGCGGCAACCTTGCCGCCTCTGATCGCCGCCGGCTGGGAACTGCGCGGCGACCCGGGTTACGTCGTTCACCTCATCCGCAAGGTCGGCAAGGCCACCCAGATGGTCGACCTCGTTCTCGAACCCTACGTGTGGACCTACTGGAACAAGGACTTCGGCTGGGGCAACCGCGTCGGAGACATGGGCATCCTCGGCAACCCCGCCGCCGGTACCTACCTGCCCGATGAGGATCTATCCGCCGCCCGTGAACTCGGACGCCGCCTTGCCTGGTCCGTCAAACACCTCGACACATTGCCCGGACCGACCCCGGCCCGCACCGGTGCTGCGGTGCTGGACAAGATCCGCCGCGAACGCCTGCGCACCGGCAAAGGCATCGTCGTCACCGCCGGCGGCCCGATCCCGCCCATCGACGGCGCCCCACGTGGGGACTTCGAACCACCCGCCGGCTGGTCCCGCATTCCCGATGCCGACGATCTCGACGGTGCGACCGCGCTGGTCACCATCGACCAGCGCGCCGCCTATCTGGCTTCGGCGGGGATGCTGTCCTTCGGCTACGGCCGGGTCCGCAACCTGCTCGGTGCCGACGCCGCGGCCGCAGCGGCAGCAGACAAGCCCCCCTTCGGGATCTGGCGCGTAACCCTGCCCGCTGCCGGGCAATACGCATTGCCGGAAAAGCTACCGCTGCCGCACCCGGCGATGCTCGACGACCAACCCGTGCAAACCTGGATCACCACCGTCAGCCTCGACGGATTGTGCGCCCCCATCGCAGACGGGGGGATGGGCCTGGACGTCGACGACCTGGACATTACCGAGGCCTGGATCTACGAGGAACAGGGTCGTGCCCTCGACAAGTGGGCCAAGGTCCTGCGCGAGGCTCGCACTGTCGCGGCCGAGACCGGCGATGCGGCGATGAAGCGCTTCCTAGGCGCCTGCTACAAGGGCTACGTCGGCCGGATGGTCAACCCGGACATGTGGACCGCCACCCGCATGCAACACCACCACCAACCATTGTGGCGAGCGGCGATCATGGCGCATTGCCGCTGGCGTGGCCGCCGCGTCGCGATGCGCATTGCCCGGGAGACCGGACGCTGGCCGATCCGCACAATGACCGACTCCTGGGTGTACCTGGTGGGGGAGGGACAGACCCTCGCCGACGACAGCGACGCATTGGGCAAAATGGTCCTCGAAAAGCACGTCGAACTCACCGACGAGACGCTGTTGGCGTTCGCAGAGGCCGAGACCACCCATGAGGTGCGTCTGGCAATCGCCGCAGCGTACGGCACCGAAGAGGGGGAGTAGATGGCGCTGCATCTACCGAAACCCCGATCGAAAGCCGTGCCGCAGAAAACCGTCGGCCTCGACGGCATGAAGGTCACCGTCGCCGCCGCAGCGGCCGCCGGTGTCGCCAAGGCACAAGAAACCAGCCGAGGCCTGACCGGGCTGACCTCGCGGGTCTCGGTCAAGCAGATCCGCACCGAGATCGGCAACGACGGACTGCGACAGGCCGCCATCGACGCCGGTCGCACCCCACCATCGGACCGCACCCTGCGCCGTTGGGCGCAACAAGGACGCATCCCTCATGCCGAGGTCGCCGAGCTGGCTCAACGCCGCGCCGCCATCGCGCGACTCGGGGGAGTGAACGAGGTGGCACGGAAGATCGGCCGCAGTCCCTCTTCCGTGCGCAAGTACATCTCCGGCAAGACCAACGAGTTGCGCAACGACGCACGGTCGAAACTCAAGGACGTCAAGGCCAAGGATGTCATGGACAAGGCAGGTGTCCTCAACCCGGACGGCACCCCGAAGATCGCCACCATCCGCGTCACCGGCCGTGTGCACGTACGCAACGGCGACGAGACCGGCTACGACTACCGCACTCGCACACTGGACTTCGGCAACTCCGACGTCCCATTTAGCGCCGCAGAATCACAAGCACTGGCCGCAGCGCTCGCCAACGACGACCAAGCCCGAGTCGTCGCCATCCTCGAACGTCACGCAACCATCGACTATCCCGAAAACAAGGGATTCGACGTCTACAGCGACCAGTTCGGGTTTCACTTCGACGCCATCGACAAGATCGATGTCACCTGGCACTGAAGTCGATACGTTCGATTCGCAGCATGAACGTAGGCGCAAATCTAATTCTTGGCGACGACTGCGGAAACGTACCGCCGCTCAGTCGAGTGAAGGTGAACGGAGATCGTGTCCTCGAGTTCGTCGACCGTGGGCCGGAAGCTGCCGCCACCGAATCGAGAAGCGACACCCTGTTCACAGGACACCACGAAGTTGACGTCGAAAGCAGGAATCACCGAGAAGGCTGTAGAACTGCATGACGGACGGGGTCCTACGAGCAGTCATTCATGTTTCTTACGGGGTTAACATCGCTAATTGGCATTAGCGCACCATCTCGTCTGAAACCCCTGTTGAGCGCGTTTCCCTGCCCGAGAGCGTCGGTGCGGGCCGGTAGGCTCCCGTTCCGTGCCCGACGACCTGCTGATGCGCCATCCGGACCCCTCCGACGCCCCTGCGCCGACCGTCTCGGAGCCCGCTGCGCCATCCGTGCCGACTTTGCCAGCCGAGGCTCTTACACAGGTGGCCGGGACGGCGGCGCGGTCGCGATCCGAGTCGACCCGCCGCAACTACGCCGCCGACTGGCAACGCTTCACCGCCTGGTGCCAGCAGGAAGGCCATGCGGCGTTGCCGACGCATCCGCTCACCGTCGCCGCCTACCTCCATGCGGCCGCCGCCACCGTGACGGAGGCGGGGGAGCGAGCCTACTCGCCCTCGACCTTGGCCCGGTGGGTGGCGGGCATCGGTTATCACCACCGCCGCGCCGGCCATCCCGCGCCCGGGGCGGACGAGCTGGTCACCGCGACCCTGTCCGGGATCCGCCGGGACTACGCCGCGGCGGGGGAGCGGCCCCGCACGCCGCGGGCGCCGCTGCTCACCGCCGACATCGTCACCATCGTCGAGAAGATGCGTGCCGACAGCGGCAGTTGGGCCGCGGAGGTCCTCGAACGCCGCGACTCCGCCGTCTTCTTGTTGGGGTTCGCCGGGGCGTTCCGGCGCAGCGAACTCGTCGCGCTGGCCTGCAGTGACGTCTCGCTGCACCGGCTCGACGGCCTGCACATCAAACTCCGCAAGTCCAAGACGGATCAGGAAGGGCGGGGGAGTATTCGGGCGCTGCCGTTCACCCACTCGCACACGAGTTGTCCGCCGTGTGCGTGGCTGCGGTGGGCACAGGTCGTCGCCGCCTTCGACACCGGGGGCCGCCCCGCCGTCATCCGCCTGCTCCGCACCGCCGAACCCTTCGAGGCGCACGTGTGCCGCGGAGTCCGCCCCCGCATGGTGCCGTCCTCGCCGTGGTTGCGGTCGATCCGCAAGAACGGCAACCTCTCCGACACACCCCTGTCGGGAGCGGCGGTGCACAAGGCCATCCGTCGCCGGGCCGCCCAGGCCGGCTACGACCCCGAGATCGTCCAGCAGCTCGGTGGGCATTCGCTGCGGGCCGGGTTCGTCACCCAGGCCTTCCGCAACGGCGCGAGCGCGCACGCGATCATGCGCCAGACCGGACACAGCACCCCCGCGATGCTCGAAACCTACGCCCGCGAACACGCCCCGCTCATCGGCAACGCCGTCACGAATCTCGGACTCTGAGCGCGATGGCCCGCACCGATCGGAATATGCACCGCCGCAACGATGTTCACGATGCGGTCCAGGGCCTACGGATCCCCGCCCGCTACCGGCACGACTGGATGCTGTTCGCCGACTGGTGCACCGCCGCCGACCACCGCCCCATCCCCGCCACGCCCGACACCCTGGCACTGTTCCTGCATGAGCACCCGGCCACGGTCGCGACGCAGCGACGCCGTCTGTCGGCGATCAACGCCGTCCACACCGGGCACGGCTATCCCGCCCCGGGACGCACCGAGACCGTGCGCCGGCACCTCGATGCTGCCCGTGCTTCGCGCCTCGACCGGCTCGGACGCCTGCTGGTGCAGAGAGCGGCCGAGTTGCCCATCACCGGCTGGCCGAGCGGACTGTTCGGCCGCCGCGACGCCCTGCTGCTGGTCCTCGCCGCCACCGGCATGACCTTTGTCGACATCACCCGATTGCGCCGCCGCGACCTCCGCCTCGACGGCAACACCCTGGTGGTCACGACCCAGTCCGGCGAAAGGTTCCGACTCGGACCGGATTCCGAAACCGGAGACAACCCAGCTGCCGCGATGTATCGGCGGTGGGCGGAGATCCAGGCGTTTCTTGACCTGTACCCGGGCACGCATCTATTGCGCCATCACCTCACCGACCCGACCGCGATCATCTCCGATCTGCTCGATGCGGAACAGGCCCGGCAACCGTTGCTGTGTCCGATCGACCGCTGGGGACACCTCCCACACGGCCAACCCATGACTGCGCAGTCGGTGTCGGCGCTGGTGCGAGCACACCTGTCCGGCCAGGTCCCGATACGTAGGGCTCTGCCCGTTCTCCCACAGGACGACACCGGTGCACCGGTTGAGGCCGACATCATCCTCGACCCCGGCTACTACGACCGCGGCACCACCGCCCGGCACCGAGATATTGAGGCCCTCGAGGACCTCAACGACGTCTTCGACGAGATCGAAGCCCGCACCGATGCGCTGCTGGAGAATTTAGTGGGAGTGCTGGAGGGACTGTGACTGTGTTCGCTTGAACGAATTGAGGTCGTGTCGGTGGTTCCTGCTAGACACTTCATAATCCGCAGTGCCGTGGAGGTAATCTTGTTCTCAAGATCGAGACTCAGGGGGATCGAATGGCTAAGGGTGACATCCATACGAGCAAGCAGGGCGACAAGTGGGTGAACAAGGCAGAAGGGAACACTCGCGCGTCCAACAGTGCACCCACAAAAGCGGAGGCTCAGGCCAAAGGACGCGAGATGGCCACCGCGCGGGGCGTTGAACATGTCATTCACAAGCAGGACGGCAAGATCGGAGAACGCAACACCTACCCGCGCAGCCGCGACCCTCGATCCTCCAAAGGCTGAAGTTCATGGCAGGTCGTGGCCGGGCACAGCCTTCGCGCACCGAGACTCGCGGCGCAAAGCCGCGTAGCGGGTCGAGTCCAGGAACTCATGGTGCACAGCCGGCCTCGCGGCCGACGGCACCGCTACCCCCTCCACCTCCGCCGCCGCGGGGAGGTAGTGGGCAAGCCAACGCTGAGTGAGGTCAACTAAGTTCCCCTGGGTAGGACCTTGGGTCACGTTGAAGGACTGCTCGGCATGACCCATTCCACTCGTTCGGCGCCGTTCAACGGGACGTACACGCCGAGCGTGCCTTCGATCTCCGATAGAAACTCGCCTTTGGAAGACATCTGGAACTGTTGGGGAATGAAGATGTCACGTTGCTCCGGATAGGTAGAGACGAACCCTACGCGTTCAGGTAGGTATCCACCGACCCATTTTCCGTCGCTTGTGTGGATACGGACATAGCAGCCCGCATTCGTGGCTGCTGCATAGTCCCAGGCAGTCGGAGTGGAATGTCGCCGTTCAGCGAAAACGAAAGGCCACCAGTTTTTTCGAAGCCGTACATGGCCGATCACAGCAACGACTGCTGGGAATACGACAGCGAGTGCGAGCACCATGAGACCGGTTGTTCGTGGGTGCGTCAGAGCGCTGGGCTCTGCGGAATTTCTATCCCCAAGGAGCATCGACACCAGCCAAGGTCCGGCAATGATCATGTACACGCAGTCGAAGACGACACTCGCTGCCACTGCATGGACCAATCGAACACTGAAGTCCTTGTCGTCCGGTCCGGGGCCACGGAGATACCGACGCACGGCAGTGAAGACGATTCCCGGGACAACCAACAGAAGCAGAGCTAGCAGCTGAAACACCGTCTGAGGCAACGCCATGCAAACCACTATGGCAGGACACGCTGACAGACCATGGGTGCGTCAACTCATGTGGAGAAATACGACAACGGAACCAATTCGCGAGGGCACACGTGGACCGCAACAACTATCGGAGGGCGGTCTCACCGCCAGTTCTCTGCAACGAGCTGCTCGGCTTCGTCAATGCACGAGTCGCATCGACCTCCCGTTCGCAGGGCCCCGTCATAGAACGAACCCTCCTCCTTGGGCCTGCATTTCGTCGAACTCGACGAAATCGCCGCCCGGTGTCCCTTTCCCCATCGTCTCCGAGGCCGCTAGGCCCGTGGCCTCACGTCACCGGTGAGAAAGCTGTCCAGATGGCTCCTATCGGTTGTCCTTCGTATCCTGGGACGAGGTTGCGCCTTACACTCCTTGCTTGGAACAGCAGGGCCGAGAGCTTTCCCGGCCGATGCCTCGATGAAGGGGAGTAATCCAATTAATCGCGGATGCGATGGGCAAGAGTGGTCCGTAGGCAGCCGGCGCCGTTGTCCAGTGATTGGCTCGGAGGACGTAGATGGGTGAAGGCTGGGCTGAGGCGAGCCTGCCGGATGCCCGGGACTCACTCAATAAAGAGGTTTACGCCGTCGTCGAAGACCTGGTGAAGAAGCAAGGCTGGCGACTGCGAAAGCAAGGGCACGCATACGCTCTGTACTGCCCCTGTGAAGACGAGCGGGCCAACTTCATCACTGTGCCAGGGACGTCAAAGAACCCGGGAAACGCCGCCAAGCGGCTCAAGCGCTCCGCCTCTCGATGTCCGGATCGCCATGAGCTTATGAAGTGACAAGCGGTACTGTTGTCATTTGACAACAGCAGCGGCTTAGCCCATTCTGGGGTCATGACCCCGACCGAATTCGAGCTTATTTTTGTGATCCCAGAAGTCGCCGATCCCGGCGATCCACGGATCTCGCAGGTCGAGGAGCACCTCGACGTCGTGGTCGAATCCCACAGTGGCCTCACTCTCGCCACGGTCACCGCCGAAGGCTCCGACCCGGTTACCGCCGCATTGAATGCCGCAGAGATCCTCTCGTCGTGCGGTCTGCCCCCTGCCAGGTCGTATCCAGACTTAGTCACCCGTCAGGACATCGCAGACCGAGTCGAAGTCTCTCGGCAAGCCGTCGGCAACTGGGTACGCGGTCAACGTTTGCAGTCCGATCCTTTTCCCTCCCCGGTGCATCTCGTCGGCGGCGGTGTGTGGCTATGGAAGGACGTCGTCGACTGGCTTCGCCGCAATAACTATCAGATCGACGACCTGCCTTCACCCTCCATAGACGAGCACGCCCGCATCGACAATCTCCTGCTCGACGCGCACACCCCAGTTGGATTCAGTGGCCACGTCGAGATCGCATCTGCACGGATACGGACTGTCTACGCGCCTTCCGTGGTCGATCTTGGCCGCAAGTGGGCAGGGGATAGTTTCCAAACCGACTACGCACTTGCCATATGAGCGACGACAGAGCGCCTCGGGCAATTACCGACGCGCGCGAGTTGCTCGAGCTGACCGAACTCACGGACATTGTCTTCTACGAGATCGGTGCGCGACGCAACCCGGACGTCGAGGACACCCCTGTCTCTATTGATATCGCTTTGCGTCGGGAGGAACTCCTTCTCGAGATCCGGTGCCGAGCGACAGTCCTCGGTGGGGGAGGTGAGTACCTTGTTGATGCGTCTGCAGTGTTCACACTGCAGGAACCGGTCCAGGCTTCAGAAACAGCCGTCGCCGAGTTCGTCGAGCGTGTCGGGGTGATGTCGGTCTATCCGTACCTCCGAGAGGCCATTACCCAATCCGCAGCCAAGCTAGGCCTCGACCGCCCTGTCCTGAGGCTTCTCCGCCCTGGAGACGTGCACGTCACGAGCAGCCGAAAGGGCGACGTCGACAGTTGACGTAAGAACGCCTATCGGCATGCGGTGCGTGCAAGCATTGCACGCACCGCATGCACCGCATGCATGGGTATGGGACGGCCGGGTTTCCTGCCGGTTCCCTAGGCAACCGGCAGGTGCGAGCCGTAGGACTCTTTCAGCGGACCGAGGAGTTCAGAACGGATGCATGAAGATACATCCGGACTGTCATGTATCCGAATTCCGTGACGCTGAGGGAGCCTGTCTCGGTGTTGTGTCGTGGTGTCCGGTCAGTACTTCGATTACCGTCGCGAGATCGTCCGTGGTGAGATGTTCATTGCTCGGGATGGGGATACGAGTAGAACGTCTTTCTACCCGTGGATTCCGTGGTTGCTGTGATCTGCTTGGTCCCATGGTCGTTGTTTCTCCTGATAGGGGTCGGGTAGTTGCCGCTTGACGGGGAGTATCGGCTGGGTGCATCAGCCCTCCGGCAACAGGGCGTGCGAGTGAAAGGGCGGATAACGATCTCACGCCTATCACGGCCACGGTCTCGGGGCTGTGCATCGGTGGAAGCGTCGACGAGCTCAGTGGACGGCGCCGATGTGCAATTGCGCGGCCGCACAAATGTATTCGACACCTGCGCCTTCCCTTCCGGTGTTTCGGGGGAGGGCGACAGTGACCTTCGAGTGATGCTACGACAGCTTCTTGTCCACGGTGGTTCGGGCGAAGAGGTTTTCGGCATTGGTGTGATTGATCGCTACTCGGGTGGCGTCGTCGAGGGTCTCGTGGCCGTCGAGCAGGTTGTTGAAGTAGGTGCCGGCTGCGGCGGGAGCAAACGGCCAGTCGCTGCCGTAGAGGACGTGCCCGGGATGTGCGAAGGCGAGCAGGCTCGGTAGTGCGGCAGGACTGCCGGATAGTGCGGTGTCGTAGTAGAAGTCGGCGAAGTCGTGCAGTGCCTCGAAGGGATCGCGGGTTCCGGTCGCGACCATCGCGAGCGAGATGCGATGTGAGGCGTAGGGCAGAAAGCCTCCGGCATGCGACAGGATGAACCGCAGGTTGGGGTACCGGCGGGGAACGTTGTGCTTGACCAGGTTGAACGCCGCGCGGGTGGTGTCGAGCAGGAAATCCATCGCGAACGAAGGAATTCCGTCTACGGACGGGCCGGGCAGTTCGCCGGGATGGACGAAGACGATCGCATGGTGACGGTTGAGTTCTTCCATCAGTGGATCGAAGGTGGGGTCGCCGAGATAGCGGCCTCGGGAATTGGCGATCAGGACGACCCCGTCCGCTCCGAGGCTCGTCAGCGCGTACTCGGCTTCGGCTATGGCGCCGTCGACGTCGGGCAGGGTCAGGGTGGCGAAGAAGCCGAAGTTGTCGGGATGGGCCGTGGTGAGGTCGGCGGTGTAGTCGTTGACCACGCGGGCCATGGCGCGTGCTTCGGTGTCATTACCGAGGTGCACACCCGGGGTGGATACCGACAGGATGGAACGGGTGATGCCGAACTGTTCGGCTGTTTCGAGGGCGTCGGCGGGGCTCCAACGCGGCAGGTCGATGCCGCCGGCGCGGGCGACGTCGTGGGTGTTGAGCCAACGGACGTATTCGGGGGGGAGCACGTGCTGGTGGACGTCGATGCGCACGTCAGTGCCTTTCGGGAGAGCTCAGCCGTTGGGCGGCGTCGTAGAGCGAATGGGCGTGTAGTTCGAACAGGGCAAGGAGGTCGATGCTGTCTCCGCCGATCTCCTTGGCGATGAAGAGTCCGTCGGCAGCGGCCATGGCGTAGGTGGCCAACAGTTCGACGGCATCGTCCGGTACGTCGGAGAACTCGGGTGCGTCGGAGAACAGTGTGCGGGCTGCGTCGACGAGTTGGCGTCGGGCTTGTTCACGCACCTGAAGGAACATTGTGCGTGCACTCGGTTCGACGGGTCGTCGTTCGAGGGTGAGCATCAGGCCCAATCGGAGGAAATCCGGCGACTCGAGCAGGGTCTTGGCGACCTGTCTCGCCAAGGCTGTGAGGCGTTCGCGGAGGTCGTCGCCGTCGGGGACGATCCATCCGGACATCCACGAGCTGAAACTGCGTTCGATCACCGCGGCGATCAATTCGTCCTTGTCCTTGAAGTGCCAGTAGATCGAACTGGCCGGTAGGCCGCTTTTCGTGCTCACCAGAGCGATGCTGGTGCCCTCGTAGCCGCGTTCGGTGGCAACTGCGACGGCCGCATCGAGGATGCGGCGTCTCGATTCCTCTCCGTTGGCGCGGCGCTTGCGGGTGTTCTTCTGCTCGGGCACGAGCTGCTCCTCGAGTTTGTGAGGGGGACACGTTGACTCTACTCGCAAAACCAGCTTACTGTAGTGATCACTCCAGCAAGTTTGGGTCCGGACGACCCCGCTAGCGCTCTCCGATCGACACGTTCCCCCATGAGAGGCCTCGACGTGCCCGACATCCCGCACTACGACGTCGCCGTCATCGGCTACGGCCCCACCGGCGTGACCGCCGCGAATCTTCTCGGCCAACTCGGTTTGAAAACCGTTGTCATAGAACGCAACTCTGATATCTATGGACGGGCCCGCGCAATCTCCACCGACGAGGAGGTGCTGCGGATCTGGCAGCAGGTCGGTCTTGCGGATCGCTTGCAGAAGGACATGCTCCCGGGAGGGGCGGTGGCGTTCGTCGACAGCGGAGGCAATCCGATCATCGAAACCGCGGCCGTTCCCCGCGGCTCCGGTCACCCGCCCCAGCAATTCATCTACCAGCCCGCCCTCGAAAAAGTGCTACGGGACGGGGTCGACCGGTTTCCCGATGTCGAGGTCCTACTCGAACACGAATGCCTGCGGGTGCTGCAGGACGGAGCCGGGGTCGAATTGATGCTCGCCGACCTGCGCACCGACTCCTTCGTGCGCATCCGGGCGTCCTATGTGATCGCTGCGGACGGGGGCTCGAGTCCCACCCGTGCTCAGCTCGGTATCGGATACGAAGGCAGAACCTATGCCGAGCGGTGGGTCGTGATCGACACGAAAGTGCTTGAAGAGTGGCCCGGACACGACCGATTGCGGTTCCACTGCAACCCCGCCCGTCCGACCGTGGACTGTCCGACTCCGCTCGGCCATCACCGGTGGGAGTTCCCCGTGCGTGACGACGAGGACGAGAACGAACTCGTCTCCGAGGCGGCGATCTGGCGTGTGCTCAACGGTCAGGGCATCACCGACACCCAGGTGAAGATCCTGCGCGCGGTGGTCTACAGCCATCATGTGCGTTTCGCCGACCGCTGGCGGGTGGGTCGGATCTTTCTTGCCGGGGACGCTGCCCACGCGATGCCGCCGTGGATCGGCCAGGGCATGTCGGCCGGGGTCCGTGATGTGGCGAACCTGTGCTGGAAACTCGCCGCGGTGCTCGAGGGCAGCCTGCCCGAGTCGATTCTCGACAGCTACCAGCAAGAACGACTTCCTCACGTGCGGGAGGTGACCGACCGCGCCGTCAAGGTCGGCAAGATCATCACGCAACACGATCGCACGCTCGCCGCGGTGCGGGACCGACTCTTCCCGATCATTCTGCGTATTCCGCGAGTGGCCGACTGGCTGCGGGACAACCGCTGGATTCCCCACGCCTTCTACCCGCACGGATTGTTGGCGGTACCGAAAGCTGCCGAGACCGCTGCGGTGGGCTGGTTGATTCCGCAGCCCTGGGTACTCGACGAAAAAGGCGATCGCGCACGTCTCGACGACGTCGTCGGTGGCCGTTGGACAATTTTGCACCTCGGGCCCGCACAGGCGTGGCCCGGATGGCGCACTGCAGGGGTGCCGAGTGTGCGCTTGGCTTCGCCCGGAACGATTCCCGTCGCCGGCGCTGTCGTCGACCTCGACGCGATCCTGATTTCGTGGATGCACACCAAGGGTGCGACTGCAGTGGTACTGCGACCCGATGGTGTCGTCTTCGCCGCCGCCGGAGCCGACGGCAATCTTGCCTCTCCACCTCCCGGCATGAAAGTTGCTGCCCCGGTGACCGATCCTGAAACGGAGAAACCCGCATGACCGAGACGTCCTTGTCCGAACGCACTGTCACCGTCGGTGGCCGAGAGATCTTCTTCGCCGAGACCGGGGAAGGACCGGCCGTGGTGTTGCTGCACGGCGGCGGCCCCGGAGCCTCCGGGGTGTCCAACTACTCCCGCAACATCGATGCCCTCGCCGGGCATTTCCGGGTGATCGTGCCGGATCTGCCCGGCTACGGACGCTCGACCAAGGGAGTGGATCAGTCCGATCCGTTCGGCTTCCTCGCCGACAACATCTGCGGTCTGCTCGACCGCCTCGACCTCGACCGAGCGCACCTGGTCGGCAACTCCTACGGCGGGGCGTGCGCCCTGCGCCTGGCGCTCGACAGCCCGGACCGGGTCGAGAAAATGGTTCTCATGGGACCCGGTGGCATCGGTACCACCCGTGCTCTGCCGACGCCCGGACTGCAATCGCTGTTGTCGTACTACACCGGCGACGGCCCGTCGCACGAAAAACTCGAAACGTTCGTTCGCAAGTATCTGGTCTTCGACGGTTCAGCGATTCCAGCCGAGGTGATCGATGAACGCTACCGGTCGAGCATCGACCCCGACGTGGTGTCGGATCCGCCGCTGCGTCGCCCGTCCGGCCCGAGTGCTCTACGGACGTTGTGGCGCATGGACTTCACCCGGGACCACCGATTGCGGCGGCTTCCCACCCCGACCTTGGTGATCTGGGGTGCGGACGACAAGGTCAACCGCCCCAGCGGCGGACCGATGCTGGCCAAGGCCATGCCGAACTGCGACCTGTTGCTCACCGCGAACACCGGGCACTGGGTGCAGTGGGAACGCGCCGACCTCTTCAACGCTGTCACCACCGCCTTCCTCGCCGGGAACGTCCGATGACTATCACCGACACTCTGTTCGGCTCCGTCCACCTCGGTTACATCGTCATCGAAACCGACAAGTTCGCCGACTGGCACCGTTTCGGCCGCGACGCCATCGGCCTGCACGTCGACCGGTTGTCGAACCAGGCCATGCGTTTCCGGATCGACGATCACGAATGCCGGTTCCTGCTGCGACGTGGCCCTGCCGAGGACGTCACCGCTCTCGGCTGGGAGATCGACGATCACGAATCCTTCGACCGTGTCGTAGCCCGGGTGCGTGACCGCGGTGTCCCGGTCACCGAAGGCACCGATGAGGACTCGGCTCTGCGCGGAGTCGAGCGTCTGGTGCGTTTTCCCGGCCCGAAGGGAATCGATCAGGAGATCTTCACTCGCCCCCACCTCACCACCGAACCGCTGGTGATGAGCAATTCCGGATTCGTCACCGGCGCTTCCGGCATGGGACATGTGGCGATCACCTCCACCCGGCCTCACCAACTCCGGGGATATTACGACACCGTCTTCGACGCCCGGTTGTCCGACTACATCGACGAGACCATCAACGGCGCCCGTCTGAAAATCCGGTTTCTGCGGGTGAACGAGCGGCACCACTCCATCGCGGTCGCCGCGGTGCGCGGGGTACCTGTCGACCCGATCCGCACCCGCATCCAGCATCTGAACATCCAGGTGACCGAACTCGACGACATGACCCGGGCCTACCAGCGGGTCAAGCAACTCGGCTTCGACATGGCACTCGGTGTCGGCCAGCACACCAACGACCGTGAACTGTCCTTCTACGCACTGACCCCCTCCGGTTTCGAATGGGAAGTCGGCTGGAACCCGATTGTCGTCGACGAATCGACGTGGGAGCCGGCCACCCACCGCGGCATCAGCATCTGGGGCCACACGCCGGAAGGACAGACGATCGTCGACAAACTTGCCCAGTTCAAACAGGCTGCCCTGTCACTGCGCCGCCCCGAGCAGACCGTTCCTGCGCTCAGCGGCCCAGGCATCGCCGACGACTGACCGGCGGACCCGACACTCTGCACCCCCGCTTGCCCATCTGCCCCTCTACTTCCCCACAGGAGAGACCGCCTTGACGTCCGAATCACCCGACCGCAGCCGTGTGACGCTGAGCAGAAGAAGTGTGCTCCGTGCCACCGCCGTCGCCTCTGCCGGTGCGGGCACCCTACTCGCAGGCACAGGCGTGTCGGCGGCACAGCCGGCACGACGCCAGAACGATCCGCTGCCCTCGCAGCCGTATCGGATCGACCTGCACGCGCACTTCCTGCCACCCGAATATCGAGCATCCTTGCTCGCCCACGGTCACTTCACCATCGGTGGCTACCCCACGCCGCAGTGGTCTGCCGAGGCAGCAATCGACTTCATGGACCGCTACGGTATCGCCGCCCAGGTGTTATCCGTCTCCGATCCCGGCGTCGATTTCCTCCCCGGTGGTGAAGCGAAAGACATGGCGCGGTACTGCAATACCTACGCAGCCGAACTGTTCACTCGGTACCCGACACGTTTCGGTGGTCTCGCGGTGCTGCCCATGCACGATATCGGGGCTGCCCTGGCCGAGCTCGACTACGCCTTCGACGTTCTTCGTCTCGACGGCGTAGTACTGCTGTCCGCCTACAACGGGGTCTATCTCGGTGATCCCCGTTTCGAGCCGCTGATGCATGCGCTCAACGCCCGGAACGCATACGTCTTCGTGCATCCTGCCGCCATTCCTGCCGACGCCAAACCTGAGCTTCCTCTGCCGGACTTTCTTGCCGAGTTCACCTTCGATACCACTCGAGCGGCCACGCTGCTCATGGCCGGGGGCACTTTGGCTCGATACCCGAACATCCGGTTCCAGCTCTCCCATGCAGGCGGCACCCTGCCGTTTCTCGCACATCGCATCGGGATCGCATCGCAGACGCCAATCGGTGATGTGTGGCCTGACTCGGTTCCCCGGCCGTCCGTACTCGACGTCGCCCGCTATGTGAATGGGTTCTTCTACGACACCGCGCTCAGTCCTGCACCGTCGGCGATGCGCAGCGTTCTCGCTGTCGGTCAGCTCGACCGCATCGTCTTCGGCAGCGACTGGCCGTTCAGTGCACTGACGTTGTCCGGGTCCGGAGATCCGCAGCCCGAACTGAACGAAACGTTCGACACCGCCTCCCGTCTGCGCATCGAACGCGAGAACGCACTGCGCGAGTTGCCGCGACTGGCCGATGCGCTGACGTGACACCTCCTCGCCCACATCACACAACCATCGGAGATGGGTATGACAGTCAACAGGACGCTGGCTATCGCGTTGAGCATTGCCACCCTCGTGCTCACCCCCGCCTGCGGCGTCGGGGATGATTCCGCCGATACCACCAAAGGGTTCAAGCCTCCTGCAGAGGCTCTCGACAGTGCGATCGACAACGCGCGTCTGAAGGCGTTCGTGGGGGCTTTCCGCACCGGATTTCCGGACTTCGCCAACAACCGCACCGATACCGACATCGAACGGATCGCCCGAGTGTCCTGCACCGATATCGCCGCCGATACAGACCGAACCGCGGTCGACGACCGCATTCGCGACACCGTCGCGCACGACGGCCGCGTTCCCGACGAGGCCCAGATCGATCGGATCTATCGGCTCATCACCCCCGTATGCCCGTGAACTCGGTCCCACACCGCGATCACCGATGCATAGGACGTTGACACACCCAATCTGCACGACACCGAGCCGAAGGACGGCCACCGATGCATTACAAGAGCAACATCCGTGACCTCGAGTTCAATCTGTTCGAAGTTCTCCGCCTGCAGACCCTGCTCGATGACGGTCTATGGGGCGACCTCGATGCGCTCACTGTCTCGGATCTTCTTTACGAGGTTGCTGCCCTGGCCGAAGGCCCCCTAGCCGAATCTTTCTCCGAAACCGACCGCACTCCACCGGTGTTCGACCCGAAGACGCACTCGGTGGTCTTACCGGACGGGTTCAAGAAGTCGTTCCGCGTGATGTGGGAAGGCGGATGGAACCTCATCGGAGTCAGCCCCGAACTCGGTGGCACACCTGCGCCCAAGGCGGTGCAGTGGGCAGTAGGGGAACTTCTGCTCGGCGCCCAACCCGCGGCCTTCATGTACGCCTCCGGACCGACCTCCGCCGACATCTTCTATCGACAAGGCACCGATGAGCAGAAGAAGTGGGCAATCCACATGGCTCGACGCCGTTGGGGCTCGACAATGGTGCTCACCGAGCCCGACGCCGGTTCCGATGTCGGCGCCGGTCGCACCAAGGCGATCAAGCAGGACGACGGTTCCTGGCACATCGAGGGCGTCAAGCGGTTCATCACCTCGGGCGACTCCGACGACCTGTTCGAGAACATCGCCCATTTCGTCCTCGCCCGCCCCGAGGGTGCCGGCCCCGGCACCAGGGGCCTGTCGCTGTTCTTCGTCCCGAAGTTCTTGTTCGACCGCGAAACCGGAGCGCCACTCGAGCGCAACGGAGTCTTCGTCACGGGCGTCGAGCACAAGATGGGCCTCAAGGCCTCGGCGACCTGCGAGCTCACCTTCGGCGGCCACGGCGTTCCAGCCAAGGGCTGGCTCGTCGGTGAGGTCCACAACGGCATCGCGCAGATGTTCGACGTCATCGAGCACGCTCGCATGTTCGTCGGTACCAAGGCCATCGCGACCCTGTCGACCGGCTACCTCAACGCCCTCGACTACGCGAAGGAGCGCATCCAGGGCGCCGACCTGACCCAGATGTCCGACAAGACCGCACCGCGCGTGTCGATCATGCACCACCCGGACGTGCGTCGTTCGCTGGCGATGCAGAAGGCCTACTCCGAGGGTCTGCGCGCCGTGTACCTGTACACCGCGGCGCACCAGGACGACGCCGTCGCCGAGCAGGTCTCGGGTGCCGACGCCGGTCTCGCCCACCGCGTCAACGACCTGCTGCTGCCGGTCGTCAAGGGCTGCGGTTCCGAGCGGGCCTATCAGTACCTGAAGGATTCGCTCCAGACGCTCGGCGGTTCGGGTTTCCTGCAGGACTACCCGATCGAGCAGTACATCCGCGACTCGAAGATCGACTCGCTGTACGAGGGCACCACCGCCATCCAGGCGCAGGACTTCTTCTTCCGGAAGATCGCCCGCGACCGCGGTGTGGCGCTGGCCCACGTCGCCGGCGAGATCAACAAGTTCATCGAGAACGAGGAAGGCTCGGTTCAACTCAATACCGCTCGGGCACGGCTACGAGCTGCACTCGAGGACTTCCAAGCCATGACGGCCACAATGACCGGCTATCTCATGAGCGCACAAGAACAATCCACCGAGTTGTACAAGGTCGGTCTCGGCTCCGTCCGTTATCTGATGGCATTCGGTGATCTACTCATCGGTTGGCAACTGCTCGAGCAGGCCGAAATCGCACAGCGAGCGCTCGACAACGGTGCCGTTCCGAAAGACAGAGCTTTCTACACAGGCAAGGTTGCTCTGGCGAAGTTCTTTGCCAGGAACGTCCTTCCTGACCTCGCTGCAACGCGCAGCGTAGTGGCCGATATCGACCTGGACCTGATGGGCCTGGACGAAGCGGCGTTCTGACCCCTCTCGGCAGGACGCGGTGCAGTCCTGCCGAGCAGCGGCAACACCGCCGCGAGTCCGTCCACCGCGACGGATACGGGACGAATGGTCCGGATTCATACTCTCCGAGGGAAGGCAGTGCATATGCCGTTGATAGCGCGACGTTCGGTGGCGGACATGGAGGAACCATATCCCCGCCGCTGGGGTGCACTGACCGTATTGTGCTTGAGTTTGCTTGTCGTGGTCATGGCCAACACCTCGCTCATGGTCGCAGCTCCTGCCATGACGAAGGATCTAGCGTTGTCCAGCCGGGATCTTCAATGGGTGATCGACGGTTACACCGTCCCGTATGCCGCCTTGATGCTGGTGCTCGGTGCAGTAGGTGACAAGGTCAGCCGCCGCGGAGCGTTGTGGGTCGGACTGGCCGTCTTCACGGCCGGCTCCCTCTGGGGCAGCATCGCCGACGAAACGATGCACGTCATCATCGCCCGGGCGGTGATGGGAGTGGGTGCCGCCCTCATCATGCCTGCGACGCTGTCACTTCTGGTCGCCTCCTTCCCTCGCACGGAACGCGCTCGTG
This sequence comes from Rhodococcus sp. C26F, assembly GCF_053345925.1. NCBI lineage: Bacteria > Bacillati > Actinomycetota > Actinomycetes > Mycobacteriales > Nocardiaceae > Rhodococcus > Rhodococcus sp. C26F. The sequence goes on from NZ_JBKFBA010000036.1 coordinate 39,325, forward strand.
CCATTACGATCTGGACGGCGACGTCCGGTCTTGCCATCGCCTTCGGCCCGCTCTTCGCTGGTGCACTGCTGGAACACTATTCGTGGGAGTCGACGTTTCTGATCAACGTCCCGATTACCGTCGTCGCCGCGCTGGCCGCGCTGTTCCTGGTACCCCCGTCGAAAGCCGACGATGCCGACCGACCCGATGTCCTTGGAGCTATTTTGTCCGTAATGGCGATTGGCGCACTGGTCTACGCGATCATTGAAGGAAGCCACTTCGGATGGTCCACCGGCCCGGTGGTTGCCGCTGTCGTTGCTGCGGTCGCCTTGGTTGCCTTCGTGCTGTGGGAGCGGTGGACCGGCGCGCCCATGCTCGATGTCCGTAAATTCCATGACCGCACCTTCACCGGGGCAACCTTGGCGGTGTTGCTATTTTTCTTCGCTGTCTTCGGCGCCATCTACTACGTCGCTCAGTACCTCCAGTTCATTCTCGGATTCGGAGCCTGGGACACCGGTGTCCGGTTGCTGCCGCTTGCTGGCGCAGTCTTCCTCGGCGCATTCCTGACCGGAAAGGTCACTCCGCGCTTCGGCGTCAGAGTGTCCGTCGGCACCGGTCTGGGGTTGGGTGCTCTCGGGGTATTGTCGATGTCTCGTATCGACACCAACGCTTCCTACCTCGACTTCGTACCTGCCTTGGTGTTGCTCGGAGTGGCGATCGGGCTCGCGGTTGCACCGTGCACCGACGCGATCATGGGTGTTTTTCCCGAGGACAGACTCGGTATCGGGGGTGGTGTCAACGACACCGCGATCGAGCTCGGGGGGTCTTTGGGGATCGCGATCCTCGGGTCTGTTCTGGCAACCGCTTTCACCACGAATATCGACGAGTTCGTGAACACGATGCAGGACCGGTCGGCGCAACTACCACCCGGACAGATGGACCGCGCAGCCGAGGCGACACGGGAATCCGTTGGTGGCGCAGCAATTGTGACAGAACAGCTGCAACAGGGTGCAGATCAACTCGCCGCCACACCCGCCGGCGGAATGCAGGCGCAGATACTGACCGCGCAAGCCGATGCTCTTTCCACCGCCAGCACCGATGCGTTTTCTGCAGCTGTTTCACACACTTCGACAGTCGCTGGGATGATATTGGCGATCGGAGCCATCACTGTCATTGTGATCTTTCCTCGCTCCTCGCAGAGAACCCCTGAGCGACACGCTGTTCGCACGGTGAAATAGGCGCAGTTCGGATCGGCCCGACGTGATCGATCGTATAGGGCAGCCACTGCAACGAATTCGCTTCCGAACTGGAGGTTGGCACCTCGATAGGTCACCGTCTCCGGTGCGGAGGCCACGGAATGAAAGGTGAATGTTCTTCACACTTGTGGTCTCGCGATTCCGGCGGGCCGAGGATGACGGAATATGCTGCAAGAACGAGTATTTGGTATGTGTACGTGTGCGAACGGAATCATGATTCTCATGGCGGTGCAGTCATCGATCTGTATCGTGGCTTGGATGATTCCCTGCGTCCTCAAGGATCGGCCGAGTGGCACGCGGGTCGGGTAGGGTCAGTATGGTTCGACCCGGCCCCCAAGTGCTGGCATCTGAGGGTCACTCTATAGGAGGGAAGGCGCGTCCCGCTCATCGGAACATTCATTCGATGTGAACGAACGACTTTGGCGTGGCGGTGTTCTGAGCAGTTCTGTTTCACTTCTGAGGGGTACGAGCCACCAACGACCGATATGTCATTATTCAACTAGAACGTCGGGAGCAATCGGTGACCGTTAACACCTCCACCAGGCCGTCACTGCGCCATCCCCGGGTATGGCTTGCTCCCGGCATGGTGGTAGTCCTACTGATGTCGGTGCTGGCCGCACTGTATCTGGGTAGCATGCTCAGCCCGAAGGATCATCTCCATCGATTTCCCATCGCGATCGTCAACTCCGACGACGGTGATCAGCTCCCGGATGGCTCAGAAGAGCGCCGCAATCTCGGGGCCGAGATCACCGCACGTCTAGTGGCTTCTACCGATCGGCAGAAGATAGACCTCCATGAGACTGGCATCAGCACAGCGATGTCGGACTTGTCCACCGGGAAGATCTACGGCGCGATCGTCATTCCCAGCGACTTCACCAAACGTGCCGCCATCCTTGCTCAGAGCTCCGTCATCCCGGGAGATGTGGAACGACCACAGATCACCGTTTACACCAACCCCCGCGCCAGCACCATCGGTGCCGGACTGGTGGAAAGCTACACCGATCAGGCACTCGGCACAGTTACCACGGAGGTCGGTGCCGTGTTGACTGCTACCGTCGAGCAGTCTCTAGGCGCCACCGCAGCGGCATCCGAACTGTCCGGCGCCACCAGGCTGACGTTGGCGGATCCGATCGACGTTCGGACACTTGCTCACGACCCGTTGCCGGACCACACCGGCCAAGGCCTGTCTGCTTTCTACTACACCCTGCTTCTCCTTCTGGCCGGCTTCACCGGGGCGATGATTGTCAATGCTGTCGTCGATGGAGCACTCGGCTTCGCGCCCACCGAATTCGGACCATGGTTCGTTCATCGACAAGATCCGGCGATCTCACGACTGAATACGCTGGTGCTCAAATGGGGCATCATGGTGGTTCTCGCACCGACTGTCTCAGCCCTGTACTTGGCGATTGCGACCGGCCTGAAGATGCCTGTGGACCGGCCGGCTGCATTGTGGCTCTACGGAGCCTTCGCGATTGTGGCCATCGGGGTAACCGCGTTGTCCATCTCCGCTGCGTTCGGCACGCTCGGATTGCTGATCAACCTGCTGATCTTCATCGTGTTGGCGTTGCCGTCTTCGGGCGGTGCCATCCCTCTCGAGGCGACGCCGCGGTTGTACGCGTGGCTGGCAACCTTCGAACCCATGCACCAGGTCTACCTCGGTGTGCGAGCAATCCTCTATCTCAACGGTTTCGGTGAATCAGGACTTGAGCGATCCCTGTGGATGACCTTCGTAGGTCTGCTGGTGGGACTAGCTCTCGGATCGGTGAGCTATTTCTACGATCGGAAAGGACTGGATCGGCGTCGATCCTCAATCGACTGAGGGGGAACCTGGAAAAACGGGTGTCCCGAGCCTTCCGTGCGTCTCGACGAGGGTGCTGTGCCCCTCGGTCCGGCCGTTCATCCACACACTGTGTCCATGTGGCTGCACAGTGTGAGGGCGGTGCGTTGTTCGACGGTCCGGCGGTGCCATTCCAGTACCTACTCGGTGGTCTTCGTCGGATGGTGCGGGGATCATCCGTTCCGGAGCGTCTGTTCCACCGGAGAACGGCGGCGGGCACCAGGCGCAGTTTCTGTGCTCCGGTTTTCTCGGTCACCGGTCGCTTTCAACGTGTCACCGCGGTGGTGACGGCAAAGCCTGCAATGTATTCCTTGATGGGCTTGTAGAATTCGTATGTGATGTCGTATTCGCCTGCTGCGCGCAGTGCGGAGTAGGCGGCGACCCAGGTGCGCACCTCGTGGGAGGAGTGTCCGGCAGCGGCGTCCATGGCATCGGCGGTATAGGCGTCGAAATCCTGGATGCGGCCAGAGCGGCAGACGGTGAGGAACGCGCGGTCCCATTCCGGGTTGAGGTCCATGATGTCGGCTTCGCCCGCGGCGAACTTGCGTGCCGTTTCGATGGTGTTGGCCTGTCGCGCGGCTCGTGCCTCGGGTGTGGGATTGCGACCACAGGTGAGGAATTCACGTTGTGCATCGGTGGCGGTGGCGAACTGGGGTACCGGGGGGTCGTGCGAGAGCCCGCCCGAGCCGAGGTACAGGACGCGCTTGTCGAGACCGGCAAAGTATTCACCGATGGCCTGGCCGAACATCCGTACTCGTGCCATCGGGACGAACGGGCGGGCGACGGAGTTGACGAACACCGGCAGCACGGGCTTGGCGGCGGCGTTGCCGTCATAGAGGATCTCCATCGGCTGGACGGCGCCGTGATCGACCTCCATGCGGCGGGAGATGGCGAGATCGATGCCGCGATCGATGACGAACTGTGCCAATCGCTCTGCGATATCGACAGGGACGTCGAGGTCGCCAGCGTAGGAGTCGTAGTCGCCGGCGCCGTGGGCACGGTAGCCGACACAGAACGGCGGCATCAGGTCGTAGAAGAAGCCGTTGAAGTGGTCGGGGCCGAAGTTGACGATCAGGTCCGGGTCGAAGTCGTGAACGAAGGTGCGGGCGTGAGTGAACGAGGCCCGCACCGCTGCGACGACCTCGGCCGGTGGGTCGGCGTGATCGAGCAGTGGACTGTGGGACATGCAGAGCAAGGCTTGGGGCATCTTGTCACCGTCCCGGGTTGACGCCGTGGCGGGCAAGATAGTCGGAGATGACGGTGTTGAACTCGTCGGATCGCTCGACCTGTGACCAGTGCCCGCAGTGGCTGAAGATGTGCGCATCGGCGTGGGGGATCACGTTCAACAGGTCCCAGGTGCGTGAGACGGGGATGACGGCATCCTGGGTGCCGTGGACGAGCAGAACCGGGATGTCGAGTGTTGCCAAGGCATCGAAGTCCAGCGGCAGGGCGTGGCGGTCACGGTCGCGGGCGGCGACGACGCGGGCGAGCCGGTCCGAGGCCGTGTCGTTCAGCGCGGACCGAAAGCGCAGCTCGACGAGTTCGTCGGTGACCAGCGACTTGTCGACGACGAACATCTCGAGGGTTCTGCGGATGCCGTCCTCGGTCAATGTCGGGTTCGAGTGTCCGGCAAGGGCTCCGGTGAGCTTGGCGCCACCGGTTCCCATCGACACGATACCGAGCAGGCGTTCGGGGAAGTCGATGGCGAACTGGAAGGCGAGCCAGCCACCGAGAGAGTTCCCGACGATCCACGTCTTCTCGATGCCGAGGGCGTCGAGGACGCGGACAGCGTGGCGGACCCATTCCTTGATTCCGTATTCGGCGTCGTCGGCGACGACGGTCTGGCCGTAGCCGATGGAGTCGATGGCGATGCAGCGGCCCTGTTCAGCGAGTCGGGGTAGGTTCAGCCACCAGTTGGCGGCGGCGGTGACGCCGGTGCCGGAACCGTGGAGGAACAGGATGGGGGTGCCTGTGCCGACCTCGTGGTAGTGGGTCAGCTCGCCGTCGGCGGTCTGCAGCCACTTGTCCTCGAGGCCGAAGAACGTGTCGGTGGTGTAATCGGGGATCGCGACGGTGGTGGTCATACGGTGTGCTCCTGGAGAAGGACGGGGGCGGGCGGGTGTGCGGTGGCGTCGGCGGTCGGGCCGCCAACGAAGTACATGGACTCGAGGATGGCGTCGAGCGTTGCGGGGGCGTGCTGCGCCAGGCAGGCGCCGGCGACGAAGCGATCCGGGCGCAGAAAGACGATCGGGGTCGGCCGGTCGTCGAACCATTTCTTGAGCCGTCCGGTGTGATCGCCAAGCACGAGGACGCGCGAGTCCATTCCTCGTGCGGCCCATTCGCGTTGGGTCTCGGGTACGACAGCGACCAGCCGCGCGCGCAGCGCGGCGAGCTTGTCAAGTGATCCGGGTGGGAGCAGGTCCGTCGGGTCATTGCCCCATACGATCACCGCCCACCAGTTGCCGATTGCGTCGTCGAGCAGGACGTTAGTTTGTTCCGAGGTGTTGACTCTCGGCTGTGGGAACTGGACGCCGACGGGGGAGACGGTGCTGTTCGCCGTCCGGACCGGGACGAGTTTGCTGGTGAGGGTCGCCGTTGCCTGTCCTGAGGCCTGTGTGGTGGGGTCGGCAAGGACTCCGCGGGTGTAGCGCGGCATCGGCTTGAAGCGCATGTCCGCGAAGTAGTCTTTGACCTGAGGGAACAGATTGAGTGCGGAGCTGACAGTGTCGCGGGTGGCTGCGGCGAGCGGGTTGGTGACCTTGATGAACTTACCGAATGTCAGGGAGAGATCGACCATCGCTTTAGCGTGGTCTTTGCGCTCGTCGGTGTAGGTGTCGAGCAATGCGGCACCGGCTTGGCCGGAGAGTACCGCAGAGAGCTTCCAACCGAGGTTTGTCGCGTCCCGCATGCCGGAGTTCCAGCCCTGTCCCAGCCACACCGGCATCAGATGTGCCGCGTCGCCGGCGATGATCTGTCTGCCCTTACGGAAGTGGGACGCGACCCGGCCGTGGTGAGTGAAGACACGGCGCCGAATGAAGTCGAGCGACGTGGGGTCCGGAACGTGTTCTGCGAGGAGACTGTTGACGAACGCCGGGTCGGTGACCTGCTCCTCGACCTCGTTGTCGTGAAGCATGAACTCCCAGCGACGCACCGCGTGTGGAAGGCCGATGGAGACGTACGGCCGCTTCGGATCGGCGCCCAGGAAAACGTTCGGTGTTCCGAGTGGATCATTGTTCACGTCGACTACAAGCCAGCGGGTGGAGGGAGATTCGCCCTCGAAGGTGACGCCGAGACGTTTGCGGGTAGGAGATTTGCCACCCTCGCAACCAATCAGGAACTGTGCGCGGATGCGCCGTTCGTGTATCTCGCCGTCGGCACCAATGACTCGGGCAAAGGCGGTCACCGAGTTCGCGTCCTCCTCGACGTGCTCCACCCGGTGCCTGAACAGGACACGCACATCGGCGAATCGAGAAAGTCCTTCGTACAGTGCGCGATCGACCTCCGGCTGAATGAAGGCGTGCTTGCGTTCCCATCCGAATTCGTCTGTCCGAGGGTTGTTGACGAGGATGGTCCTTCCTTTGCCGTTGACCAGTCGCATGATGTGCTGCGGGCTGGTGTGTGGGCGAACGGAATCGACGAGGCCGACGGTCTGGATGGTGCGGAAGGACTCGTCGTCGAGACCCACGCCCCGTGGATAGTCGATCAGGTCATCGAGAGCCTCGAGAACGGTGACCGAGTGGCCGTACATGCCGAGGATGTTGGCAAGCATCAGCCCGACCGGTCCCGCACCGACGATGACGACATCGCTCTCTTCGGTGGTGTTCATCGCGTTCTGTCTCCGAGAGTTCGCAGTTGGTGTCCGCTGTCCTTGACCGTTGCCCACGGCTGGACCGGCGTTCATGTCGTGAGTGTTCACTATTTGCACGTTTCCAATCGATAAGTGCACGATCCTTTTTCTATGTGAACGCAGGCACATCCCTGATGTCAAGGAGGTGGCAATGATCGCTATCCGAAAACGGCGAAACCCGCACCGTGATCCGGTGCGGGTTTCAAAGAAGGTTCAGGTCACATTGCGAAACTGCTCAGTTCGTCGGCTGCACGGACGGTGGCGTCGATGGAGTTGTCGATCAGATTCTTCGACGCGCTGATCAGAGTCAGGCAGGCCGGAGGCTCGTTCTGGGGCCGTCGCAGCGGGACGCCGAGACCCCAGTAGCCGGGCTCGACCTCGCCGAAACTGAGCACATAGCCGGTCCGGCGTCCCTCGGTCACCCGAGAGTCCTCTCCGTCACGGGGCGGTAGCGCCGCGAGCAGGGCATATCCCGCCGCACCCCGACCGAGGGGATGCCTGCCTCCCTGGCGGAACGAGACCCGGACCGTCGAGTTCGCAGGCTCGGCGACTGCGACCGCGACGGCGTCGTCCGCTTCTGCGACGAACAGTGCGACGCTGGCGCCGAGGCGGTTCGCAAGGTCTTGCATCAGTGGTGTGGCCTGGTCGCGCAAGCCGGCGTACACCTCTCGCGCCAGCGCGGCGAGTCCGCCTGCGGCGCGATAGCGGCCATCCGGTCCGCGGTTGATCAGCCGTCGGTCGGCAATGGTGGCGAGCAGACGGGTGGCGATGCTGCGATGCACGCCGAGACGGTCCGCGACTTCCTGAATCGTCAGCCCGCCAGGGGAGTACGCGACGAGTTCCAGCGCAAGCAATCCGCGTGCGAGGGTCTGCGTGCCTGTGGCGGGTGTCGGATTCGAGTTCGCATCGGGTGTGGCCACACCCCACTGTAAGTGCGAATCCCGGGTCGGCAACGCTCGGCGGCCCCTGTCGCGCCGGCAGCTCGGCGGTGTTCTGGGACGCTACCGGCGCTCGAGTGCCTATCCGGCGTTGCATTGTCGGACTGTCTCATCGATCGCGGCCCCCGCCTGTGCGGACGGAGGCGACCGCATTGATCGAAAACAGACTGTCAGAGAGTTGACAGAAAAGGTGAGGGGTGTCACTGTTGGGGCCGCGCACCCGCCTCCGCGTACAGATGCGCCAAGTTCCCCATCCTCCCGCTGAGCCGAGCATGAGCTTTGGAGCCCTGATGTCTACAGAGATACGTTTTGCGTCCCGCGGCGCGGGCAATTGGTCAGTGATCGCCCTGTGTTTCGCGATCCTCATTGCTGAGGGCTACGACCTGGCCATGTTCGGCAGTGTCGTGCCGTCCCTTCGTGATTACGAGGCCTGGTCGTTGACTGCGAGCATGGTCGGATATATGGGATCGGCGTCGGTGATCGGAATGTTGTGTGGTGCTCTCGGTGCGGCCGGCCTGGCCGACCGTATCGGGCGGCGGCCTGTCATCATCAGTGCGGTGTCACTGTTCTCTGTGGCGATGGGACTGTCGGCTCTTGCTCCCAGCCCTGAAGTGTTCCTCATCCTGCGCTTCTTCATCGGCCTCGGTGCCGGAGCGGTGATGCCGACCGTGGCCGCGACGCTGCTCGAGTTCGCCCCCGCCGACCGGCGTAATCGCAATACCGCGCTGGGATTCATCGGTGTCGGGGTCGGCGGAATGCTGTCCGGGGCGCTGGCTATGTGGCTCGTTCCGGCATACGGATTCCGGGCCATGTGCGTGGTGGGCGCGTTGCCACTTGTGCTGGTGGTCCCGTGGCTGGTGCGGTATCTGCCCGAGTCAATGTCGATCCTGGTCGCCAAGGGTCGAACCGACGAGGCTGAGGAGCTGGCGCAACGTCATCACGTGCCGATGCCGACGCAGGTGGCCGCGAGTACGCGTCAGAGTGGTATCCCGACCGAGAAGCACAACCGGTTCGGAGTGGTCTTCAGCGATGGGCGCTCGGTCGGAACGGTGCTGTTCTGGATCGCCACCTTTTTCTGCCTGCTCGTCACCTTCGGTGTGAGCACGTGGCTACCAGAGTTGATGCGTTCGGCGGGTTACGGACTGACCACCTCCCTGGGATTCCTCATCGCTCTCAAAGGCGGAGCCGTCGTCGGGGTGCTCGGTGCTGCACAGCTCGCGGATAAGTTCGGGCAGAAGCTCGTGGTGACCGTGACGTTCCTGGCCGCTGGCGCTGCCTTGGCGGTGTTGGCGATGACACCCCCGGTCGTCATGGCCTATGTCCTTGTCGGCATCGTTGGGCTGGGCACCACGGGTCTGCAGACCCTCATCAACGCGTACGTCGGCACGTACTACCCCTCGGAAGTTCGCGCCACGGGACTCGGCTTGAATTTGTCCGTGGGCCGGATCGGCGGGATCATCGGCCCGATGTATCTCGGCTGGCTGGTCGCCGCCGGCCTCAGCTTCGACGCCAAGTTCTATGCCCTCGCCGTCCCGGCGCTGATCGGCGGGCTGATCATTTCCCTGGTTCCGTCGAGAACAACGCCCTCTTCGGTAGCGGCGAGTCAACCTACCGCCGATGCCGAAGCCGCACGCTGACAGTTTTAACGACGTACGAAAGAGAAAAGACTGTGCCTGGTCGCATCGACACCCACCAACACATCGTCCCTCCGCGGTACCGCCAGTGGTTGCTCGAGAAGGGGCTCACCGCCGGAGGCCGCGCGATCCCCGAGTGGTCGGCAGAGAACGCACTGGAGTTGATGGGGGACAACGAAATCGACACCGCGATCGTCTCGGTGTCCACCCCGGGCGTCGAACCAACTGTCGATCTCTCGGAGGGGCGGTCTCTTGCACGTGAACTCAACGAGTTCACCGCAGGAGTGGTCGCTGATTACCCGGGTCGATTCGGGTTCTTCGCCACGCTGACGCTGCCGGACGTCGAAGGTGCACTGATCGAGACCTCCTATGCACTGGATGAACTCGGCGCCGACGGAGTAGTGCTGTTGGCCAACTCCAAGGGGATCTACCTGGGTGACCCGGCGTTCGATCCACTCTTCGAAGAGCTCGACCGTCGCAGCACCGTCGTATTCGTCCATCCGTCGCACCTGCCGGCCGATCCCGTCCCTGGGCTGCCTCCCTATACCGTCGACTTCCTCCTCGACACCACACGTGCAGCCGTCAATCTTGCCCGCAGTGGAACCCTGGATCGGTACCCCAACATGAAGGTCATCCTCTCGCACGCAGGGGGCTTCCTTCCGTACGCAGCGCAACGCGCCGCCAACGTTGCCTCCCCTCACGACGACGGCGACGATGACGGATTGCGCGTCATGCGCAAGTTCTACTTCGACACCGCGCTGTCGAGTTCGCCGTATGCGCTTCCGAGTCTGCTGGCCTTCGCCGATCCAACGCACATCACATACGGCAGTGACTGGCCGTATGCCCCGGCAGCGCGTTCGGCCAAGTTCACCACATCACTCGATGACTACAGCGACATCGATCATGCCGCGGTCAATAGAGGCAATGCGGAGCTGCTCTTTCCGCGCTTCTCGCTGACCGAAATCACTGAGTAGGGGATCCGAGACCATGACTGCACCGGACATCAGTCTGGGAAGTTGGTTCGCGGCTCGGGCGAACCGATCCGCCGCCAACCGAGCACTGACCTTCGAGGGCACCACCTACACCTTCGGTGAACTCTTGGACCGGATCGACAGATTGGCCACGGGTCTGAAGGAGGGGGGCCTGCGCCTAGGGGACCGGGTGGCCTTTCTCGGGATGAACCAACCTGCGTTCCTCGAGACATTGCTCGCCGCCGCCCGGATCGGCGCGGTGTTTGTACCCTTGAACTTTCGCCTCGCCGCTCCCGAACTGGCCTTCATCATTTCCGATGCTGACGTTCATACGCTCGTGGTGGACGAACCTCACCGTTCGACGATCGACGAAGTCCGTGACGCGCTGCCGATCCGGCGACTACTGACGGTCGGGACCGAGACCGGCGAAGACGTCGAAGCGTTGATCGCGTCTCGACCGCCGATCGATGTCCCCGAGGACGTGGCAGCCGACGACACCGCAATCCTGATGTACACCTCGGGCACCACCGGGCGTCCGAAAGGTGTAATTCTCTCGCATGCAAACCTGTGGTGGAGCAATGTCAATCTGCTTTCGCAGTTCGACGTTCACGCAGATGATGTGACGTTGGTGGCGGCACCTTTGTTCCATATCGCCGGCTTGAACGTCACGACCTTCACCACCTGGTTCAAAGGTGGCGAGGTGGTATTGCAGCGTTCCTTCGATGCCGAGGAGTGCTTGTCGCTGATCGAGAAATATCGGGTGACGACGATGTTCGGTGTTCCCGCCATCTTCGCGTTCATCAGCCAGGCCCAGAGTTTCACTTCAGCAGATCTGCGCAGTGTGAGAATGGCGATCTGCGGTGGTGCGCCGGTCCCGGAGCCGCTGCTTCACCTGTACGGTGAGCGCGGAATCCAGGTGCTGCAGGGCTACGGTCTTACCGAAACCGCACCCAGCGCCACGTTTCTCACCGCCAAGTACGCGCTCAGCAAACTGGGATCTGCCGGAACGGCTCCGCTCTTCACCGAGGTGAAGATCATCGATGCTGAGGGATCGCCGATCACCGCACCGCACGAGCAGGGCGAAATCTGCGTTCGCGGGCCGAATGTGACCAAGGGCTACTGGAATCGCCCTGCGGAAACCGCACGGGCGATAGATCCGCAGGGATGGTTTCACACCGGTGACGTCGGATATCGCGATGGGGACGGGTTCATGTTCATCGTCGACCGAATCAAGGACATGATCATCTCTGGTGGTGAGAACGTGTACCCGGCAGAGATAGAGAACGTGCTGTACGGGCATCCGGCCATCGCCGAGGTCGCAGTCGTCGGCCTTCCGGACGAACGCTGGGGAGAGGCGGTAACTGCCGTCGTCGCCTTCCGCGACGGCGCCGAGCCCGTGGATCTGGACGAGCTTCGCGACTTCGCCGGAACTCGCCTGGCGCGCTACAAGCTTCCGACACGCATGCGGGTCATCGATGCACTCCCACGCAACGCATCCGGAAAGATCTTGAAGTACGAGCTGCGGGATCGCATGGGCACTACGGCATTGGCGAAGGCAGAAGGGAGCCGAGCATGACAAGACCCGCAGGTACGGTGGTGGTCGGAGAGAGGCGCACTTTCGGCCGAACCTACACAGGCGAAGCGGCTACCTCCGCCGGTGCTGTTGCAACTATCATGCAGTCCATGGACCAACCGGATCGCAGCGCGCTTGAAGTGCCCTCTCGCGGCCGGGTTTCTCCCTCCTCGGTCAGCGGATTCGGATTCGGGGACGTCGCCGCCCGACTGACACGGGAACGCTATTCGGGTCTCGACGACCAAGCAGTAGCCCTGGGGCTGACCATCATTCGTGCATCGAATGCCCATATGCAGGAGTCCGAACGTCGGATCCACCGTCCACACGGTTGGAGCTGGAGCGGATTCCACATCATGTACATGATCTGGCTGTTCGGGGAGATCGAGGCACGCGATCTCGCCCGACTATCCGGAGTGAGCCGACAGACGACGTCGAGCGTGCTGGCCAACCTCGAAGCAAACGGCTTCGTCAACCGTGAACGCACCTCCGACACCGACAAGAGACTGGTCACAGTCACACTCACCCCCAAAGGTGCTGCGGCGATCGACGAGGCATTCGCCCAGCAGAACGCCCTCGAGACCGAGTGGTTCGGATGCCTCAGCACCGAGGAGCGCGATCAGCTCAAGAACCTGCTCGACCGCGTGACCCGGCAAATCAAGGACTCCAAACACAACACGCGGTGACGTTGCCAGGCCGTGTCCGCCGGGGTCGGTGCGCGCACCGAGTCACACGATCTGCGCACCGGTGCGCAGCACGTTTCCGCGAAATACCGCCACCAAGACGTCCTGCTCGTTACGCACCTCGACGTCGTAGATGCCGGCTTTGCCTGCCTGATGCACGACCCGGCATTCTGCCACCAGCAAATCACCGGTCCGTGCGGCGGCCGGATAGGAAATCGTGGCACTGGTCGTGACACTCGCCTGGTTTTCCGCACTCGCCGCATAAGCAAGGGCTGTATCGGCAAGGGTGAAAATTATCCCGCCATGGCAGATACCGAGTGTATTGGCCATGTCCTCGCGCACTGTCATTGCCATCAATGAGTACCCCTCGTCGATAGCTCGGCACTCGATCCCGTGGGATTGCGCGCAACGATCGCCCGTGAACAGCGCCCGTGCCACATCGCTGGGCGTGATGAGAGAGGTAGTCATGCCGTCGTCATCCATATTGACCAATCCTTCATATTGTCAGGGTGCTGACAATCTACTGACTATCTGCGGCGAATGACCACCACCCACCCGCCCAAGCGATCGGCACGCACAGTGCGACCGCACACCGCCACCGCAAAATCAAGGAGTGAGGATGCGGCCCTTTGCCCCGTTGACAGTCGAAACGAACTACTGCAACGACGGCGAGCGGCATGCCGATGACACGGGCACCGCACGACTGCTGTGCACGGTGGCGGCACCCGCTCCAGCGCAGTGAAAGAACAATCGGCGCAACTCATGTTCAACGCGCTTCCGGCTCGTGCGCCGGTCGCCTGCAGTAAGGAAATCATGATCAGATCATTGTCTTACCTGGGTATTTCGACTCCAGCTGCCCAAGCATGGACATCTTTCGGTCCGGAGGTGCTCGGACTTCAGCTCACATCCGACGGCCCGGACGGAGCAGTGCGTTTGAAGATGGACGACGCGGCCTATCGACTTGCGCTGCACCCGGGCGAGAAGGACGACGTCGACTACATCGGCTGGGAGGTCGCCGATGAGACCGCCACCACCGAGATCGTCCGGACAGTCGAAGCCCAGGGCATCGAGGTGCACCGATCGACTCCCGAGCTCGACGAATTACGTGCTGTAGACGGCCTGCTCTGGTTTACGGACCCTTTCGGTTTTCGGCACGAGTTCGCTTGGGGACGAATGACATACCCGGCAAGCTTCCGGCCGGGCAGGGCCTCGTCCGGGTTCCTGACCGATGAGCAGGGGATGGGTCACGTGGTCCTCCTGGTGCCGAGCATCGCGCAGGCTGACGAGTTCTTCAGCGGGGTCATGGGCTTCAAGCTCTCCGATCGGATCGTCGAGGGACCGATCAGCGCCCGCTTCTATCACATCAACGGACGCCACCACTCGCTCGCGGTGGTCGAGGCTCCGGTGATCGGAATGCACCACCTGATGCTCGAGGTGAACTCGCTCGACGACGTCGGAACCGCTCAGGACTTGTGCGAAGCACGTGGTGTGCCGATCACTCAGACCCTCGGCCGGCATACCAACGACCGAATGACTTCGATCTATCTGCGGTCTCCGTCGAGCTTCGACATCGAGTACGGCTGGGGTGGGCTGCCCGTCGACGATTTGTGGACGCCGAAGACCTTCGATCGGATGAGCATCTGGGGCCACAAGCGTCCGGCCGCCGCTGCCGAGCTGTCCCCGGGTCTGATTCGATCGTTCGTCGAGGTCGCGCCGTGACCACCACCTCGATCGATGACCGGCAAATCGAGTCCGCACGGCTACGACAGGTCCTCGCGCACTATCCGACAGGAGTCGCGGTGGTCACCACCGTGCACGAAGGAAAACCCGCAGGGATGGTGGTCGGTACATTCACCTCCATCTCACTCGACCCTCCGCTGGTGGGGTTCTTTCCCCGCACCGGATCGGGCACACTCGCGCAGGTATGCGCGTCGGAGACCTTCTGCGTCAACGTTCTCGGCGCGGACGATGAGGGGCTGTGCCACCGCTTTACATCGGCGCCAGCAAACGACCGTTTCGACTCCGTCGATTGGAGTCCGGGTGCGCACGGGGCACCTGTTCTCACCTGCGCCACAGCCTGGGTGGACTGTCACCTGGAAGAAACACGCGACATCGGTGACCACACCCTGGTCGTCGGACGCGTCCTCGACCTCGGTGCACCAGCGGAGCCCATCGCCCCGCTCATTTTCCATCGCGGGAGCTACGGCACCTGCGCCGCGTCATGAGCACCGACCCGTGAACGACACAACCGAAGGAGTCAACTCCGTGACCAGTACCCACACCGAAGCTCTCACTGAATCTGACACCAGTCGCAGCGTCACCACGCAAGACTGGACGCTGCACTACCACGAGGCAGGCACCGGACATCCGGTAATCCTGCTGCACGGCAGCGGCCCCGGCGCGACCGGGTGGAGCAACTACGAGCCGAACATCGCAGCCCTTGCACAGCACTTCCGTGTTCTGGCGGTCGACATGCCCGGCTGGGGCGGATCGGACGCCGTGGGCGCCGCCGACGCCGATAAATACGACCATGTCGCGACTCTCGTCCAGTTCATGGATGCGCTCAACATCGACCGTGCAGCTGTGGTCGGTAACTCAATGGGCGGCATCACAGCCGTGCGCTTTGCCGCCGAGCATCCCGAACGGATTTCGCATCTGATCACCATGGGTGCTGTCAGTGGGCCACGCCCGAAACTGTTCGGCCCCGCCGACGGTCCCACCGAGGGCCTGAAAGTCCTGTTCCGCGGCTACTTCGACCCATCTGTGGAGTCCATGCGCCAACTCGTCAACGTGATGACGTTCGACCCCGCGTTCGCGACGGACGCACTCGTCGAGCGCCGATCCCGGGACGCGCAGGCGCGGCCGGAGCACCTCGCCAATTTCCTCGCTCTCGCGAAACAAGGGAAGGGCCCGATTCCGGCATGGGCGTCCTGGGAACAGATCGCCGGTATCACCGCGCCCACACTTCTGATCCACGGACGCGACGACCGTGTCGTGCACTTCGAAAACTCCCTCGAACTCGTCTCGCTGATCCCCAACTCGCGGTTGCTGCTGCTCGGACGGTGCGGCCACTGGGCGCAGCTCGAACATGCGGCGGAATTCAACCGCATCGTTGCCGATTTCATCAACAACCAGTTCCCCCCGGAAGGAGCGTGAGCACCGTGCACGAAGTCGCCCAGCGGATCGACCAACTGGCCGATCGGATCGCCGAGCAGTCGGTTCCCAACGACGAACTCGGTCACCTGACCGACGAGTCCACCAAGTTGCTCAAGTCGGTTGGCGTGGTGCGGATGTTGCAGCCGCGCGACCGCGGAGGTTACGAAGCCCACCCCGCCGAGTTCCTCGAAACGGTCATGAACACCGCCGCGCTGTCCCCTTCGGCCGGGTGGGTCGCCGGCGTTGTCGGCGTGCACCCGTGGGAGCTCGGGCTCGCTGATCCCCGACTGCAGGAAGAGCTTTGGGGTCAAGATCCGGACACCTGGATCGCGTCACCGTATGCACCAATGGGCCGCGCCCACATCGTCGACGGCGGATTCGTCCTGTCCGGGCGGTGGAGCTTCTCCTCGGGCACCGATCAGTGTGACTGGGTAGTCATCGGCGGGCTCGTCGTCGATGCCGACGACAAGGTGACCGGGATCCGGCACTTCGTCCTGCCCCGCGGCGACTACGAGATCGTGGAGGATTCTTGGGAGGTCGTCGGGCTCGCAGGCACCGGCAGCAAGGACCTTCTCATCACCGAAGCCTACGTCCCCGCCTACCGGACGATCGACAACGCCGCGCTGATCGACGGATCCCTGGCGAAGAGTTCGCGGCCCGGCAACGCCCTCTATGCCCTGCCTTTCGGTGTCCTGTTCTCGTACGCCATCGCTTCGGCGACGATCGGCATCACCGAAGGCGCACTCGCTTCCTTCGTCAACTACACCCGGGGGCGGGTTGGGCTCGATGGCAGCCGTGCGAGCCAGTACCCGCACCAGCTCTCGGCGCTCGGTGCCGCCTCCGCGGACATCAACGCCAGCCGCTCACACATCCTGACCAACATCAGCCGCATGTACGACATCGCCGGCTCCGGACGAAAGTTGTCGGAGAACGAACGTATCGCCTTCCGCAACGACCAGGTGCGTGCCTCCCGACGTGCCGTCGACGCCGTCGACACCTTGTTCACCCATGCCGGCGGCGGATCGCTGCGCCTCGACCAACCTTTTCAGCGATACTGGCGTGACTCACACGCCGCAATGAACCACCTGTGCAACGTGGCCGACCCGATCTACCAGGGTTACGGCGCTGCTCGGTTCGGCGGCTCAGTCGGCGCACTGTTCTTCTGAGATTGCCGCGCAACCTTCCACACTTGTCCGCTGGTCCCTTCGAGCAACGAGGTCCGAAGGGACCAGCGGGTACCTGCTTCGAAGAAGACAACGCCCCTTGGGCCAACGAGCGATCTAGCCCCGCCCGTAGTTGGCGGTGACTTGGTTTCTCATTGTGCGCGCTGATCTCCGATGACGGGCACAGATGTGGCAAGGACTGTCGGATAGTTACAACGTGGATAATCGCCGTTATCCATGCAAAACACGTCGAGGAGGCCGGCCTACGGCAGGGAGACGTCCGTCGGTGATCTGACAGCGACGAGCACCGTGGTCGACTGTCGCGTCCTCGGCCGGCCGGCCTGCCACCGCCGATGGTCGTGTCGTCGGCGCGATATATCGGTCATTTGCCGAGGCGCACACCTCAGGCTGCGGAGCCGATCGACGTCCGTCCAGGACTGCAGGGATCTAGTGACCGGGACCCTAGTTCCTGCTAACAGGCCGCGCGATCGAGACGCTCAAGCG
The DNA here is from genome assembly GCF_053345925.1 of Rhodococcus sp. C26F. Classification (NCBI taxonomy): domain Bacteria; kingdom Bacillati; phylum Actinomycetota; class Actinomycetes; order Mycobacteriales; family Nocardiaceae; genus Rhodococcus; species Rhodococcus sp. C26F. The sequence continues at coordinate 56,863 of NZ_JBKFBA010000036.1, forward strand.
CCCCGTCCGCAGCGAAAAGAGGCGGTCGAAATCGGTAGTTAACATAACGAAGGATATCGGCCGTGACAGCCCAGAGATGCGGGACGTGTCCCAGTGGGGCTTGGATGTCCCATCAGAGTCCGTGTCACGGATGGTGCGTGTCGGGTTTCAGGCGACGGACCAGGTCAGCAGGCCGAGCAGACGCACGTCGGTCAGGGTCGCGATCCGGCGCGCGTGCTCGGTCTCGGACTGCGTCAGGCGGCGGCGGAACTGCAGGGGAGGGCACCGCTGTTGACATCGGTGCACACCTCGTCGTGGGTGGTGGAGTCGCCCGTCCCTCTGCCGAGCGGAAAACCATCGGATGCGGCTGCACCGCGGCGGTGACCGTCAACCAACTGCGCTCTACACATGGTCTGTGGCTGCCGCATGCGCTACGACCAACGAACGAAGGGCCACATAAGCCGCCGCACCGCGCAGGGACTGTCCAAGAAGACGCTATGTACTGCGTCAACGCTGCATCGCCAGCGCTACATGGCCAGCGAGGTCTTCCATGCCCTCAGAGCCGACCTCATAGGTCCTTGGCATCAATAGGACTGTCCTGGCCGCCACAGGAGTTGATCCGCCAACTCGGGATGCCGCGCCGGTTGATCTGGGACAACGACCCGGCATCGGCCGTGCTCACGCCGCGCTATGCCGGAACATCAGGTCAACTACCAACGGCGGCCGTATCCTCTATGACTCTAGTGCCGCATCACGCAACGTTTGCCCTGTCGACGATCTCCCGTAGCTGTTGATCCTCGGCGTGCTTGTTGCGCCAGATGATGTAGCGACGGA
>NZ_JBKFBA010000037.1:0-12496 GCF_053345925.1 Rhodococcus sp. C26F
CGGGCGGTGGTGCCGTATGCGCAGGATCTGGCGCGGCTGCCGGCCTATCTGCAGCAGCTGACCATGGAATCGAACGGAAAATCCGTGCGCGCCGACGGCACACCGGTCTCGTGTCCGACCGGGGAGGTGTTCTGGGGTGAGCCCGGCACCAACGGTCAGCACGCCTTCTTCCAGCTGCTGCACCAGGGCACCGAGATCGTCCCCGTCGACTTCCTCGGCCTGGCCCGTAGCGGTGACGATCTCCCGGCCCGCGACGGGCAGACCAGCATGCAGGTGCTGTTGCTGGCGAACATGTTCGCCCAGGCCAAAGTCCTCGCGTTCGGCCGTGATGCCGACGAGGTGCGTGCCGAAGGCGTCCACGAGGCACTGGTGGCGCACAAGGTGATGCCCGGGGATCGGCCGTCGACGACGATCCTCGCCCCCGAACTCACCCCCTCGGTGGTCGGGCAGATCATCGCCTTCTACGAACACCAGACCTTCGTCCAAGGCGTCGTGTGGGGGATCGATTCGTTCGATCAGTGGGGCGTCGAACTCGGCAAGACCCAGGCCACCGCCCTGCAAGCGGTGCTCGCCGGCGACGACACCCCCGACACCGGTGACGCGTCCACCGACCATCTGATCGAGATCTACCGCAACCTGCGCGACGGAGCCTGACCGCACCCTGCTCGAGAGATCAAGCAGCCTTCGGATCGGACCAGGCCGTGGTGGTCCGGACCCGTCCGTGCGTGTCGACGAGACGCGCCGGCAGGTCGTACTGTTCGAGCCACGACAGGGCTCCGATGCCCCGCTGCAACGCCGTCGCCGCGGCCGCATCGGCCCACACCGCGTCGGGAGCGATGACGCTGACGAGACGCCACCGCTCGGGGTCGGCGACGTCGCTGGTGTGCGACGCCATCGCCGATCCGGCCGGCAGTTCGACCGAGCCCCGGTCCGGGAGCGGCACCTGCCATCCCCCGGCAGGCGCGTGCCCCGCGGTGGCCATCACGTCGCCGATGCGCACGAGCGCCCCGCATTCGAGCAGATTCGCGACGAGCGCCGCGGAGTAGTCGACGGTGTCGGCCACGGCCGTCGCGCCGAGTTCGAGACTCACCCCGAACGGGGCGAGCACGATGTCTCCGTCGATCTGCACGTCGCGGTAGGTGGGGATGGGATGGATCGGCGGGATGGCTCCGGCATCGACGGAGGCGTCGTCGGAGTCGACCGGGGTGATGGTCCCGCCCGTCATGCGGGCCGCCCACAGCGCCGACCGCACCATCGATGCCAGTCGGGGGCTCATCGTGACCGGAGTGCCCTGCGCGAGGTTGACGGAGTGGATCTCGGCGTCGCCCCGGCGGCTGTCGCTCACCGCCTCGGATTCGGCGACGACGCCGCGCACGATCATGCGGGCACGGTGCAGTGCATGCGGCTCGGTCACCGCGAGTGCGATCTGCCGACCCCACTCCCACCATTCGTTGCTGCCGATCATGACGGGCTCCACCCGTGGTCGATTCCTCGCAGGACGTATTCCAGTATGCCCGCGACCTGAGACGGGTGACAGCGCCGCAAGATCGGACCCGCCCTCGTCAGACCCGGTCGAGGATCGCGGCGGTGTCCACGCCGGTCGGCAGTGTGCCCATCGCGATGCCCCAGTCGTCGTCGAGCCGACTGCGGCAGAACGCCTCCGCGACGGCGGGATGTCCGTGCCGGACGAGCTGCGCGCCCTGCAGGACCAGGGCCATGAGCTCCACGACCCGCCGTGCCCGGTACTCGGCGTCCTCGAGGTCGGCGAGTTCCTTGCCGATCCGGGCGATGGCCGAATCGAGCCGCGGATCGGCACCTTCCGCAAGCCTGACCTCGGTGAAGAACGCCTCGACGGTGTCGGGTTGCCGCGCCATTGCACGCAGCGCGTCGAGTGCCGCGACGTTGCCGGATCCTTCCCAGATCGACATGAGCGGCGACTCGCGATAGAGCCGCGGCATGCCCGATTCCTCGGCGTAGCCGTTGCCGCCGAGGCATTCGAGGGCTTCGGCGGCGACCGCGGGTGCCCGCTTGCACACCCAGTACTTGGTGACGGCCAGCGCGATGCGGCGCAGTGCGGCTTCCTGCTCGTCCCCGGCGGCGCGGTCGGTGGCCCCGGCCAGACGCATCATCATCGTCGTCGCGGCATCGGACTCGACGACGAGATCGGAGAGGACGTTGCGCATGAGCGGCTGGTCGACGAGCAACGCGCCGAACGCCTTCCGGTGACGGGCATGGTGAACCGCGCGCAACGTCGCGACCCGCATGTTCACGGCCGAGCCGATGACACAGTCGAGTCGCGTCATGTTCACCATCTCGATGATGGTGTTGATGCCGCGACCTTCCGGGCCGACGAGCCAGCCGATCGCGTTCTCGTACTCGATCTCGGAGGAGGCGTTCGACTTGTTGCCGAGCTTGTCCTTCAGCCGCTGGATGCGGATGGCGTTGCGGGTGCTGTCGGGCAGGACGCGCGGGAGCAGGAAGCACGACGGTCCGTGCTCGGTCTGCGCGAGCGTGAGGAACAGGTCGGACATCGGCGCGGACGTGAACCACTTGTGCCCGACGATCGTGTACGAGCCGTCGGCGTTGGGGGTCGCGGTGGTGGTGTTGGCGCGGACGTCGGAACCGCCCTGCTTCTCGGTCATCGACATCCCGGCGATCAGGCCACGTTTCGTGGAGGGTTCGCGCAGCCCGAAGTCGTAGTGCGGCGCGGCCAGCAGCGGCTCGTAGCGCTCGGCGAGTTCGGCGTTGTGGCGCAGCGCCGGGACCGCGGCGTAGGTCATCGAGATCGGGCACATGTGCCCGGCGTCGGTGTGCCCCCACACGTAGAACTTCGCTGCACGGGCAACGTGCGCGCCGGGACGCGGGTCGCGCCAGGGTGCCGCGTGCAGGCCGTTCTCGACGGCGACGGTCATCAGGTCGTGCCAGTGCGGATGGAACTCGACCTCGTCGACGCGGTGGCCGTAGCGGTCGTGGGTGTGCAGCACGGGCGGGTACTCGTTGGCGAGCCGCCCCCAGTCCTGGGCACGGGCGGTGCCGGCGAGGTCGCCGAGTTCGCGGACCTCGTCCTCGGCCCAGCTCGCCCCTTCGCGGCGCAGTCCTTCGAGCAGAGCTGCATCGTCGGCGGCCCGGTAGGGCTCGAGGTCCGGTACCTGATTGAACACCTCGTGGGTGGCGGGGAAATTCACGGCTTCACTCCTGAGTCGTTCCGGAAGACAGGTGCCCCGCCGCTCGCAGTGCGAGGACGACGAGGTCGGGGACGGTGGATCCGGCCGCGCTGTCTCGAAGGCGACCGTCGGCTGCGCCGGGGAGGCGACCGGTGAGCACCTCACCGACCGCCCCGACGAGCGCGGCGGCGGTGAGTTCGACGTCCTGTTCGGGGAATTCACCGGTCGCGATGCCGTGGCGCACGGCGTTCGCGAAGGCCGCTGCAAAGGCGCGGCGCAACACGAGTCGTTCGGCGTCGACCGCGGCGTCGACCGGTTCGGCGAGCAGGGCGTAGGCGAGGGTGGGATTGCGCAGCGCACGGCGGGAGAAGGTGTCGACCACCGCGGTCACCCGGTCGGCACCGGATCCGGTTGCGGCCGCGGACGTCACGGCCTCGACCTCCCGCTCGCACAGTTCCCGGAAGATCCGCACCATGAGATCGGACTTGTCGACGTAGTGCCGGTAGACGCTGCCGGTGGCGACACCGGCCCGTTCGGCGACCGCCGAGACCGAGAGTCCGCTGTATCCGCGCTCGCTGAGCAGAGCCACGGCGGCAGCGGCGATCGCCTCGCGCTGCGCGTCGAGTCGCTCCTGCACTGCGGGTGTCCGCCGGTACGCCACACCAAGGATTGAACCTCGGTTCAGTGCTTCGGTCAACGGTCGGCGCTACGGTCGGGATTGTGAATCGCCTGAGCGTCGTGGACGAGATGTTCCTCCACCGCCACAAAGGAACCGGCCTGCCGTCGGTGATGCAGGGTCTGTGGCGCACCGACGAGACCGTGGACGCGACCCTGTTGCTGTCCCTTCACGATGTGCTGTCCGAAGGCCCGCTCGGGCGTCGCGTGGTCCGTCCCCGGGTTCCCGGCACACGCCCTCGATTCGAACCCAACACGCACGTCCATCCGCTGCGCTATCCCGCGACCCCCATCCCCGACGACGAGCTCCTCGACTGGGCCGACGAGCACGCGAACGTGGACGTCGACCCCGAGCTCGGTCCCGGCTGGGCCCTCGCCGCGACCCGACTCACGAGCGGCGGCACCGCACTGTCGATCGTGTGCTCGCACGTGCTGACCGACGCGCGGGGATTCGTCCGCGCGGTCGCCGACGCGCTCGCCGACCGGCCGCGACGACCCGACCCCGGTCGCCAATCCGACCTACGCGATGCGATGCAGTTGTTCCGGAAGGTCGGCAGCGGGCTGCGCCGCGTGAAGTACACACCCCGCACGGAGAAACCGCCCGCGCCGCAGACGGTGCACTCGCGACCGCGCACCGCGCTCGTCGACGTCGACGCGGCGCAGTGGAAGGCCGTCGCCGCCGCGGAGGACGGCAGCCCGAACGCCCTGCTGATCGCCGTGTCCGCCGGTGTCGCCCGTCGCGCCCGGATCCCGTTCCCCGTGCGCATCTCGGTTCCGGTCGACGACCGGAAGGACGGAACCGTCTCCAACGGCGTGTCGATGGTGGGGATCACCGTCGACGACAGCGACACCGTCGCGTCGATCCGTGCCCGCGCCGCGCACGCCTACTCGCAGCCGCGGGAGGGCGCGCCGCACAACATGCCGGCCGAGATCCTGCAACTCCTCCCCGACCGGATCGCCGCCCGCGTCGCGCGCGGTGCCGGTGAGCGGGACCTGTTGTGTTCCAACATCGGCGCGGTGCCCCGCGAGCTCACCACGCTGGGCCCGTACCGCACCACCGGGATCGCAATGCGCGCCATGCACCCGGGACTCGACACCCGGCCGGCCCGCACCGCGACCCGCCTGTCGGTCTACGCCTGCCACACCGACGAGCGGTACACCCTCGCGTTCGTCGCCCTCGACGAGGAGCGCTTCCCCGACACCGCGACGCTGCGCACCTACGTCCGGGCCGAGCTCGCAGATCGGGGACTCGAGGCCCACTCCTGGTGACCTCGACGGAGCACGCGGCGGCTACCGTGACGCGCCGTCACGTACAGTGCGGAGCATGACGCCCGAGACCCACGTCACATTCGCCGACGGGACCGTCCGCGGCACCCGGCTCGGCGACCTCCTCGCCTGGCGCGGCATCCCCTACGCCGCTCCCCCGGTCGGTCCGCTGCGATTGCGTGCGCCGCAACCGGTCGAGCCCTGGACGGGAGTGCGCGATGCGACGCAGTTCGGCAATGCCGCCCCGCAGCGTCCGCGCTACGCCGAGACCGGTCGTCGCGGGGTGCGAGTGCGTCCCGACGAGGACTGCCTGACCCTCAACGTGCTCGCCCCCGCCGGTCGGGTCCATGCGCCGCGACCGGTCATGGTGTTCATCCACGGCGGCGCCTTCACCCTCGGCACGAGTGCCCTGTCGGTCTACGGCGGCGAGTCGCTGGTCCGACGCGGCGACGTAGTCTACGTGTCGATCAACTACCGCCTCGGAGCGCTCGGCTATCTCGACTTCGGGTCCTTCTCCACCGATTCGGTCCGATTCGATTCCAATCTCGGTCTGCGCGACCAGGTGGCGGCGCTCGAATGGGTGCAGCGGAACATCGCGGCCTTCGGCGGTGACCCCGACAACGTGACGATCTTCGGCGAGTCCGCCGGCGGCACCTCGGTGACGACCCTGCTCGCGACACCCGCCGCGCGCGGACTGTTCTCCGCCGCGATCGCACAGAGCCCGGCGCCGAATCTCGTCGTCACCTCCGACCGCTCTGCCGAATGGGGCCGGAAGTTCGTCGAACTGCTCGGTGCCGATCCGGATTCGGCGGCGCAAGCGCTGCTCGATGCCTCCCCCGTCGAACTCGGGAGGGTGGGATCGCGCCTCGGGGCGCAGGTACTGCGCGCGACTCCCGGTCTGCATCCCTTCGGTCCGGTCGTCGATGGCGATTTCGTTCCGCTCCAACCGCTCGAGGCGTACGAGACGGGCGCGGCGCATCCCGTTCCGCTCGTGCTCGGGACGAACGACCGCGAAGGTGCACTGTTCCCGAAGTTCCTCGACGCGCTGCCGACGAACCCTCGGCGGATCGACGCACTGTTCGCCGCGACCGATCCCGAGGCGAAGGATCGCATCACGGGGATCTATCCGGGATATCCGGACGAGCGTGCCGCGATCGATCTCGGCGGCGACCTCACCTTCTGGTATCCGTCCGTGCAGATCGCGCAGGCACATTCGCGTTTCGCGCCGACCTTCATGTACCGCTTCGATCTCGCGCCGCGACTGCTGCGGTGGACGGGCTTCGACGCGACGCACGCGGTGGAGTTGCTCGCGGTCTTCGACCAGACCGACGAACCGCTCGGCCGGGCGCTCACGGCACTCGGTGGGCGACGCGGCCTACGGACGGTCGCCGGGGCGATGCAGCGCCAGTGGCTGAACGTGGCCCGGCACGGTGAACCACTGCCGTCGTGGCCACCCTACGACGAGAAGGACCGCGCGACAGTGATCTTCGATGAGGTCACGCGCATCGAGCACGATCCGCGTCGCGAGCGCCGACTCGCGTGGGAGGGCTACCGCGGGTACACCGCTCCGGCACCGGTGCAGTAAGCGCCGCTACTCGACGCGCGCAGTGAGCGTCGCTACTCGGCGCGTGCAGTGAGCGCCGCTACTTGGCGACGGTGAGCAGGAAGGCGACGTCCTCGATGGCGCTGACGCTGTGCCGGACCGGCGGGATGATGATCATGTCGCCCGCCGAACCCTTCCACACGTCGTTGCCGGCGACGAGCTGGAGCTGACCCGACAGCACCTGCAGGGTCGCCTCACCGGGGCTGTCGTGCTCGCCGAGTTCGTGGCCGGCGAGCAACGCGACGACGGTTTGCCGCAGGTGCTTGGTATGCCCACCGAAAACCGTCTGGGAGCTGCGTCCGCTGCTGGACGCCGCTGCGAGTTTGAGCTGCTGCCGTGCCAGGGCGGTCAACGAGAGCTTGTCCATGTACCGCAGTATCGCTCAGATGCCGCCGCGAGAACTCAGCTTCGCGCGTACCGGATCCAGCGGAACCTGATTCCCTTGGTGGACGTCATCCATTCCCCGGGTTCCGCCACCCACTCGGGCCCGATCGGAGGTGCGGTCGCATCTCCTACGACGTCGAGGTCGACCTCGGTCACGAGCAGCCGAGTCGCGAACGGCATCGCCTGCGCGTAGATCTGGCCCCCGCCCATCACGACGACCTCGTCCTCACCGGCGAGCGTCAACGCGTCCTCGAGGCTCATCGCGGTCTCGGTGCCCTCGGCCGACCACTCGACGTTGCGGGTGACGACGATGTTCCGGCGTCCCGGCAGCGGCCGGAATCTGACCGGGAGCGAATCCCAGGTGAGCCGGCCCATGATCACCGGCTTGCCCATCGTGGCGTCCTTGAAGAACGCCATGTCCTCGGGGATGTGCCACGGGATGGTGTTGTCGCGGCCGATCACACCGCCGCGTGCCTGGGCCCAGACGAGGGTGACATCCCCCATCAGACGGCCACCGGCGCCTTGATCGCCGGGTGGTGCCGGTAGCCGACGACCTCGACGTCCTCGTAGCGGTAGTCGAAGATCGAGTCGCGCGGGTGCAGCTTCAGCGTCGGGTAGGGATACGGATCACGGGTGAGCTGCTCGGTGACCTGCTCGATGTGGTTCGAGTAGATGTGGCAGTCGCCGCCTGTCCAGATGAACTCTCCCGGCTCGAGTCCGGTCTGCTGCGCGACCATGTGGGTGAGCAGCGCGTAGCTGGCGATGTTGAACGGCACGCCGAGGAACATGTCGGCGCTGCGCTGGTAGAGCTGGCAGCTGAGCTTGCCGTCGGCCACGTAGAACTGGAAGAAGGCGTGGCACGGCATGAGCGCCATCTTGTCGAGCTCGGCCACGTTCCACGCCGAGACGAGGATGCGCCGCGAGTCGGGGTTGGTGCGCAGGGTCTCGATCACCTGGCCGATCTGGTCGATGTGCTGCCCGTCGGGGGTCGGCCACGAGCGCCACTGCACGCCGTAGACCGGGCCGAGATCGCCGTCGGGTGCGGCCCACTCGTCCCAGATCGTCACGCCGTGCTCCTGCAGCCACTTGACGTTGGAGTCGCCGCGCAGGAACCACAGCAGCTCGTAGACGATGGACTTCAGGTGCACCTTCTTCGTGGTGATCAGCGGGAAGCCCTCGGACAGATCGAAGCGCATCTGGTGGCCGAACAGGCTCCGCGTGCCGGTTCCGGTACGGTCGGCCTTCTCCGCGCCGGTCTCGAGGATCAGGCGCATCAGGTCTTCGTAGGGCGTCGACACAGTCACGAGCGCAGTCTATCGGTGGGTCGAAGGTGTCCGTCGCCACCCGCGAACGGCCCGGCGACCGTAGCCTGTTCCCATGCCCGAGCTCCCCGAGGTGGAAGCACTTGCGGTGTTCCTGCGCGAGCACGCGGTCGGCAGCGTCATCGGACGCATCGACGTCGCGGCGCTGAGCGTGCTGCAGACGGCCGATCCACCGATCACGGCGCTGCAGGGACGCGACATCACCGGAGCGGTGCGCTTCGGCAAGTTCCTCGCGGTCGACTGCTCGGGGCTGCACCTGATCACGCACCTGTCGCGCGGCGGCTGGTTGCGCTGGCTCGACGAACCGTCGCAGACTCCCCCGAAACTCGGTCGCGGTCCGCTCGCCCTCCGCGTGCACCTGTTCGCCCCCGACGCGACGACACCGGCCTTCGATCTCACCGAGGCCGGCACGAAGAAGCGCCTCGCGGTCTGGGTCGTCGACGATCCGCAGCAGGTGCCCGGCATCGCCCGCCTCGGCCCCGACGCGCTCGCCCTCACTCGCGACGAGTTCGCCGGGCTCCTGACCGACAGCACCTCGCGCCTCAAGACGCTGCTCACCGATCAGAAGGTTCTCGCGGGCATCGGCAACGCCTACTCCGACGAGATCCTGCACGTCGCTCAGCAGTCGCCGTTCGCGACCGCCGGAAAGCTCACCGACGACGAGGTGACCGCCCTGTACGGGGCGATGCGGTCGGTGCTGACCGATGCCGTCACGCGCTCGGTCGGGCAGGACGCGGCGCGCCTCAAGGGCGAGAAACGGTCGGGGCTGCGCGTGCACGGACGCACCGGTGAGCCGTGCCCGGTGTGCGGCGACACCGTCCGCGAGGTCTCCTACACCGACCGTTCGTTCCAGTACTGCCCGACCTGCCAGACCGGAGGGAAGGTCCTCGCCGACCGGCGGATGTCCCGCCTGCTGAAGTAGCGGGCACGCAGTGCAGGCCCGTTCCCGTCTCCGCGAAGAAGTCCGCATCCTCGCACCGGGTTACTTCGCCTTCGTCATGGCCGGCGGCATCGTCTCCACCGGACTCCACCTCCGCGGTTTCCACCTCGCATCGGCCGTGCGGCTGATCGTGTCCGCGATCGGATACGCGACGCTGGTGGCCCTGTCGGTGTGGCGGTTCTTCGCGTTCCGCGACGAGGTCCGCGCCGATCTCGCCGATTCCGGACGGGCGTTCGGCTTCTTCACCTTCGTCGCGGGCAGCAACGTGCTCGGCGTACGCCTGATGATGGACGGCTGGCATTCCACCGCGGGCGTACTGCTCGTGGGCGCGGCGGCGACGTGGCTGGTGCTCGGATATGTCGTCCCGTGGACCGCCGTGCTCGGCACGGCGGAGCGTCCCGTCCTCGCGAAGGCGAACGGAACGTGGTTCATCTGGGTCGTCGCCAGCGAGTCGGTGGCCATCGCCGCAGCCACGCTCCAACCGGTCTACCGCGAACTGGACCGGCTCCTCGCCGCCGTCGCGGTGTTCACCTGGGGCGTCGGGCTGTTCCTGTACGCGGCGGCCGGCATCTTCGTCGCGGCGCGGATGTTGCAGTACCCGTTGCGACCCACCGACCTGACCGCCCCTTACTGGGTGTCGATGGGAGCGTGCTCGATCACCGTCGTGGCGGGTTCACGGATCGTCGAGATGGACGACGCACCGATGGTCGACGCGACCCGCGGACTGATCGCGGGCCTCGCCGTCGTCATCTGGGCCTTCGCGACGTGGCTGCTCCCGCCGCTCGTCGCGGCCGGTTGGTGGCGGCACCGCGTCCACCGGGTGCCGCTGGACTACGACTCCTCCCTGTGGTCGATCGTCTTCCCGCTCGGCATGTACGCGGTCGCAGGGATGTATCTGGGGCGCGCCGACGACCTGCCGCTGGTCGGGGCGATCGGTGCCGCCGAATTGTGGGTCGCGGTGGCGGCCTGGGTCGTGGTGTTCACCGCGATGCTGCACCGCATGTGGGTCCGGCTCACGCGGCCGGTCGAGCGCGACCGACGGTGACCGCCCGTGCTCGGGCCCGCCCCATCTCGCCGTACCAGCGGACGGCGAGCACGACGGCCAGGGCCACACCGACCGCGTCGCCGCCGTAGTACATCAGCTGGGCACCCGCCTGCAGATCGGACGCGGCGAACATCGTGCCGGGAGGAGACTGCGCGTACAGCGTCTTCGCCAGCACCGCATGGACCGCGCCGGCCACGAGCAACACCACCGCGAGATGCGGGAGACCGTACCGGCGGCGGAGCGGATCGAGGCGGCAGATCGCGAGGGTGAACAGCATCCCGGCGGCGAAGACGTGCAGGTGGACCACGGTCGCGACGAGCGTGTCGTCGTGCATCGCAGCGAACAGCGGCGTCCGGTAGAGCACCCACAGCCCACCCATGTCCAGCACGGCCGCGACCGCCGGCGCCGTGAGCAGTGCGGCCGGCCGCGAATGCAGCACGGTGAGCAGGCCCGTGCGTGTGCCTCCCACCGGGACGGTCCTCAGCAGCAGCGTCACCGGCCGGCCCAGCACGATCAGCGGGGGTCCGACCATGCCGACGAGCAGATGCCCGGCCATGTGCGCGGTGAACGGCCCACCGGGCAGAGGAACTACCGCCGTGGCAGCGACGGCGCCGGCACCCGCGGCGACACTCGCGTCACGCCACCACGGCCACGCGTCGCCACGTCGACGCAACCGCACGGCCGCCCCGATGTACAGCGCGACCCCCAGAGCCGCCACCAGCAGGACGACGAGGGCGAGCGCTCCCGGCCCCGTGTTCGTCGGATGATCGTGCACCGACGGCTCCTATCCGTCCGAGAGCCCGGTGGTGCGCACGTTCCGTCGCGCCGACCACCACAGGATCGCACCGGCGACGAGGAACACGAGAGCCCCTGCGATCCAGGCCAGGTCGTAGGGCCACACGTCGACGTCGTAGCGGATCTGGTGGACGCGGAACACCTTGTGGTTCACCAGTCCGTCGAACAACTGGAATCCGCCCGCTCCCATGAGCAGCGCCGCCCAGAAGTGCCGCACCGCCAGGGCGTGCCTGCGGCGCACGTCCGCGAGCAACGCGAATCCCGCTACGAGAACGAGCAACTCGGCCGTGTGCAGCAGACCGTCGGAGGCGAGACCGACCGCAGGTGTGGAGCGATCGTAGAAATGGTGCCAGCCGAGAATCTGGTGGAAGACGATCTCGTCGATCGCGGCCATGAGCGCCACGCCGAGGAGGGCACCGCTGATCGCGGAGTGCCGCACCGAGATTCCGCCGCGTGTGTCTCCGGGTCGTATCGCTCCGGTCATCGCTCCCTCACCGTGTCGCCCGAAGGACGCTCCTCCACCGTGCCGCCGGGAGGACGCTCCTTCACCGTGTCGTCCGAAGGACTCCGTCCGGGAATACGGGTTGTTCCGATCTCGCGGCGGGTACCCGAGCGGTCATGCTGAGAAACGCACTGTGGGAAGGCCTGGTCGCCGGTGCGGCCGGCGTGGCCGCCATGACCGTCGGGGAGAAGATCGAGCAGGCCGTCACCGGGCGACCGAACTCCCACGTGCCGGGCCGCGTACTCGCACGGTTGACGGGCGCCTCCGAATCGGCCGGGCAGCACTCGACCGCCCTGAACTGGGCGATGCACTTCGGGCAGGGTATCGCCCTCGGCGTCCTGCGTTCGGTCATGGCCGAGGTGGGCCTGCGGGGGCCGCTCGCATCGTCGAAGTTCACCGTCGTCCGTCTGACCAACGACCAGATCCTCGAGAACGCGACCGGCGTGGGAGCACCCCCGCAGACGTGGCCCCATTCCGAACTGGCGATCGACGTCCTCCACAAGAGCGTCTACGGCTTCGTCACCGGTGCCGTCGCCGACGCACTGGCCGCCCGCCNNNNGGGCGGCACGCCGCGCTCGTGCCCGGCCGTCACTCCGACATCGGCCCGATCCCCCGCAGCGCGGCCGCCGGCCGGTAGAGGTACGAAGCACAGGCGACCTGCGGCGGAGCACGGAGGTCCGAGGAAACGTCGCCGACGCGGCGGTTACCGTATCGGTGTGAGCGTCGAACCGCTGGACACCGGCACCGTGGCCGGTCACCTGCATCTTCCCGAGGGCAGTCCGCGGGGTGCCGTCGCGTTG
>NZ_JBKFBA010000037.1:12536-54591 GCF_053345925.1 Rhodococcus sp. C26F
AACTGCGACGCCCGGATCCTGCAGCTGATGTGCTCCCGGTTCTCCGACGCCGGCTTCCTCGCCCTGCGCTACGACCTGCCGTTCCGCCGTCGCAAGCCGAAGGGTCCTCCGCAGCCGTCCCGCGCCGCGGAGGACCGCGAGGGGGTCGCCGCCGCGGCCGCGGAGCTGCGCGAACGCGTGTCCGGGCCCTTACTGCTCGGCGGCGTCTCCTACGGCGGCCGCCAGACGTCGATGCTCGCGGCCGACGAACCCGGCATCGCCGACGCCCTCGTCCTGCTGTCCTATCCTCTCCATTCCCCGGGCAAGCCGGAGAAGCTGCGCACCGAGCACCTGCCGAAGATCTCGATGCCCACGGTGTTCGTCCACGGCGACCGCGACCCCTTCGGTACCTTCGACGAACTGCGGGAGGCACTCGATCTCCTGCCCGCGGCCACGACCCTCATCGAGGTCACCGGGGCCGCACACGACCTGAGCCGCGCGAAGACGGATCCCTCGGAATCCGCCGTGTCCGCCGCGCTGCACCTGCTGGAAGAGAAGAAGTCATGATCGAACCCACCGACGTCGCCATCGACACGCTGCTCGCCGAGCTCCGCGACCGGCTCGACGATTCCGTCGACGCCCCGACGACCCTGCGCGGACTGCTCGAAGCGGTGCTCGTCGTGGGATCGGGTCTCGAACTCGACTCCATGCTCCAGCGCATCGTCACCGCCGCGACCGCCCTTCTCGACGCCCGCTACGGCGCGCTCGGCGTGCGCGCCGCCGACGGTGGTCTGTCGGAATTCGTGTACGTCGGGATCGATCCGACGCAGCGCGAGGTGATGGGCCATCTGCCCGAGGGCCGGGGCATCCTCGGTCTGCTCATCAACGATCCCCGGCCGGTCCGTCTCGGCGACCTGTCGAAGCATTCCGCCTCCATCGGCTTCCCGCCCAACCATCCGCCCATGAAGAGCTTCCTCGGAACTCCGATCATGGTGCGCGGCAAGGTTTTCGGCAGCATCTATCTCACCGAGAAGCTGGGGGCACCCGAGTTCACCGAAGAGGACGAGGTGATCCTCAAGGTGCTCGCGATGTCCGCCGGTGTGGCCGTCGAGAACGCGCGCCTGTTCGAGGGCTCTCTCGCCCGCGAGAGATGGCTCACCGCAATGGCATCCATCAACTCCCGGTTGCTGATGGGTGGGTCGGTGGACGAAACGCTGTCGATGCTCACCGGCCAGGTCCGCGAACTCGCCCGGTGTGCGGGCGCCTATGTGGTGCTCGTCGACGGCCACCACGGCCGCCTGCAGGCCGCGTCCCCCGCGATCCCGTGCGGGAAGGACAAGCGTTTCGATCTCACCGGATCGCCTGTGCTGAAAGCGCTCAAGAGCAGGCAGCCGATGCATCTCGACACTCTCGAGGGACTGCCGCCGACGGAACAGGGCGACGAAGGCCACGCGGTGGTGCTGCCGCTGTCGGCGACGTCGACGGTCACGGGTGTGCTCGTCGCGACCCGCGAGGCCGGTACCGAACCGTGGGACGACGAGGACGTGGCCCGCTTCGAATCCATGGCGAACCTCGCGGCCGTGGCCCTCGAATTCGCCGAACAGCAACGCAAGAAGCGGTTGCTCGACGTGCTGGCCGATCGCGATCGCATCGCACAGGACCTGCACGACAACGTCATCCAGCGCCTGTTCGCCACGGGTATGAGTTTGCAGAGCGCGACCGCGGACGGAGCGGACAACGAACGCATCGTGGAGGTGATCCGCCACGCGATCGAGCAACTCGACCGGACGGTGCGCGAGATCCGCACGACCATCTTCGATCTGCACACCACCGGCGCGGCGGCGTCGAACAGTCTGCGCCGGAGACTGCTGGACGTCGTGGGCGATCTGAGCATCCATTCCTCGGTGGCGCCCAACGTGCAGTTCGTCGGTCCCATCGACACGCTGGTGCCGATGCGCATCCACCCACACGCGGAGGCCGTGCTCCGCGAAGGGCTGAGCAACGCGCTGCGCCATTCCCAGTCCGACAACATCTCGGTGTCGGTCTCGGTTCAGGACGACTTCCGGATCGAGATCCTCGACGACGGCACGGGTCTGCCCGACACGCCTCGCCGCAGCGGGCTGGCGAACCTCGAGCGGCGCGCCGTGCAGTGCGGCGGGTCGTGCGAGATCGGTCCGGCCCGCCCGCGCGGCACCCGGGTGCTGTGGGCGGTCCCGCTCTGACGGAACGGGTCCCGCCCGCGTCGGACTAGGACGTCGGCTTGCCGCGCTCGTTGCGCAGCTCGGTGGCGAGCACCGCGGCCTGCGTGCGGCGCTGCATGCCGAGCTTCGCCAGCAGCCGCGAGACGTAGTTCTTCACGGTCTTCTCCGCGAGGAACAGCCGTTCGGCGATTTCCCGGTTGGTCAGGCCCTCACCGATGAGTTCGAAGACGGCGCGTTCCTGCTCCGACAGCTCGGCCAGCGGATCGGCCGTGCGCGACGCCCGGATCCGCTCCATGAGGGCGGCGGTGGCACGGCTGTCAAGCAACGAGCCGCCCTCGCCGACGGTGCGGATCGCCGAGACGAGGTCGGTGCCGAGAATCTGCTTGAGCACGAACCCCGAGGCACCCGCCATGATCGCGTCGAAGAGTGCCTCGTCGTCGGCGTAGGAGGTGAGTATCAGGGCGCGCAGACCCGGCATGCGGGTACGCAGCTCGCGGCACAGTTCGACGCCGTTGCCGTCGGGAAGCCGCACGTCGAGCACCGCGACGTCGGCGCCGCTCTCGGGCACGCGGGCCAGGGCCTCACCCACCGAGGCGGCCTCACCGACGACGGTGAAGTCGGGCACGCTGCTCAGCAGATCCACCAGGCCGCGCCGGACGATCTCGTGATCGTCGACGAGGAACACGCGGGTCATCTCGGGCACCTTTCGTTGACATGCTGTCCCGTCATTGTCCCAGGTGTACCGCGATACCCACGTCCTCGGGGCCGTTCGACACCCATCTGGGGACCTTCTCCCCCTGCCCTGCGGGCGCCGCTCGGGAGACGCTGGAGGGGCAGAGGTGGACATGTGGGACGAACGAGCCGACGAGGAGGATGTCGTGACTGTCGATGCCGGAACCTGGTCGCTCGGTGACACCGAGATCATTGCGCGTGCGGTGGTGGAGGCACCCTCGGTGCACGACACGCAACCGTGGAATCTGCGCCTGCCCGATCACAGCGCCGAACTGGAGGAACGCCTCGAGTTCGCCGAGCCGGGACCGGACCCGCTGCGCGTCGACCGGTTGATCTCGTGCGGCACGGCCCTCGCGAATCTCGAGCTCGCGATCCGGGTCCTCGGCAACCGATCGCGCACCTCCGTGCTGCCCGATCCGCAACGTCCGGAGCTCATCGCCCGGATCGAGACGCTCGGCTCGGGTACCCCGAGCAGCCGCGACCTGCGGTTGTACGCTGCCATCTCGCATCGGCGCAGCCATCGCGAATCGTTCACCGACATCCCGGTGCCGACGGAGACGCTCGCCGACGTCGTTGCCGCGGCCGGGGAGGTACCCGACGTCGACGTGCGTCTGCTCGCCGCCGACGAGGCCGTCGCCCTGGCGCAGGTGCTCGCCTATGCGGCGGAGGCCCGCCGGCGTCACCCGCACTACCAGCGGGAGATGTTCTCGTGGACCTCCCACTGGCAGCCGCGCGGCAACGCTGAGGTGGTCACCACCTGGAGCGCGACCCTCGACGAACACGGCGCGGCCGGCGAGGCCATGGTCACGACGGGGATCCCCGATATCGATGCGCTGGCTGCGGCGATCGCGCGCGAATCGGTGCTGCTGTTCTCCGCCCCGTCCACTTCGCCGGCGGATCTGGTCCGGGTGGGTGCAGCGGTGGAGCGGTGCTGGCTCGCGGCCATCGACGCGCGATTGTCGGCGTCGGTCGTGACGCATCCGCTGCGGGTCGAGGACGCCGGTTCGCGCCTGGCCGAGATGCTCGACCTGCCGGTCGTGCCGCTGGTGATCCTGCGCGTGGGTTTCTGACGAGAAGAGAGATCGAGGTGACGATGAGCGCACCGACCGAGGATCCGATCGACGATCCGACCCGCGAGTTGTTCCGCACGGCCCTGGACATGGCGCAGGCCGCCAAGGCCGGCAACGTCTCCGGGTGGCTGTCCGCCCGTTACGAGTGCGGGCGCGTCGAGGACGTCGCGTTCGTACTCTCGCAGATGCTCGGGGTGCTCATCGAGAACGGCGCGATCAGCCGCGGCGTGCATCCGGCCGACGCGTGGAGGGAACTGCGCGAGCGGGGCGTCGACGACTTCGGGTGACGCCCCGCATCGCTCCCTCGTCCGGGATCAGTCCTCGGTCTCCTTCGACCGGACGACGAGGACCGGGCAGTCCGCGGTCTGGATCAGCGCGTTGCTCGTGGAGCCGAGCAGCAGCCCCTTGAAGCCGCCGCGTCCGCGGGTTCCGACCACGAGAAGCTGTGCGGCCTCGGCGTATTCGCTGAGCACCCGCACCGGCCGGTCGCGAGCGACGACACGTTCGACGGTGACGTCCGGGTACCGCTCCTGGTAACCGGCGAGACGTTCGGCGAGCACGATCTCCTCACCGGTCTGGATCCGGCTCCAGTGCGGGTCCTCCGGGACGGCCCCGAGCGAGGGCTGGACGCTCACGTCGCTCCACACGTTCACCGCGACGAGCGTCGCGCCGCGTGCGGATGCCTCCTCGAACGCGACCTCCACCGCGTCGCGGCACGAGACCGAGCCGTCGACACCGACGACGACGGGCCCCTTTGCCGGCGGCGCACCGTCGAGGGTGCGGCCCCGCACCACGACGACGGGCGCCGTCGCGTGCGAGACGACCGCCGTGGAGACCGAACCGGCGAGCAGGCCCTTCACCTCGCCGAGGCCGCGCGAGCCGACGACGAGCCGGTCGGCGTGCTCGGCCTGCGCGATGAGCGTGGGAACGACCTTGCCTTCGAGCTGCTCGGTGGTGATCTCGACGTTCCCGTGACGGTTCTCGTCGATGATCTGCCGGGCGAGCACGGCCGCGTTGTCGAGCCGGTCGCGGGCCGTCGCCTTCATCTCCTCGTGGAAGCTCTGCGCGAGGTAGGGCTCGGAGTAGTAGAAGGCGGGGATGTGCACGACGGTGACGATGCGCAACGGCAGGCCGCGGATCGCAGCCGTCCGTGCCGCCCAGTTCACCGCGGTCGTGGACGCGTCGGATCCGTCGACGGCCACGACGATCGGCTTGTTCTCGGTCATCGCACGCGGAACCTTTCTCGGTGGGTCAGCCGCAGATCTGCCGCAGCTGTTCGATCAGTCGCACACGACCTGCGGTGTCGGCCGCGAAGGGGGTGACGTTGAGGGTGGTGACCCCGGCCTCCGCGAAGGCAGCGACTCGCTCCCGCACGAAGCCCTCCGAACCGATCAGGGAGATCGAGCGGAGCAGTTCGACGGGCACCGCCGCGGCCGCCTCCTCCTTCTTGCCGGCCAGGTAGAGCTCCTGGATGGTCTCGGCTTCCTTCGCGTAGCCGTAGCGGATCGCGAGGTCGTTGTAGAAGTTCTTGCCCTTGGCACCCATGCCGCCGACGTAGAGCGCGACCATGGGGCGGACCCAGTCGAGCATGTGGTCGACGTCGTCGCCGATCGCGAGCGGGGTCTGGGCGTAGATCTGCAGGTCGCCGAGCTCCGGATCGCGCTTGGCCTTGCCCTTGGCGATCGATTCGCCCCACACCTCGGCAGCCTTCTCCGGGTAGTAGAACAGCGGCTGCCAGCCCTCGGCGAGCTCGGCGGTCATCTCGACGTTCTTCGGGCCGAGCGACGCGATGATGATCGGGATGCGCTCGCGCACAGGCTTGTTGATGATCTTCAGCGGCTTGCCGAGACCGGTGCCGCGCTCGGCGGGCAGCGGGATCTGGTAGTGCTTGCCCTGGTGCTCGACCTTCTCGCGGCGCCACACCTGGCGGCAGATGTCGACGATCTCGCGCGTGCGGCCCAGCGGCGCGTTGTAGGGAACGCCGTGGAAGCCCTCGATGACCTGCGGGCCGGACGCGCCGATACCGAGCACGAAGCGCCCGTCGGAGACGAAGTCCAGGCCGGCGGCCGTCATGGCGGTGAGCGTCGGTGTCCGGGTGAACAACTGGAGGATGCCGGAGGCGAGCTCGACGCGGGAGGTCTTCGCCGCCAGATAGCCGAGCTGGCTCACCGCATCGAACGAGTAGGCCTCGGGCACGAACACGATGTCGAGACCGGCCTTCTCCAGGTCGGCCACCTCCGCCGCGGTCTCCGCGAAACCTCCGCTGTAGTTCAGTCCCATTCCGATGCGCATGCGCCACCTTCGTTCCTGCTGCACACCCCGTTCGGGGCGCGTTCGTCCACGTGCCCCCGAACACTACCGTCGTCAGGTAGTGACCGGTCGCACCACCATCACCGGGCAGTGCGCCTCGCGCATGAGCGCGTTTCCGGTGGAGCCGAGCACCATCCCCTTGAAGCCGCCTCTGCCCCGGGTACCGACCACGACGAGCTGGGCTTTCCCGCTCCAGGACCGCAGGTGGGCGTGGGGGCCGTCGACGTAGACCTTCCGGTGGACCGTCACGTCCGGATAGCGCTCGGCGTAGCCTGCGAGGCACTCGGACAACAAGGAGTGCTCGTACTCCTCGAACGCGCGGGGATCGAAGTCGAGGGGCGACTCGTCGATCTCCCCGACCTTCAGGTCGCTCCAGACGTGGACGGCGACGAGGTCGACCCCGCGCCAGGACGCCTCCTCGAACGCCAGCTCGACCGCCTTGCGGCTCGCGGGGCTGCCGTCCACACCGACGACGACGGGTCGCTCGTCGGGAACGGACCCTTCCGGTCCCCGCACCACGACGACCGGGCATTCGGCATGACCCGCGACGGAGACCGGGGTGGAACCGAGGAAGGCCTCCCCCAGCTTGGTGCTCCCGGTGGCACCGAGGACGATCATCCGCGACGTGCGAGACAGCTCGACGAGCCACTTGGCGCTTCCGGTGAGGGCGAGTTCGGCGGTGATCTCGAGATCCGGCGCCACCGTCTCGGCGGTCTCCGCGGCCTCCTTCAGGAGCGCCCGGGCCTCGGCCTCGCTCCACTCGAAGACCTGCGAGGGACGGAAGAAGGGAAGTTTCGTCCAGCCCGACGGTGCGAAGTCCACCGCGTGGACGAGATGCAGCGGGATCTTCCGGCCGGCCGCGGTGGCCGCGGCCCACCTCACCGCCCGCTCGGAGGCCGGGGAACCGTCCACACCGACGGTCACGTGGTTGTGGTCGCGGGGTGCTTCACCGAGTGGTTTCACGCCTCCGAGGCTAGTCGGATCCGCTACGTCCGGATACGGACTTTGGTCATCGCGTCGAGATTCCTTTGATTGCAATATATTCCGGCAGCAGCGATCTGCGTCACATCAAATTGTCATTTGGGATGCGAATTTACTACCGTGAGGTCATGCAACTCACCCGGTTCACCGATCTAGGACTGAGAGTTGTGATGCATCTCGTCGCCGGCCCGGCGGAGAGTATGCCCAGCACCAGAACGATTGCAGACCAGCTCGATCTGTCGTACGCACATACGACGAAGGTCGTCGCCCGGCTCGGCGAGCTCGGAGTGGTCACCACCCGCCGCGGACGCGGCGGAGGCCTGACCATCACCGAACTCGGCCGCACGGCGAGCCTCGGTTGGCTCACCCGAGCCCTCGAGGGTGAAGAAGAGGTCGTCGAGTGCGAAGGAGCGAAGCCGTGCCCCATGCGTGGCGGTTGCAGCCTCCGCTCCAGGCTCCGCGCCGCACAGGACGCCTTCTACGCCGCTCTCGACGACGTCACGATCGCCGACCTGGCGACCCCTGACGCCGGTCCGGTCCTGCTCACCCTCGAACCACCCACCGGCCGCTGACCCACGGCGAGGCCGCCGGTGCAGCCCGTCACGACACACACGAGGAGACACACCATGCCGCTCTCACCCGAATCCAAGGACGTCATCGCCGCGACCCTCCCGGCGGTGGGAGCCGCCATCGGCGACATCACCCCGTTGTTCTACAGCAAGATGTTCGCCGCCCATCCCGAGCTCGAACGCGATCTGTTCAACCGCGGCAACCAGAAGCAGGGTGAGCAGCAGAAGGCACTCGCCGGATCGATCGCGGCCTTCGCGACGCTCCAGCTCGATCCCGATCCCGTCCGTGTCGAGGCGATCCTGTCCCGCATCGCCCACAAGCACGCCTCGCTCGGCATCAAGCCCGACGAGTACTGGATCGTCCACAAGCACCTCTTCGAGGCGATCGTCGAAATCCTCGGAGAGGCAGTGACTCCGGAAGTCGCGAAGGCGTGGGACGAGCTGTACTGGCTGATGGCCGATACCCTCATCTCGATGGAGGCCGATCTGTACCGGGCCGCAGGTGCCGAGGCCGGCGACGTCTGGCGCACCGTCCGCGTCGCCGACCGCGTCCACCAGTCCGCCGACACCGTCTCGTTCGTGCTCACCTCGCTCGACGGTTCCCCGCTGCCCACCTTCCGTCCGGGCCAGTACCTCTCGGTCGGCGTCCACCTCCCCGACGGCGCCCGCCAGATCCGTCAGTACAGCCTGTCGAGCGCACCCGCGAAGGGCGACTGGCGTATCACCGTCAAGCGGGTCCTGGAGACCACCGCACCCGACGGCACCGTGCTTCCCGCCGGTGAGGTGTCGAACTTCCTGTACAACAACGTCTTCGAGGGCGACGAGCTGGAGGTCACCACTCCCTTCGGCGATCTCGTACTCACCGAGGACGACACCCCGATCCTGTTGGCGTCCGCCGGCATCGGATGCACCCCGATGATCGGCATGCTCGATCACCTCGCCGGCGTCGGCGACGAGCGTCCCGTCGCGGTCCTGCACGCCGACCGGTCGGTCGCGAGCCACGCCCACCGCCGCGAGCTCGAGACCCTCGCAGAGAAGATCCCGTCGGCCCAGCTGTACCGCTGGTACGAGGACCTCGGCAACCGCCGGCCGCTCCAGACGGTCCGCGTCGGACGCGCCGACATCTCCGATCTGCCGCTCGATCCGAAGACCCAGGCCTACCTGTGCGGCCCGCTGCCGTTCATGCTCTCGCTGCGCGAGGCCCTGATCGAGCGCAACGTCCCGGCCGAGAACATCCACTACGAGGTGTTCGGACCCGACAGCTGGGCGCCTGCCTCCTGATCCGACCCGATCCGATCGCGGTGCCCCGGCCGAGTCTGCCGGGGCACCGCTGCATTCGCGGCTAGGCTGCACCCATGGACTCCGCCGCGGCTGTTCGCCACCCGGCCCCGTCCCCGCGTAGCCGATTCCAGGCACTGGGTAGCAGTGCCCTCGCGCTGATCGGAGTCCTTCTCGTGGCGGGCCTCGTCGCGTTGTTCCCCGCGTCCGACGAGCCGCTCGGAACCGATGCACCCGCCGATGTCTTCAGCGCCGCCCGCGCCGGTGAACACATCGACGCGATCGCCACCGGCCCACGACCGCCCGGGTCGACCGCCCACGCCGCCGCCCGCGACCATCTCGTCGCAGCCCTGGAGGATCTCGGGTGGTCCACCCGCGTCGACTCCGGCGTCGGATGGATGGCGCGGTCCGGTGAGGCGACCCAGCGCGGCGCCCGCGTGCAGAACATCGTGGCGACCCGGGACGGTACCGATCCCACCGGCACCGTCGTGCTCGCCGCGCACTACGACACGGTCCGGGGCTCCCCCGGCGCGGGCGACGACGGGATCGGCGTCGGCACGGTCCTCGAGGTCGCTCGTGCCATCGAGTCCGGTCCTCCCCCACGGAACGACGTCGTCGTCCTGCTCACCGACGGTGAGGAGAACGGTCTGCTCGGCGCCCACCGGTTCGTCGGCACGGAGTCCGTGCGGGCCGGTCCCGTCGTCGTACTCAACCACGAGGCCCGCGGGAACGCCGGTGCGCCGACGACCTTCCGGATCACCTCACCGAACGGCGTCCTGATCGACAGTCTGGCGGGGGCACCGGGCGCGAACGCGGACTCCCTCACCGAACTGATCTTCGAGGCGCTGCCGAACGACACCGATTTCCGCCGCTTCGCCGAGCACGGCCACCACGCCCTCGACACTGCCGTCTCCGCGGGCTCGGCGTACTACCACAGCCCTCTCGACACCCCCGACCGTCTCAGCCGGACGTCGCTGCAGCACATGGGCGACACCTCCCTCGCGACGGCCCGCACCCTCGCCGGATCCGATCTCGCGACCGTCGGCGACGGCGGCGACCAGGTCGTGACGACCGCGCCCTGGGGACTGCTCCACATACCGCGCTGGGCCGAGGTCGTCGGGGCGATCGCGCTGGCCGGCGTCGTGGGGGCGATCGTCGTGCTGCGGGTGCGCCGCGGCGAGACGTCGGCCTGGCAGGCCGGCGCTGCCGTGGCCGTGTCGCTGCTCGCCGCCGTCCTCGCGGCGGGCGCAGCGTGGCTGCCGTGGTGGATCGTGCAGACCGTCGATCCGGGCATGGCCGCGCCGGTCGCCGACGAACCCTACCGGCCGGGTGTCTTCCAGTTCGCGGCGGTCGTCGCGGCCCTCGGCGTACTGCTGGTCGCGCGATCGTGGTGGGGTCGCGGCCGTCCGGCCGCCGCGCTCACGTGCGGAGCGTTCACGCTCGTCGCAGTGCTCGCTCTCGCCGGCATCCCCTTCGCCGGTGTGCCGCTGACACTGCTCGTACTCGTCCTGCCGGCGGCGCTGGGTCTGCTGGTGGCGCTGCTTCTCCCACAGAACGACACGGTGTGGCCGCTCGTCGCGATCGCCCTCGGCGCGCTCGGCTCGCTGATCTTCGGCCTGCCCGCCGTGCTGGTGTCGTTCGACGCCGGACTCCTCTACGGGGCACCGGTGGCCGGTCTGTTCGTCGCATTCACGTTCGCCGCGGTACTCCCGCTGTGCGAGCCGTTCGCGTCGACCACCCGCGGGCTCGTCGTCTCCGCGACCGGCACGATCGCGATCGTCGTGGCGGGCACGCTGCTCGCCGGCTACCTCAACCGGGACGGTGCGACCGACCCCCGGCAGGAATACCTCTGGTACTCGCTCGACGCCGACCGGGGTGCCGCGGTGTGGGGATCGCCCGACGGCCCGCGATCCGACTGGAGCGAAGGCCTGCTCACCGCCGGTCCCGAACCGCTCCCCACCGACTTCCCGTGGCGGGAGCACCGGCCGATGTACCACGGGCCTGCCCCGGTCGCCGAGCTCGAGGCGCCCGAGGTCGAGATCCTCGAGGACACGACCGGCGGAAGCGCCCGGAAGATACGACTGCGGTTGACCTCACCGAGGAACGCCCAGGCCGTCGGACTGTGGATCGACAACACCACCGCCCACGTCCACGGCGCAACGGTGGACGGCTTCCGCGCCGAACCGTCCGACGACTTCGGGTTCCTGTTCTGGGCTCCCGGCCCCGACGGGATCGAGGTCGAACTGACGCTGAGCATGCTCGAGAGCCGTCTCGGCGTCCGCGTCGCCGATCTCGGTGACGATCTCGGCGAGGTACCCGGTTTCGAGCCGCCCGCCGATCGCGTCGTCGTCCAGCCGACGGTGGCCGTGACGCGGACCCTGCAGCTGTAGGGACGTCACTCCCACTCGTGGACGGGAGTGCCCGAGGCCATGTTCTGCACATAGTCCTTCATCATCCCGAGCAGGGCGGTGCGACGGTTCTCGCCGGCAGCCTCACGCCGGGCCACCTGCCGTCGCTGCCATGCCGCTCCGGTCTGCCGTGTCAGCGCACGTCCCTCGACGATGCCGAGATAGCGGTCGCGGACCGCTGCCGACAGCCCGTAGGCCTCGAGGCCCTGGTGCGCGAGCGGCAACAGGCACCGCAGCACGAGTTCGTCGGCGCCGACCCATCCGGTGCGCGGCCAGTACAGCTTCGCGTCGAGACCGAACTTCGCACCGAGCACGAGGTTCCGCTCGGCGGCGTCGAAGCTGAGGTCGCGCCAGAGCGGCTCGTCGGAGTGGGTCAGGGCGCGCAGCGTCCCGTAGTAGAAGGCCGCATTGGCCATGGTGTCGAGGACGGTCGGTCCCGCCGGGAGCACACGGTTCTCGACGCGCAGGTGCGGATGGCCGTCGCTGATGTCGTAGACGGGCCGGTTCCACCGGTAGATGGTGCCGTTGTGCATCTGCAGTTCGCGCAGTTCGGGAACCCGGCCGGCGTCGAGTTCGGCCATCGGATCGACGTCCGAGACCTCCGGCAGGAGAGCCGTGAAATAGCGGGAGTTCTCCTCGAACAGGTCGAGGACGGAGTCGATCCACCGCTCACCGAACCACACGCGGGGACGGACACCCTGGTTCCGCAGTTCGAGCGGGCGTGTGTCGGTGGCCTGCGCGAACAACGGGATCCGGCTCTCGTGCCACAGCGCCTTGCCGGCGAGGAAGGGCGAGTTCGCCGCGAGCGCGACCTGCGCTCCGGCCAGGCACTGGGCGGCGTTCCAATGCGTCGCGAAATCTTCGGGGGCGATCCGCAGGTGCAGCTGCAGGGACGTGCAGGCCGCCTCGGGGACCACCGAATTCATATCTGCGCGAAGGGTTTCCACGACATCGCTGCCGGGCAACGGCACACCGTCGAGATCGAGTTCGATGTCCTCACCACGCGCCGCGAAGATCTGCTCGTTGAGCGCTTCGTAGCGGGGATTGGCGGTGATCCGGCCCCGTTCGAGATCGTCGAGTTCGAGCGTGGGCAGCATGCCGATCATGACCAGCTGCGCGTCGTGCAGGTGCATCCGCTCGTCGGCGCGCCGCAGCGACGACCGCAGCGACTCTTCGAGTTCGAAAGGTTCGTCGCCGGTGAGACGTCGTGGCTCGACGTTCATCTCGACGTTGAACTGGCCGAGTTCGGTCTGGAAGACCGCGTGATCGTCGATCGCCTGGAGCACCTCGAGGTTCGACATCGCGGGCGACATGTCGTCGCGGACGAGGTTGAACTCGATCTCCATGCCGAGATGCGGTTCGGGTGACGAGTGCACGTCGACGAAGACGTCCTCTCGAAGCATCCGCTCGAGCGCCTTCATGCAGTCGCGAACCTTGCTCCGGAACATCCGCCGGTCTTCCCCGGTGAACGAACGAGCGGATATCTCAGCTCCCAATGGAACCCCCGGGTCGGCGCGCGGTCTGTCGAGCCCAAGCCTAGCGCGCGCTCACGCCCGCGGTGGGATCGACGGCGTGCCGTCGGTGGGATCGAGTACTGCAGGTGGGATCAGACGGCGCGGTATCCGCCCCAGTCGGTGACGACGCCGCGATCGCTCAGCCACGCGTTGGGGTTGATTTTGGTGCCTTCGGTGTCCCACACCTCGAAGTGCAGGTGCGGTCCGGTGGACCAGCCCTCGTTGCCGACAGTGGCGATCTGCTGGCCGGCGTTGACACGCTGACCGGCCGAGACCTGGTAGGTGCTCACGTGACCGTAGACGGCGGTGGTGCCGTCGTCGTTGAGGACGCGGACCCACTGGCCGAAACCGGAAGCCGGTCCGGCGTCGAGGACCGTGCCGTTGGCCGCGGACTTGATGGGCGTTCCGATCGGGGCTGCGATGTCGATGCCGCCGTGGTGGGCGCCCCAGCGCGGACCCCAGTCGGAGGTGAGGGTGCCGGAGACGGGCTGAACGGCGGAGGGAGAAGCCGGGTTGAGCCGGTCGAGCCAGCTGGGACCCGAGAACTGATCGAGGAAGCCGGTGACCTCGGCCGGAAGCTCGGGTGCGCCCTGCTCGGCCGGGGTGGTGATGCCGGGGATGGCCGGGATCTCGACACCCTCGGGCAGCAGGCCCGCGGGAAGCTCGAAGGGCAGGCTGGGCGCGGGAGCCTCGGCCTGAACGTGGTCGTGGCCGGGATGCGCGGCAGCGGTGCCGGCGCCGATCTGCGAGCCGACAGCGAAGAAGGCACCCGTGGCAGCGGCGACGGTGGCAGCCTTGACCGGAGCGGACGTACCGGTGGGCTCGACGCGGTGACGGCCCTTGCCGGAGGACGGCACGCGAATCGTCTCGAGGTCGAATGCTTCGTCTTCGCGTGTGCGCTGATGGCGTCCCACAGTGTGTCCCTTGTTTCGTCCCGACTTCGACCGGGTATCCCCCGGCCGCTCCTGGCGACCCAAGGTAACAAAACGGTATAGGGAAAGGCCAGTGTTACCTTTCCTTGATCTCAATCGGCGGGAACCTGCAGGTCGTACACGCCACCTCGAGAGCCTCGAGAGCGGGCGCTTGGTTACGGCGCATGCCCGGCGGCTACACTCACAACGCGCCAAGGTCGGCTCCGCCCGGCCGGACGCCTCCGTAGCTCAGGGGATAGAGCAACCCTCTCCTAAAGGGTAGGTCGCAGGTTCGAATCCTGCCGGGGGCACACATCGGGTTCCGCTCGCATCCGCAAGCACTGGCGGACCCA
The DNA here is from genome assembly GCF_053345925.1 of Rhodococcus sp. C26F. Classification (NCBI taxonomy): domain Bacteria; kingdom Bacillati; phylum Actinomycetota; class Actinomycetes; order Mycobacteriales; family Nocardiaceae; genus Rhodococcus; species Rhodococcus sp. C26F. The sequence continues at coordinate 26,843 of NZ_JBKFBA010000037.1, forward strand.
CTTCCTCGAACAGCACAGGCACCGTCCCGCCCACGCATCACGGTTCGATCTAGTCGGTCATCCGCCGTCCGCGCGACAGTTAGCATCCACAACGATGCCGCTCGACGACGACGGAAATCGAGGACCCCACATGAACATTCGGCCTCGTGCCCGACATCTCGCCGTGATCGTCTCGGCGGCGGTCCTCGGACTGTTCGTCACTCCCGCCCCCGCGGTCGCCGGGGGCGTCCCGGGCCTCGCCGAAGGACCGGCTCATCCCGTCGGGGCGGGCAACGCCCGCACGTACGTCACCGTCGACGAGGAGGGCACGCCGGCCACCATCGGGGTGCGACTCGACGCGGCCGCCCTCGACGACCTACCCAGTGCGCTGGTGCCGGTCACCGAGGCCTACGTGCTCGAGTTGCCCGAGGAGGCGGCCGCCACCGCGTTCGACCACGTCACGGTCGACTGGAACTCGCACGGCCACGACCCCCAGCACGGCTTCGACGTCCCGCACTTCGACGTCCACTTCTATCTCCTGGATCGGCCCACGGTGGAGTCGATCCATCCCTTCGCCCCCGGCTACATCCCCGCTGCGGCCCGTGTGCCCGACCCGCGTTACATACCGGAGGGGTACGCACCGTCCGGGGATCCGCTGACGTCGACCGTCGCGGGCATGGGACTGCACTGGGTGGACACCACCGAGGCGGAGCACGATCCGGTGGCGGGACACCACCTTACCGAGACCGTGCTCTACGGCACGTGGGACGGACGGCAGGCGTTCATCGAACCCATGCTGAGCCGCGAGTGGCTCGCGACGCGGCCCGCGCACCACGAGGAACTCCGCCTGCCCGAGGCGTACCAGCGCGAAGGCCTCTACCCCACCACCTACTCCGTGTGGTGGGACGAGGCGTCGCAGACGTACACGGTCGAACTCGGCGGGCTCACGATGCGCGAGGCGTCGTAGACCGGTCGGCCGAACGGGGACTCAGTCCAGCGGGGAGACACGGATGAGGTTCCCGTCCGGGTCCGACACCACGAACGTCCGCCCGAACACCTCGTCGTGCGGCGCCTCCACGACCGTCACCCCCTTACCGGCCCACTCGTCGTGGATCGCATCGACGGCGGCGGCCGAGCCCGGCACCATCAGGCCCACCTCCGAGAACCGCGGCGCGGTCGCATCCACGGTCTCCGCGCGACCCGACCACAGTGCGAACAGCACTCCCGGCGCCACTTCGAAGGAGACGTAGCGCGGGGTCGTCATCTGCGGGGTCATGCCGAACAGGTCGCTGTAGAAGCGGGTCGTGCGGTCGACATCGGTCACGTAGATCAGGAACAGGTTGGGCGACGACACAGTCATCGGCCGCTCCTTCCGGTAGGCGGTGAAGACTTCGAGGACTACCGTGGCACCGAAACCCGACAGTTCCTGTCGTGTTTTCGAAAGGAGATCGCGCATCCGATGAACCGGCCGCAGCGATTGCTGAGCATGCTCGTCGTCCTGCAGGCCCGCAGACGGGTCACGGCCGCCGAACTCGCGGAGGAATTCGGCGTCTCCGAGCGCACCGTGCTGCGCGATGTGGAAACGCTTGCTGCCGCGGATCTTCCGGTGGTCGCCGAACGCGGCAGGTACGGCGGCATCGTGATGCTCCCCGGCCGGCAGACCGACCTGAACCGGCTCAACGCATCCGAGGTGGACGTCCTGCGCGCCCTGGGTGTCGACATGGGCCGGGCCCGGCAACTCGGTGTCGACGCCGCCGCCCGGGACGCCGTCCACAAACTCACCGCACGTGCCCGGCGCACCCCCTCCACCGCACGCGAGAACGACCTGCTGCCGCTGACCGAGGTGGTCACCGTCGACAACCGGGGATGGTTCGCCACCGAGGACCGGGCCGACGTCGCTGCCCTCACCCGCGACCTGCGGCACGGCCGGCAACTCGCCATCACGTACCGGTCGAGCGGACATCGCGACGAACGCGAGATCGTCGTCGATCCCTACGGTGTGCTCTCCCGCGCGGGCCGTTGGTATCTCGTGGCCGACGATCAGGGACGACCGCGGCTGTTCGCGCTGACCCGTCTGAGTGCGTGGACAGTGCTCGACCGGCCGCGACGCCTGTCCCCCGGCCGGACCCTGCCCGCGCTGGCACGCGAACTCGGCGACGCGCTCGAACGACGCGAGGACGTCGTCGTCACCGCCGATCTCGCGACGAACCGCCTCGACCTCGCCCGGCGCATCCTCGGTGCCCGCCTGCGCGGGAGCACCGCAGGACCGCGACCGGACGTCTCGCGGATCACGGTGGCCTACGACTCGATCGACGGTGTGCGGCAACTGCTGCAGTTCGGCGAGCACATCGAGATCGTCGGGCCACCCGAGGCACGGGATCTCGTGGCGGGACTGGCCGAATCGCTCCTCCGACGTCACACCGTGCATCGCCGCGAGTGAACTCCCGCTGATCCGAACCCTGTCCCGACCGGACCGAGCTTCCTATCGTGGGGAGATGTTCGACGCCCACCTGCACATCATCGATCCGCGTTTCCCGCTCGTCGAGAACGACGGCTATCTGCCCGAACCGTTCACCGTCGACGACTATCTCGCGCGGGTCGCGCATCTGGGTGTCACCGGTGGCGCGGTGGTGTCGGGGTCGTTCCAGGCCTTCGACCACGGCTATCTCCTCGATGCGCTCGACCGGCTCGGGCCCACTTTCGTCGGCGTCGTACAACTTCCGGCCACCGCCTCGGACGACGAGATCACCCGGCTCGACGCGGCGGGCGTGCGGGCCGTGCGATTCAACGTCCGCCGTGGCGGATCGGCGGCACTGTCCGACCTCGACCGGCTCGCCCGGCGGGTCCATGACCTCGTCGGCTGGCACGCCGAGTTGTACGTCGATTCGCGCGATCTGGCCGAACTGCACACGACGATCGCAGCACTGCCTGCCGTCTCGGTCGACCACCTGGGACTGTCGCAGGAGGGTCTGCCGTCGTTGTTGCGGCTGGTGGAGAGCGGTATCCACGTGAAGGCAACGGGGTTCGGACGCGTCGATATCCCGGTGGCCGACGCGCTTCGCGCCGTTGCCGATGTGAATCCCGGTGCACTCGTGTTCGGCACCGACCTGCCGTCGACACGGGCACCGCGACCGTTCCGGGACAGCGACATCACCCTCGTCGAGGACGTATTCGGCGACGAGCTCGCCGACGCGGTGCTGCGCCGCAATGCTTCCGAGCTGTATCGGATCGAGACCGAAACCGCTCCTGGGTCTTCGGTGTCTCGATAGACTCACGCTCGTCATCGGTGCGCGGGACGCGCCGCGGTGTTCCTCGCTGCGGTCGGCTCCCGGACGTGACCTTCCCTATCCGAGGAGCAGCACCATGCCTGCACTGCGAATTCCACGTCGAGTTCTCGCCCTGGCGGCACCCGTCGCCGCCGCAATCGCATTCACCGGTGTGGCCACCGCTGCACCCCCTCAGCCTCTGGGCACGGCGATCACCATCGGCTGCATCAACCAGGGCAGCCTGGCGTCGTTCACCTCGGTCACGGCGCAACCCGGACCGGACGAGGGCATCCCCGGTGGCCACGTCCTGTTCTCCACACGGGAGGCCCTGTGGCCGGTCCCGGCAGCGGGGCAGGTCAGCGTCGCATGGCTCAACCGCAACAACGGCCGCACCGGCATCGTCGATCTGGGCGGTGCGTACCCGAACCTGTCGACCCTGGTCGACACCGGTCCGGGCGAGGTCGTGGCGACGGTCTTCGGTTCGGTGAATCTCGGCAGTGGACCGCTGTGCAACTCGACCCCCGCAGTCGGCGGCGTCGTGGTGCCGTGACGTCCGGACGAGGCATCCGGCACCTCTGTGCCGGATGCCTCGTCACCTGGGCGAATACATGATGATGGCGACGCCGGCGAGGCACACGAGCGCGCCCGCGACATCCCACCGATCCGGCCGGAAGCCGTCCATCACCATGCCCCACACCAGGGAACCCGCCACGAACACACCGCCGTACGCCGCGAGGATGCGACCGAAGTTCGCGTCGGGCTGGAGCGTGGCGACGAAACCGTAAGCGCCGAGAGCGATCACGCCCAACCCCATCCAGATCCAGCCGCGGTGTTCGCGCACGCCCTGCCACACCAGCCACGCACCACCGATCTCGAACAGGGCGGCAACGGCGAACAGCAGCAACGACTTCAGCACGGTCACGAGGTGTGACTCTAGCCCTGCGACGCCTTGCCCAGCTCGATGCGGCGCACGGAATCCCCGCGCACGAGGATCGTCACGAGGGCCCGGCGTCCCGGGGGCAGGACCCGCACCGTGACGGAACCGTGTGACACCGAGTCGAGTTCGTCGGCGACCGCACGGCGGAGGCGGGCCTGTTCGTCGGGGGGCACCCCGTCCAGGCCGTGATCGTCGAGCATCACCACGTCCACGCCTCGTCGGCGCGCGGAGTCGGCCGCCTCGACGACCTGGGGATCCTGCAGGGCCGGCGCTCGAAGCCCGTCCCGCAGACGTGCTTCGAGCAGCACACCGGCGCGTCGCTCCCCCGCGTCGAGCACCTCCCCGGTCGCGATGCGTTCGAGCAGGGGCCGGGCCAGGGAGTCGAGCCGGTCGAGCTGCGCGTCGCGCTCCTCGAGCGCTGCAGCCGAGGCCGCCTGTTCGGCGCTGCGCTGCAACGACATCGCACGCAGCAGGTAAATGGATCCCGCGAGCGGTCGCAGGGTGAAGGCGAAGAAGGTGGACATGAGGACCGGGGCCGCGTTGACGAGCGACAGCGATAGGCCGGGGCCGATCCCCTGTCCCGTGACGTAGGTCCAGAAGGTCGCGGTCGCGATCATGCAGGCCAACCCGATCCACGCCGCGAGGGTGCGTCCGCGCACGCACATGAAGGTGAAGACGACCGTGGACATCCCGAGCGGCCAGGTCGCGATGCCTCCCGGAGACGGCACCGGCAGCACCGAGAACACGAGCGCCGACGAGACCGTCCCGGTGGCGGCGAGCAGGATCGTCGCCGGCATCGGCAGCGGGTCGCCCGGAACGGTGATGAGGGTGAACGCCGCGAACGTGCACACGAGCACGGCGAGGGCGGGAGGCCAACTCGCGGACGTGTGCTCGGCGCCGAACGCCGCCAGCACGAGGCAGACCAGGGCGTAGAGGCTCACGAGCACACGTGCGGCCGTGGTGCGCATCCCCAGCAGGTCGCGCACGTCGCGGGTGGGTTCGGCGGTCACGGCGCGCGACGCTCGGCCGGGTCGCGCCAGAACAGCGTCACCGTCGTGCCCCCGGGACCCGAGGTGATCTCCGAGTCGCCCCCGGCCATGCCGCGCATGCGTCCGTGGATGCTCGCGCGGATGCCCATCCGGTAGGGGTCGATCTGGGCGGGGTCGAATCCGTGGCCGTCGTCGCGGACGACCACCCGGACCGATCCGGGCCCGAGGTCGACGTGCACGGCCCGCTGCGTGCCCGGGCCGGCGTGGCGCACGCTGTTCCGCACGGCCTCGGCCAGTGCGGCTGCGACCGCCCTGATCACGTCGGCCGGGTAGTGCGGCCCGGCATCGGTGCTCGTCGTGGTCGTGAACTCGACGTCCTCGTCCACCTCGGAGGCTGCCGAGCGGAACTGGGCTGCCACCCGGTCGGCGTCGAAGCTGCTCTCGGTGTCGTCGCCGCGCCGCAGGGAGTCGAACATCTCCAGCGCACGACGGGCCTGGGCCGCGACGGGACCGTCGGATGCGCCGCGACCCGAGGCGAGCAGAGTGGACATCACCTGGTCGTGGACGAGTGCGTCGAACCGCTCGCGTTCGACCGTCCTGGCCGCGGCCGCCGCTGCTGCGACGACAGACCTCTCCGTGGCCGCGACGGTGGAATCGAGGACGTCGCCCGTGCGGAAGGCGACGATCGCCGCGGCGGCGAAGACCCCGCAGAACATGAGCGCGAACGCGAGTTCCGGGACGAAGCGGTATCCCGTCGTGGTGTTCACCAGCAGATAGTTGGTGGTCTGCACGACGAGCACCACCACCGTGAGGTAGGCGAGCGCCGTCCGCGGCCGCCACGCTGCCGCCGCGGACAGTCCTGCCACTCCGGGGAAGAGCGCCTGCCAGGCCGTGTTCGTGGAAACCTCACCCGTCCAGGCCGGGAACCACAGGACCGCCGCGACCAGGAAGGCGACGGCGTTGGCGGCTGCGAGTCGTCCGACCCACCGGACATCGCTCAGGAAGGTCGCCACCCCGAGCGCGATCCCGGTGCCGAAGATCGCGAGCAGTGCCGTCGGCAACCACCACCATGCCGTGAGGTGGGCCTGCGACACCGCTGTGGGGACGACGAACAGCAGGTAGAACACGTAGCCCGCGCTGATGAACCGACCGAAGACCCGGTGGATCCGGTCGGCCGCGCTCGTCGGATCCGTCGTGTGTCCACCCTGTGTGGTGGCAGGCCGACGGGTCACAGCTCGTCGATGGAGACCACACCGTCCTGCAGAGCGCGGGCGAGCAGTGCCGTCTTCGTGGTCGCCGTACGCCCGACGCGGGCGTACTTCTCACGGATGCGGACGATGTGGGTGCTGACCGTGGCTGCGGTGACGAACAGGCTCGCAGCCGCCTCGGACTTGGACTCGCAGAGCAGCCAGGCCCGCAGGATCTCGATCTCGCGAGCCGAGAGTGCGGGCTTCTGAGGCGCAGGCTTCTGTGCCGGGGAATGTTCGAGCATCGTCGTCATAGCGCGTCCCTACCGAGATGAATACATGAGATCCAACCGAGTCCCCGACGAACTCCGTTTCGAGTGCCTACAACGTAACGGTTGAAACCGACAACTACCCAGACAGATTTTTCTCTGCCCAAGAAAATATGGGCATCGGTGTTTCGCCTAATTACCGGTGCGCCGGCCGTCGTGCCCGATCTCGATTCGGCGCACATCCTCACCCTTCACGAGCATCGTCACCATCGCCGCACGGCCCGGCGGCAACACACGCACGGTCACCGACCCCTCACTCACCGAATCGAGCGCGTCCACCACCTCCCGGTAGACGGCGCGCCGGACCTCGGGAGAAGCCGAGTCCATGGCGTGGTCGTCGAGCATGACGATCTCGACGCCGCGCCGGCGGGCCGCAGCGGCGGCCCGGTCGACCTCGGGTACCTGGAGTACGGGCGCACGCAGACCGTCGCGCAGTCGTGCCTCGACGAGTCCGCACTCGATCCGTTCGTTCTCGTCGAGGGGTTCGCCCGAGACGATCCGCTCGAGCAACGGACGCGCCGACGCGTCGAGGCTTCCGAGGCGGACGTCACGTTCCTCGAGAGCCGCGGCGGCCGCGGACTCCGCCGCGATCCGCTGCATCGACCGGGCGCGCAGCAGGTAGATCGACCGCGCGAGCGGGCGGATCGTGTAGGCGCAGACGGTGCCCATGAGCACCGGTCCCGCACTCGTGATCGTCAGGCCGAGCCCGTAGCCCATCCCGGGGCCCGTGAGATGCGACCACAGCGCGGCGACGACGAGCATGAGGAGCATCCCGTACCAGGCGTACGCCGTGCGTCCCCGCACGCACATGAACACGAGGATCGTCGTGGACATCCCGAACGGCCACAGCTCGATGGGGTGCGGTGCCGGATCGGCGGGCACCACCCACAGCACCGACGCCGACGCGATCGCACCCGAGAACGTCATCACCAGTGCGGGTCGCACCGGTAGTGGGTCCCCCTCGACTGCGACGAGCGCGTAGGCGGCGGCCACACACACGATCACGGCGATCGCGAGGGGCCAGCGGACCTCCGCATGGGGCGCGGTGTTCAGGGCGAGCACCACGCAGGTCACCGCGTACAGGACGGCGAAGGCCCGCGCGGGCCTGCTGTGCATCCGCAGCAGATCGGAGACGGTCGAGTTCGCAGTGTTCATGCGGCCGGATCCCGCCAGTACAACAACACCCGGGTCCCGGCCCCCGGCGCGGACTGCACGACCGCCCGGCCCCCGGACAGTCGGCGCATACGTCCTCGGATGCTCACTTCCAGACCGAGCCGGTGCGGGTCGACGGCCTCGGGTTCGAAGCCTCTGCCGTCGTCCACGACCTGCACGGAGATCCATCTCGGTGCCACGTCGACCTCGACCGTGCGGGACGCGTCCTTTCCGGCATGCCGCACGCTGTTGCGTACCGCCTCGGCGAGGGCAGCGGCGGTCGCGCGCGCGGGTTCAGGTGGGAACGCAACGTCGCCGGATCCCGGGGCGACACGGCCGGTGAAGACGACGTCCTCGTCGGCCTCGGTCGCCGCCGATCGGAGCCGCGCCACGACCGCGGCGGCGTCGAGCGCCGACTCCCGATCGGTGCCGCGCCGCAACTCGTCGAGTTCGGCGACCGCTCGTTCGGCCTGCTCGACGAGCGACTCCCGGGGTGCGTTGCGTGACACCGCCAGCAGGGTGGACATCACGCGGTCGTGGACCAGGGCATCGAACCGTGCGCGCTCGGCGTTCCGTGCCTCCGCTGCGGCCGCGGCGGCCGCCGTGGCCTGGGTGGCAGCGATGGTTTCGTCGAGGGTGCGGCCGGTGCCGAGTCCAACCACCGCGGCCGCGAGGAAGACCGTGCAGAAGACGAACGCGAACGCCAGGTCGGGTGCCAGGAAGTATCCGAAGGGGGCGTCGCGGACGAGGTGATTCGCGCACTGCGCGAGCAGAACCACGAGGATCATGTGGACGAACGCCCGCCGGGGTCTCCACGCGACCGCCGCCGCGAGCGACGCGAGGCCGGGAAAGGCGGTGAACCACAACGACTGGTCCTGCGGGATCTGCGTCCCGTTCCACGCCACGAACCACAATGCAACCATCACGACGTAGGCGAGCGCATTGACGGTCGCGGTCCGCTGCATCCACACCGTGCCGCGGAACGAGGCGAAGCCGAGCGCGACCCCGGATCCGAACATGAGGACGGCCGCAGTGGGAGTCCACCACCACGCGACGAGTGCCGACACTTCGAGGATCTCCGGCACGAGCAACGCGAAGTAGCAGAGATATCCGATCGCGACGAATCGCGCGAACATCCGGAGAAGTCGGTCGGCAGCCGCCGTGCTGCGATCGTGCGACTTCTCCCCGGTGTCCCCGGCCGGCTCGTCAGCGACGGCGGACATCCGACCGTTCGGGCATCGGCAGCCACCCGTCCTCGACGGCACGTTTGTACAGATCCGTCTTCGTGGGTGCGGGACGACCTGCCTCCGCGTACTTCTGGCGGATCCGCTGCAGGTAGTCGTTGACGGTCTGCGGAGCGAGGCCCGTCAGCCGGGCGACCCGGTCGAGCTTCTCCCCCGACGCATACAGTTCGAGCACTTCGAGCTGCCGCGGACTCAGGCCGACATCGTCGAGTTCGGGATCACCGTCGATCGCCGCGGCCCACTCGGTGCTGGCGACCTGCCCTCCGGCGGCGGCCACGCGGATCGCCTCGATCACCACGGCCGCGGGCTCGGATTTCCGCACCACCCCGAGCACACCGGCGCGGGCGGCCGAACGCAGCAGATACGGGTTCTCGGCGCCGGTGAAGATCAGGGTCTCGAGGCCCGCCGCGCGCAGCTGCTCGACGTTGCTCTTCGGAGAGGATCCGTCGGACAGGCGCAGGTCGAGAACGGCGAGGTCGAGGTCGGTGACCTGCTCGAGCAGACCCGAGACGGTGGTGGCGGTACCTGCGAGCTCGAGATCGGGTTGATCGGCGAGCATCGCTGCGAACCCGAGCGCGACCGACTCGTGATCCTCGACCAAACCGATCCGACGGACGACGCCACGCGAGCCCTCGGCCATTGATGCCTCCCCTAATGCCCGATCACCCGACTTCGAACGAACGTTAGCAGTCAGCGCCTGTTTCCTCTTCTCGCACCACACTCGACGCGTCCACATCGTCGCGCAGACCACGCCAGCTCGCGTGCCGCACCCGGTCTCCTTCCGTCCATCCCCCGAACCGCACCTCCCCCACGAGTTCGGGCCGCAACCACACCGCATCGCGGCGTTCGGCGGCCGGCACCTCGTTCGCGAACGGGTTCGTGCGGCTCGTGCGCCCTTTCACAGCCTTCGCCACCGACAGGAGCGTCTCGTCGTCGAAACCGGTGCCGACCTTGCCGACGTACACGAACTCACCGTCGTCGTCGTAGACGCCGAGCAGCAGGGACCCGAAGGTCGAGGCACGGTTGCCGTTGCCACGGCGGTATCCGCCGAGCACGACGGTCTGGGTGAGCCAGTTCTTCGACTTGATCCATCCGGCGCCGCGCTTGCCCGGCAGATACACGGAGTCCCGGCGCTTGGCGACCACGCCCTCCCAGTTCTTCGCGCGGCTGCGCGCGAGAGCCTTCGAGGCGTCACCCGGGAGCAGATCCGGGACGATCAGTCCGTCCGTGGCAGCGGCGAGCGCCTCGAGGACGCGTCGGCGATCGTCGTAGGTCTTGCGCAGCAGCGACACCCCGTCGAGATACAGCACGTCGAACACGCGGTACTCGTAGTTCACGCCCCGCTGCAGCATCGAGAAGCTCGTCACCCCGGAGCGGTCGACGGCGACGATCTCCCCGTCGAGCACCGCCCGGTGACCGTCGAGGATCGTCGCGAGTTCGACGAGCTTCCGGTAGTCGCCGGTGACATCGCGACCGGATCGGCTGCGGAGCCTGACGGTGCCGTCCTCGATCTCCGCGATGGCGCGGTATCCGTCCCATTTGCCTTCGAACGCCCAGTCTTCGGCGTCGAGACCCGAGACGTCACCGGGGGTCGCGAGCATGGGCGCGAGATCGCGCGGGAAGGCCTTGGACCCCGACGATCCGACGAGGGAGGCCGGATCGGCATCGGACGACTCGGTGCTCGGCGACGACTGGTCCTTCATGCGGTGCGCCAGCCACTGGTTCTTCTCGGTGCGGATCAGCGCGTACCGTCCCTCGATCCGGTCGCCGTGGAACCGCACGATCACCTCGTCGTCCCGCCACTTCTCGGTCTCGTAGGTGCCGGTGTCCCACACGGTCATGCTGCCGGCGCCGTATTCGCCCTTCGGGATCGTCCCGTGGAAGGTCAGGTACTCGATCGGGTGGTCCTCGGTCCGTACCGCGAGATTGTTGCGCCCCGAGGTGTCCGGCAGGTTCTTCGGTACGGCCCACGACGCCAGCACACCGTCGCGTTCGAGCCGCAGGTCGTAGTGCAGGCGACGCGCGTGGTGCTCCTGGATGACGAACCTGTTGCCGGGGCCGTCCTCGGGGACGCGGTCGGGTACCGGTTCCGGGGTGCGCGACGCGTCGCGCTTGCCGCGGTAGGTGTCCAGGGCGTCTCCCGACCCGGCCTTACCGCTGGACCCGGCCTTATCTCCGGAATCTCCGGATCCGGCCTTGCCGAGGGGCGGGTCGAGACCGGCGAGCAGGTCCCCGAACTCGTCGATGCGGGCGAGGACCTCCCGGAACTGCAGTTGCGCGAGGTCGGGGTCGTCGAGTTCGTCCCAGCTGCGCGGCGCCGCCACCCACGGCTCGTCGCGACCGCGCAGCGAGTACGGCGCGACCGTCGTCTTGGAACTGTTGTTCTGGCTCCAATCGACGAAGACCTTGCTCTCGCGCGCCGACTTCGCCATCGTCGCGGTCACCAGATCGGGAAGGGTGGTCTCGAGATTGCGCGCGACCTGCTTCGCGACCTTCGACGCCCCCGACGACGACAACATCCGATCCAGCGGGACATACAGGTGGATACCCTTGCTGCCGCTGGTGACCGGATAGGCCGTCCACCCGAGTTCGGCGACCGTGTCGCGCACGTGGCGGGCGACCTCCGCGCACTCGGCCAGGCCCACGCCGGGGCCCGGGTCGAGGTCGAAGACGATGCGGGTCGCAGGCCCGGCCTTCTCTCCGTCGAAACGCCACTGGTGCACGTGGAGTTCGAGGGCGGCCTGTTGCCCGAGCCAGACGAGCCCGGCGGCGGAATCGAACAGCGGGTAGATGACCCGGCGGTCCTTGTGGTGCAGGGTGCGACGGTCGATCCAGGCCGGTGCGTGGTCGGGGAGGTTCTTCTCGAAGAAGGACTGTTCGCCGACACCGTTCGGCCACCGGTTGCGGGTCGCGGCCCGGCCGACGATGTGGGGAAGCATCGCCTCGGCGACGGCTTCGTAGTACTCGACGACCTCACCCTTCGTCGTCCCGGTGCTCGGATACAACACCTTGTCGAGGTTGGTCAGGGTGATGCGGTGACCGTCGATCGTCCGGGTCGGCATACTCCGGATTCTGCCAATCCGAACGCGTTCCGGTGCGGTGTCGCACGGAGCAGTCGGGACGGTACGTCCGCGAACGCCGATGTGCGGAAGCGGGTAGCGTCGTGGTATCGGTGATGCACGAGGGTGCGTTCGGGCGGGAGGTGGGATATGACGGAGTCGCATGATCCGACTCCCGATGCATGGACCGCGGTGTTCGCCCGCATGGCCGGAGTGTTGCTGTCCGAACAGACCGTGACCACCGTGCTGGAACTGATCACCTCGCTGGCGAAGGACACACTGCCCGACACGGACGGCTCGGGAATCACTCTCGTCGACGACGCGAACAACCGGTCCACCTCCGCCGCGACCGGACAGATGGTCGAACGTCTCGACGCGCTGCAGTACGAGCTCGGCGACGGTCCCTGCCTGGCGGCGATTCGGGACGGCGTGCCGGTGCGAGTGGACGACCTCGACGAGGACGAGCGCTGGGCGGAATGGTCCAGGCGGGCGGCCGAGCTGGGAATGTCGTCGTCGCTGAGTGTTCCCCTGCAGTACGCGGGCGAGATGATGGGCGCACTGAAGGTTTATTCGACACGCCCCCGTGTCTATACAGCAGACAGTGAGGACATCCTCGGCCGCTTCGCCGAGCAGGCCGCGATCCTGTTGGCGAACATGCACACTCTGACCGAAGCCGAAGCACTCAACGAGCGGTTGCTTCGGGCCCTGCGCGACCGGGACCTGATCGCTACTGCCAAAGGAATCGTGATGCTGCGCGAGAACATCGATGCCGATCGTGCCGTGCAGCGACTGCTCGAATTGTCTACACAGCGGCGCATCGCCGTACGGGAGGTGGCAGCGGAGATAGTCGCGTCGACCTACAACGAAACGGTTTGAGGTCGCTATGCACTATCTCCCCGACGGCGAACACCGTCACAGATTCCTCGCTGCGCTCCGTGCTGCGGGCCTGGATGTGGAGGAACTGTGGCTCCGCTATTTCGCCCTCGGGGGCGAAGTGGGAAAGGTCGAGATCGAAGCGTATCTGAACGGACTGTTGCCGCTCCCCCGCCTGCAGCACGACCTGATCGCCCACGCGATCAACGAACGTCTCGACGAGATCGCCCCACCACGTGCACCGTACTCGGCCGAACTCCCCGCGTCTCTCCTCGAAGGGAACGGTGTACACGGGAAGGACGATCCCGAAAACTTCGATTCTCACGCCTCGGAGGGAAACGGCTTTCCCGGCACGAACGAGGCGAATACGGATGTCTTGGGAAACGATGTCGACGAGGAGCCCGGGAGATCCCCGGACGCGGGGACGGATTCCGACACATAATGTGCCGACAGCGCCGAAACCCCGCCGCCCGAGCAGGGGGAATGGGCGACAGGGTCCGGCATCGCCTGGGTGGCCTACCTCTGATCCACCCGGCGGCGGTGACCGTCCGTGCAGGGGGATGACAGGCGATCACCGATGTTCCGAGCATACGCCGAAATGTCATCACCAGGGCCGAATGTAGGCACTCGGAGTACTGCCGACGGGGCAGGTCGACAGATCCGACCCCCTGCGTCGGAAGTCTCGCGCCCCGCCGGCAGTGTCGACAGCGAACACATCGTTCGCTTCCGGCGCAGTCTATTCGTTTTCTGCAGAATCGGCAGTAGTTCGATCGGACCACAGCGCGTCCGACCGGGTCACGCGGGGGGATCTGCCATAGACGGACCGGTACTGCGTCGCGAATCGTCCGGGCGAGGAGAAGCCCCACCGCGCAGCGATCGACGCGACCGTCTCGTCGTTCGGGTCGGCGGCCTGCAGATCCCGGTGGGCTCGCGCGAGCCGTACGGACCGCAGGTATCGCATGGGCGTGGTGCGGTAGTGACGCACGAAGTCGTACTGCAGGGCGCGACCCCCGATTCCGGCGGCAGCCGCGATGTCCTCCAGTCTGATCGGACGAGCTGCTTCGGACTCGATGAACGCAACGGCCTTCCGCAACGCGGGGGGCGTCGATGCGAGCTCCAGGGCCTCCCGGATCGCGGGTGGTTCACCCGCCCGATCAGACGTGAGCACGTCCCCTGCCAACTGCAGCATCGGCACGGCGGCGCGACGGGAGGCCTGGAACAGCGTCTCCTTCGCCTGCTCGGCATCGAGTCCGTACCGCTCCATCAGCACGCCCGTGGCCCGCTCGATCGCGGCCCGCGAGGCCCACACCTGCTCCTCGGTCGGAGCCGCGGTAGGAAGGTGGGTCCCCTCCGCCCACTCGTTCGTCCGCGTGTCCATCATCCGATCACACCATCCGAACGTCCTGTATGTCAGCACACCTGCACGTTGACCGCATGTCGCCCGAAGATCCCGTAACCGATCTCGAACCGGACCCGTTGGCCCCCGGTCAGGAAGCGGTAGCCGCTCCCGTCGATCTGCGAGTAGTGCACCAGGATCTCCGTACCGTCGTCGTCACGGATGAACCCGTGACCCAGACCGGCGTCGAACCACAGCACAACACCATGTTCCATTGTCGCTCCCCTGCCACCGTTCGCGTTGTCCCGACGGAGCAGCGACGCGGAAGCGTATCCCCTGCGCTCCCGAGAGCCCCTCTGCACCTGTCATTGAAACGTGCTCGGCGAGTCCGGGGAAGTGCCCGCGCCGAATCGGTGACATTCGTACGATTTCTACCGATTTCCAAGCGCATCAATGTAGTTCGTTCGATGTACAGACACCGACGAACACGGGGGCGTATCCGGGTTGCACGTACCCCCAGGATACATACAGCACGCACGGTTGCGGGCGAAGATCGTACGGACACATGACATTCGGATGACGTCGGATCAGACGGCCGGTGCTCCGTCGGCCCGATCCACTGCCTGTGCCCGTTCGGCGACGGAGATCGCGCAGGCCGCGCCGACGAGAGTGAGGTGACTGAATGCCTGGGGGAAATTGCCGACCTGCCTACCCGCCGACACGTCGTACTCCTCGGCGAGCAGTCCGAGGTCGTTGGTGAGCCCGAGCAACCGCTCGAACAACACGCGGGCCTCGTCGACCCGGCCGTTGAGCGCCAATGCACTCACCAGCCAGAACGAGCAGGCCAGGAACTGCCCTTCGTCCCCGGGGAGCCCGTCGTCGGTATCCGTCGTGGAATACCGGGACACGAAGCCGTCGCGACCGAGTTCGTTCCGGATCGCGTCGATGGTGGAGGTGACCCGGTCGTCGGTCGGGGGCAGGAAGCCGACGAGCGGGATGAGCAGCACGCTGGCGTCGAGTTCCGCGGAGCCGTAGTACTGCGTGAACGTGCCGCGAACCGGGTCGTATCCACGCTCGCAGATCTCGTGGTGAATCTCGTCGCGGGTCCGCCTCCACCGCTCGAGAGGTGCGTCGAGCCCGAATCCCTCGGCGAGCCGGACCGCGCGGTCGAAGACGACCCAGGCCATGACCTTGGACTGCGTGAAATGGCGCCGGGGGCCACGTGTTTCCCAGATTCCTTCGTCGGGTTCCTGCCAGATTCCTTCGACGTATTCGATCACGGCCTGCCAGCGGGGCCACATGTGCGGCTCGATCCTGCCGAGCGCTTCGGCTCCCTTGTACGCCACGCTGAGGACCTCGCCGTACACGTCGAGCTGGAACTGTTCCGCCGCGGCGTTACCGACCCGGACGGGTGCCGACCCTTCGTAACCGGGCAGATGACCCACCTCGAACTCGGTCAGTCGACGCTCTCCCCTGATCCCGTACATGATCTGCACATCGGCCGGATCGCCTGTTCCCGCCCGGAGCAGGAAGTCGCGAAAAGCCAGGGCCTCGCCGGCGTATCCCCCGGCGAGCAGCGCTTCGAGCGCCAACACCGAGTCGCGCAACCAGCAGTAGCGGTAGTCCCAATTGCGTACCCCGCCGAGCGCTTCGGGTAGGGAGGTGGTCGGGGCCGCCACGATCGCACCGGTCGTCTCGTCGGTCATCCCTTTGAGCACGATCAGAGATCGGATCACCTCGTCGCGATACGCCCCTTTGTAGGTGCACCGGCCGGTCCAGTCGCGCCACCACTCCACGGTGCGCGCGAGCGCGGATTCGGCATCCTCGACAACGGGGGCCGGTTCGAAGGATGCGTACCGGTCCAGAGCGAATCGGTATCGGCCGCTCTCCACGGCGACGAACTCGGATTCGACGGTCCCGGCACGGATCTCCAACGGCACCGTCGTGCACAGGTGGAAGGCGTCCGGGCCGGCTGTCGCGACAGCACCGTCGGCCACCGCCTCGACCCACGGTGTGACCGCCGCATAATCGGGGCGTATCGCCAAGTGCATTCGCATCGGCACACGGCCCCGCAGCCCCTCGACGATACGGATCAGCCGAGGTGGACCCGATCCCCGACGAGGCATGAAGTCGATCAGACGGACGGCGCCCTCTGTGGTTTCGAAGTCGGTCTCGAGCACCAGGGTGTCGTCGACATAGCGACGGGTGACCGCCACGGGTTCCGCCGCAGGCGCGACGAGCCAGCGTCCGTGTTCCGGGCCGCCGAGAAGGGCCGCGAAACACGATCCGGAGTCGAACGAGGGCATACACAGCCAGTCGATCGAGCCGTTCCGGCCGACGAGCGCGGAGGTCTGCAGGTCACCGATGAAGCCGTAGTCCTCGAGAAGCATGACGTTACCTCCGCGAGAAGAGGAGTCGAGTTCTTCGATCTTCCTCCGGTCTCGGATATCAGGTCAAGGTCACGGTTTCGACTCGTCGGCGCCACTGTGCACCCCCGCGGTGGATCATGACGTGCAGAGTTTCGGCGACGTCCTCCGCGACGGGAAGTACGAGATGACCGAAAATCCGGCGGCGGCACCACCCGCTCCCCTGCGGCGAATGTTGCTCCCACTCGCCCTCGCCCAGTTCATCTGCAGCTTCGCAGGTTCGAACATGAACGTGATGATCAACGACATCAGCATCGATCTGGATACCACGGTGCAGGGTGTTCAGACCGCGATCACCGTGTTTCTTCTGGTCATGGCAGCTTTCATGATTCCGGGTGGGAAACTGACGGACCGGTGGGGTCGCAAGCGGTGTTTCGTCGCCGGACTCGTCCTGTACGGCGTGGGGGCACTTCTCAGCGCGGCAGCACCGGGTCTGGGAATCTTGATCCTGGGCAACTCGATCTTCGAGGGAATCGGCACCGCACTGCTCATCCCGCCCGTGTACATCCTCACGACGATGCTCTTCACCGACATGAAGTCCCGGGCACGGGCCTTCGGCGTGATCACCGGCATGGGTGGGATCGGCGCCGCGGCGGGGCCGCTGATCGGTGGATTGATCACCACCGCGATCGACTGGCGGGCCGCCTTCGTCTTCCAGGCACTGATCGTCGCCGCCATCGTCGTTCTGAGCCGAGGGCTCGAGGATCCCCTGCCCCCGGATCCGACCACACCCTTCGACGGGATCGGTGCCGTCCTGTCCGCCGCAGGTCTCGTCTGTATCGTCATGGGGATTCTCCAGGCGGACAACGCACTCTCGGTGTCCGCTACCCTCATCGGCATCGGAATCCTGCTCGTCGTCGGGTTCTTCCTACACGTACGGCGGTTCGAACGAGCCGGCAGAGTGCCACTACTGTCGACCGACCTGTTCCGTAACCGCACATCGAATCTCGCGCTCGTCACCCAGAACATCCAGTGGCTGCTGCTGATGGGCGTCGCATTCGTCGTCTCGGCATTCCTCCAGGTGGTCCGCGGCTACAACGCGATCGAGACGGGCATCATCTTCACCGCCGCCACCGCCGGCATTCTCGGTTCCTCGTTGCTGGCGGAACGATTGGCCGCCAGGCATTCACAGCGTGCCCTCATCATGAGCGGCTTCGTCGTCACCCTCGGCGGCATCGTGATTCTGCTCCTGCTGGTCCGTGCATGGACCAGCGCATGGGCGTTCGCCCCGGGCCTGTTGCTCATCGGCGTCGGACTGGGTGCGATGCTCACTCCGTCCGTGAACGTCGTGCAGTCGGCGTTCCCGGAGGAACAGCAGGGTGAGATCTCCGGCCTGTCGCGGTGTGTGTCCAATCTGGGTTCGTCCCTGGGCACCGCAGTGGCAGGCACCGTCC
Organism: Rhodococcus sp. C26F; assembly: GCF_053345925.1. Taxonomy (NCBI): domain Bacteria; kingdom Bacillati; phylum Actinomycetota; class Actinomycetes; order Mycobacteriales; family Nocardiaceae; genus Rhodococcus; species Rhodococcus sp. C26F. Next base: position 45,014 of record NZ_JBKFBA010000037.1, read on the forward strand.
TCGTCGTCGGCCTGGCCACGCCGGACCGTTCGTATGCGGCCGCGATGATCGTGCTGGCATGCATCGGGCTCGTCGGACTCGTCGCGTCCGCACTCCTTCCCGCGACCTCGAGTGCCATGCCTTCCGCCTCCGGAGCACAGTGACGACCGTGTCGCGAGGAGAGGGCCGGAAACATACGGAATACGGTCTCTCTCAATACATTCAATGCATCACCGGTACGAGCTCAGGTCGACGGCGGCCGGCGGGTCGACCAGTTCTCCGGCTCGACCTCCCCGACGTCGACGTCGTGCCCGAAGATCTGACGGGCCAGCAAACGAGCGCGGTCCTGCACCTCCGTCGGGGTGAGGTCGTCCGCCAGTACCAGCGACAGCCTCGCCACGCAGTCGGTCGGCTCGTCGATCCGGTGTACCGTGCACCTCCAGTCGCCCATGAAGCTCGTTCCTCGACCCGTCGCCGCCGCGTGGGAGCGGTCGTGTCCGCTCGACGCAGAGGCCGGACTCAGGCTCAGGAGGCGAGAATTCGCGCCTTCTCCCTCTCGAACTCGGCCTCGGTGAGCACACCCTGGGCCTTCAATTCGGCGAGGTCCTTCAGCGCGGTGATGCGGTCCGCTCCACCCGGAGGCGGCGCGGGCATGGGTTCGGGTTCGGGTGTGTACTGCGCGGGGCGCCCGTAGACGGCCTGGCCCTGCGATGCCCATCGTTCTCCCTGCCGACGGGAGACGCGGTTGGAGACTGCCGTCGCCGTCCCGGCTACGACTGCGGTGCGAGCCACCCCGCGGAGTAATCCCGGCATGTCGATCTCCTCCTGTATTTCGTTCGCTCGACTCACATTTCGACGTCGAGCTTCTCCAGCGACGCCAGGATGCTCTGGACCGGGATACGCCCGGACGCGACGAGTTCGGCGCCGTTGCGACGCAGTGCCCGCGCCAGCGGAGCAGCCCAGGTGTTCTCGTAGACGAGCACGGCCGCCGAGCAGCCGGGTTCGAGCGCAGCCCCCGCTTCGTCGAAATCGGTGTCGCCGAGCAGGCCCGACGACGCCTCCGCGAACAACGTCACGTCGACTTCTCCTTCGAGCCCGACCTCGGAGATGTCGATCCCGGCGACCGAACCGTCGGTGTCCTTGCGGACGAACGCGAGATCGAGCACCCGGATGATGCCTCGCTCGACGAGGTCGAGCAGCAGCGGTAGAGCAGAACCGTTCGGTGGTCGGTCGGCAGGGAATTCGATGACGAGATAGTCGACCGGGCCCATCTCGTCGATATCCGAATCGGTCACCTGAAACCTCTTTTCGATGAAAGATCGTTGGCGGAAGCCGGGAGTGGACTTCCGTCGGTGTCGTCGACAACAGATCCCCTCCTGTCGAGTATGACCACTCGAAGTCCACTTCTGAAGGGAATAGGATCCAAATTCCAGCCGGAGTTGACGGCAACGGCGCATAATGGGTCCGGCCCCGAAAGGGGGCGATGCAGGGATGACCACAAACATCGGCACGGGCGGTGAAGGTCCCCGACCCGACCGGCTGGACGACGACGAGCGCGCCGAACTCGATCGGTTGCGTGCGGAAGTCGCCACGCTTCGCGAACGAGCCACTGTCGGGGTGGAGCCCGTTCCCGAGCCGCGGCCCGCGAGGCACGGCTGGCGCTGGGCTGCCGTTGCACTGCTCGCCGTGCTGGTCGCGGTCCTGGCCGTCCTCTCGGTCACCGCACGGTTCGTGCGCAGCGAGATCCTCGACACCGACCGGTACGTGACCACCGTCGCCCCGCTGGGCTCGAACCCCGCCATCCAGACGCAGATCGCGAATTCCGTCACCGACGAGATCTTCACACGCGTCGACGTCGAAGGTCTGACGACCGACGCTCTGGTCGCTCTCACCGACGCCGTTCCGGCCACGGAGAACGCGCCGCGCGTCGACCGCGCCGTCGAGGGACTGGCACCGGTGATCACCGGACAGGCGCGGAACTTCGTCAACGAGACGGTGTTGTCACTGGTGCAGAGCGAGCAGTTCGAGGATTTGTGGATCCAGGCCCACCGCGCCGCCCACAACGCATTGGTCGCGGTGGTGACCGGCAACGTCGGGCCGTCGTCGGTGACGGTCGACGATTCGGGCACGGTGAGCATTTCGCTCGGCACGGTGATCGACAACGTGAAGGGCCGTCTCCTCGACCGCGGTTTCACGTTCGCGGAGAAGATCCCGAGTGTCGACAAGCAGTTGGTCCTGTTCCGATCACCGGAACTGGTCCGGGCGCAGCGGGCGGTGAACACTCTCGACAACGTTTCGGATGTGCTGCCCTGGATCACTCTCGCCGCTGCTGCCGGCGCAGTCGCCCTCGCGCCACCGGGCCGTCGCCTACGCGCACTCGCTTTCGTGGGCCTCGCCCTGGTGGTGGGAATGTTCGTTCTGGCGGTCGCGCTCATCATCGCTCGATCGTTGTATCTCGACGATGTCCCGCCCGACGTCCTGTCGCCGGATGCGGCGGCCGCCATCATCGATGCCGTGCTGATGCCGCTGCGGACCAGCCTTCGGGCGGTCGCGGTGCTCGGACTGGTGATCGCTCTCGGTGCCTACCTCACCGGTGGCTCGTCCTCCGCCCGGACTGTTCGGCGTGGGTTCGGCCGCAGCCTCGATGCCGTCCAGCGGCTACGTCGGCCCCGCCCGCCGAATGCGTTCGAAGAAGCGGCCTTCCGTGCCCGCGTCGCGATCCGGGCGGTCGTCATCGGAGTGGCTGCACTGCTCGTGATGTTCTGGCGCTACCCGACCGGTCTGGTGGTCGCGTTCATCGTGCTGGGTGCTGTTCTGGTACTGCTCGCCCTCGAGCTGGTGATCAGGCCGGCCCGCACCGTGGAGGACCGACCGGCGACCGAGGATCAACCGACGACCTGATCGTTGCCGCGACCGGTCCTGCCGATGAAGGCGTCGACAGCGTCCTCGAGGGTCGGATGGAACCGGCTCGGGTCGAATCTGTCGCCCACCCCGAATCTGATGAGCCGGTCCTTGATCGGCCCCTTCATCTCGGCGAACACAAGGCGGATGCCGTTTCCTTCCAGATAGGCGTCGAGGTCGACGAGTTCGTCGACGGCGGTCGTGTCGAGTCCCGTGATCGGTTCGGCCGCGATGACCACCCATTCGACAGGCGCTTCGGTTCGGGCCACCACCGACCGCACGTACAGATCGAAGATCTCCCCGTTGGCGAAGAACAGCGGGGCGTCGAACCGGACGATCACCAGACCCGGGATGCGACTGCCCTCGGGATGACGCTCGACGTCGTGGAATCCCGGACGATCGGCGGTCCGCACGAGCTCGGTGCGGTACGGCTGCCAGGCGCGCGCGACCACCGAGACGAAGGACAGACCGATCGCGACGACGATGCCCTGCAGCACGCCCACCAGAGCGACCCCGAGGAAGGCCGCGGCGGCCAGCCCGAACTCGACCGTGCTCATCTGCCACATCCGGACCATTCCCCGGACATCGACCAGGGCGGTGGCGGCGACGATCACCACGGCGCCGAGCGTCGCATCGGGTAGATAGGTGGTCAACCCCGGAGCGACGAGAACGAAGACGAGAACTGCCACCGCTCCCACGACACACGCGAATTGGGTTCGCGCGCCGCTCTGCTCGGCGACCGGCGTCCGAGATCCGCTTGCGGAGATCGGGAACCCTCCGAACAGTCCCCCGGCGATGTTCGCGACGCCCACCGCTTTCATCTCCGTGCTCCCGTTCACGTTCTCACCCCGTCGCGCGGCGAAGGTGCGGGAGAGCACTCCGGTGTCGGCGAAGGCGATCAGCGCGATGCCGGCTGCCGGTCCGACGAGCCGGGCCACGTCCGACCACTCGACACCGCCGAACGACGGGAGCGGAAGTCCGTCGGGTAGCGCACCGACCATCCCTATGTCGTCGGTGAGATCGAGTGCGGCGGAGGCGATGATGGCTGCGACGACCGCGACCAGGACTCCCGGGATCCGTGGCAACCACAAGCGGAAGCCCACGATGACCGCGAGGGAGGCGAGCCCGATAGCCGCTGCGACGGGGTCGATCCCACCGTTCACGACGGTCTCTGCGATCTCCCGGATCTCTCCGAGGAGACCGGGCGCGTCGACCGAGAAGCCCAGCAGTTTCGGAAGCTGTCCGACGACGACGACGAGGGCGATGGCGTTCAGGTAACCCAGCCGGATCGGTTTGGACAGCAGTTCGGTGACGAAGCCGAGGCGCAGGAAACCTCCGACGAGCAGGATCACGCCGACGAGTACGCCGAGTACCCCGGCGAAGACCAGCGCGCTCTCCGGATCGTCCGCAACGGCGAGCGGAAGGACGGCCGCAGCGATGAGCGGTGCGAGCGAGGAATCCGGGCCCAGGACGAGGATCTTCGAGGGGCCGACCACCGCATAGGCCAGGAGCGGAACGATGGTCGCGTAGAGCCCGGCATAGGCGGGCAATCCAGCCGCCTCGGCATAGCCCATCCCGGCCGGGATGAGCAGTGCGGTGAGCACGAGGCCGGCGGTGATGTCGGGTCGCACCCACTCGCGACGGTAGGCACGAGCCGTGGCGATTCCGGGAAGCGCCCCCGGCCCCTCGATCCGCGGCATGACCCCGCCTCAGTGGGCCCGCGCAGGAGCAACCGCCGCAGGCGCGGGAATCGACAGGTCCGGCGAGCGTCGGCGACGTCGAATCGCCTTCTCCGCTTCCACCACGACCGGAATGATCACCGACCAGCCGATACAGACCAGCCATTGAGCACCCGTCAGCGACGTCGTCATGAGGAGGTCCTGAAGGAATCCCAACTCCACGGCGAACACCGTGACCACCACCGGAATCGACAAGATCCGGACGGCGCCCACGATCGGCGCGGAGAATCCGGATTCCGGATCGCGTCGCATGGACAACCCTGCGAGAACGGATCCGAACGACAACACGACGAACGCGGTCGTCATCGCCACGGTCGGCTCCGTCGTGCTCATCCCACCGGGAGCGAGGAGCATCGCCGCGAGTGCGACGGCGAACTGGAGGGTTCCGTAGACCGACCACTGCACGAAGGCTGCCCTGTTGGCGATCGGTGTGTTCGGGTCGCGAGGCGGTTTGCTCATCAGATCCGGCGAGGGCGGGTCGAGCATGATGACGGCCACCGGGAACAACGTGATGAAGAAGTGCTGGAACAGCACCATCAACGGGGTCAGGGCGACGCCGTCGTTGATGTCGAAGATGCTCGCGACGAGGAAGAGCAGGACGAGCGACAACAGCTTCGACATCTGGTACCGGATGTAGGACACGATCTTCTCGTAGATGTTGCGTCCCAGACGGATCGCAGTGACCAGTGTCCCGAAGTTGTCGTCGGTCAGCACGATTCTTCCGGCCTGCTTCGTGACTTCGCTGCCCGACCCCATCGCAACTCCGATGTCGGCCTTCTTCAGAGCTGCGGCGTCGTTGACGGCGTCCCCGGTCATCGCGACGACCGCACCGCCCTTCTGCATGAGATCGACGAGTCGGAGTTTGTCCTGGGGAGTGACCCGACCGAACACGTGCAGGTTCGGAAGTTCTTCCGCCAGAGCCTCGTCGGGCATCGCACGAAGGTCGGGTCCGCTGACGACGCCCGGTCCGAGACCGAGCTCGGCGCCGATCGCGGAGGCGGTGATCGCATGATCGCCGGTGATCATGCGGACATCGATACCTGCCGCGTGCGCGGTGCGCACCGCCTCGATCGCTTCGGGCCGAAGCGGATCGATGATGCCGACCATCCCGACGAAGGTGAGATCCTCCACGAACGACATCGGGTCGGCCCGCACCGCTTCCTCCTGCCCGTCGACGACACGGGCCGCGAATGCCAGGACCCGCAGTCCCTTCTCGGACAGGGTTCGGTTCGCCGCGACGATCTCGTCACGAGCCTCGTCGAGTGGCGCCGCTCGTCGTCCCGGACGGAAGGCGCTGCCGCACTGTGCCAGAACCACGTCCGGGGCGCCTTTGACGAGCTCGACGAATCGTAGGGCACCGTCGACCGGCAGGTGATGGAACGTCGCCATGAACTTGTACGCCGAGTCGAACGGCACTTCGGCGACGCGGGGATACGACCGGCGGGTGAGCGGAGCGTCGATGCCGAGTTTGGCGGCAAGCACGACCAGAGCTGCCTCGGTGGGATCTCCGACGACCACTCCGCTGTCGGAGACCGTGGCATCGCTGTCGAGACACAATCCGTATGCGAGAAGGGTGAAGTCGGGCAGCTCGTCGCCGGCGGCACGCGTGATCCGCCCGGTCTTGCTGTATCCCTCACCGCCCACGGTGTACCACCGGGTGTGAAAATACAACGAGCGCACGGTCATCTGGTTCATCGTGAGCGTACCGGTCTTGTCCGAGTTGACCGCGTTCGTGGCACCGAGGGTCTCGACATCGGAAAGGTTCTTGACGACGGCCTTCGCTTCGGCGAGTTGCCGGGCACCGAAAGCGAGCATCGCCTGCACGAAGGTCGGCAGGCCGGTCGGGATCGCCGACACCCCCATGGCGATGCCCAGCAACAGCACCGTGGTCAGATCCTGCCCACGAATCACGCCGATGATCACGATGACGGCAACCGCGGTCCAGGCGATGACCCCGAGCAACCTGGTCAGCGAATCGAGTTCGCGTTGCAACGGCGACTTGCTCGGGGCCACCGCCGACAGCATCGATGCGATCCGGCCCATCTCGGTGTTCATGCCCGTCTCCGTCACCACCATCGTGGCGGCACCGCGAGTGACGGACGTGTTCTGGAACAGCATGTCGGAGCGATCACCCAGGGGGACGTCACCGACAGGAAGGGTCGTGGGATCCTTCGGGACGGGAGCGCTTTCTCCCGTCAGCGCTGCTTCCTGGGTTTCGAGCGTCGCCGACGTGATCAAGCGTCCGTCCGCAGGCACCAGGTCTCCGGCTTCGAGCCGGACGATGTCGCCCGGCACGAGGTCGGTCGCCTCGATCGCGCTCAACGCTCCGTCGCGGATCGTTCGCGCCTGCGGAGTCTGCATTCTCGCGAGGGCATCGACACTCGCACGGGCCTTCAGTTCCTGCCGCGTGCCCAGCACCACGTTGAGGGCGACCAGGACGGCGACGACGAGTGCGGTGGAGATCTCCCCGATCACGATGCTGACCGCCGTCACGGCGATCAACATCAGGTTCATCGGATCCCGTACCTGCCGCAGTGCGATCGTCCACGTGGACGGTGCGGGTTCGGACACGATCGTATTGGGTCCGAAGCGTCGGCGACGTTCGTCCGCCTCTGCCGTCGTGAGACCGGATCGTTCGTCGGAGGACAATGCTGCGATCACGTCGGCGGCGTCTGTGGCATACCAGGACGGTTCTTCCCGATCGGGGACGAAATTCTTCGCTCGGTCCGGTCCGGATCTCGTAGTGGCCATCGCGGTTCGTCCTTCCCTACCGGAAGAGCCTCAGTAGAGCGTGGGTATCCAGTGAAGAGGCTGGGTCGGTGCCGTGTACCCATCGGCGTCCTGCCGCTGCGGCAGAACCAGATCGGGGCGCTCGAGCGGCTCGTAGGGGATCCGGTCGAGCAGATGGGCGATGACGTTGAGCCGACCACGTTTCTTGTCGTCGTTGTCGACGACATACCAGGGAGCCCAACCGGTATCGGTGAAGTGGAACATCTCGTCCCGTGCCCGGGAGTAGTCGTACCAGCGTGTGTACGATTCCAGATCCAGATTCGACAGCTTCCAGGTCTTACGAGGATCGTCGATGCGACTCTGCAAGCGCAGCGTCTGTTGCTCCGGGCTCACTTCCAGCCAGTACTTCAGAAGGATGATGCCGGAGTCCACGATCGCGCGTTCGACCGTCGGGATCATCTGGAGGAAATGCTGTGCCTCCTCCTCCGTGCAGAAGTTCATCACTCGTTCGACGCCGGCGCGGTTGTACCAACTGCGATCGAAGATCACGACCTCGCCTCCGGCCGGCAGGTGGGGTACGTAGCGCTGGATGTACATCTGAGACCGTTCACGCTCCGTGGGTGCGGGCAGCGCGACGACGCGGAAGACCCTGGGACTCACTCGTTCCGTGATCGCCTCGATGACACCACCCTTACCTGCGGTGTCGCGGCCCTCGAACAGGATGCAGATACGAACTCCGGACGATCTCACCCATTCCTGCACGGCGACGAGTTCGGCGTGCAACGGACGGAGCAGGCGACGGTACTCCTTGTTCTTCATGGGTTCGCGGACCGGCGATGCGCCCTGCTGCGGTGGACCGGGGGGACGAAGGGCGCCGGAATCGGAACGCGCGGTGAGCGACTTCTCCGGCGATCTCTTCCGGTGCTTCTCGTGCCCCGTCTTGTGTCCCACGGTTCTCCCTCGGACGTCCACCCATTGTCCGCCTCCGACCCCGCGTTCGTGGGAGAACGATCGGTTCGGGGCGATGGACGCGGTCCGGCCACCACGTACCCCAGATGTTGCCGAATCGTGCCCGGAAGCGGTGCATCCGATGCAGTTTCGAGCCTTGACGGGCCCCGGGGCCGACGTCACGCTTGGCCGATGAGCGGTGACGACGAGTTCCGTCAGATCCAGCAGGTGATCGAACGCCTGATCGTTCGATATCCGCTCGTTCCTCCCGACGACATCGCACGTGCGGTGCACGGCGTCTATCGCCGATTCGCCACGAGCAGGGTCCGAGACTTCGTTCCGCTCCTCGTCGAGAAGGCGGTGAAATGTGAACTCTCCGAACCTACGATTCTCGATTCCGTTCTTCCGCCCGCGATTCCGGAGGTCGGAAGGTAGGACGTGAGCAAGCACGAGCACGACATGCTGCTTGTGAGCGCTGCAGCATACGACCGCGTCGACGATGCCGTGGCCGACTTCGAGCGCCTCGAACGTCTCCACCGTGAGGTGCGTCCGTTCCACGACTTCGACGCGTCCGTCATCGTCAAGGACGAGAACGGGAAGGTCCGCGTCGTCGAGAAGCACGAGCACCACACCCGTCACGGCGCGGCGGTCGGTCTCGGCTGGGGTCTGGCCGCGGGAGTGGTGGCCGCACTCTTCCCGCCGGTGGGCATCGGCCTCGTCGGCACCACGGCCGGCGGAACGGCGCTCGGAGCACTGCTCGGGCATGCCGGCGAACGAATGGACCGCGCAGACGTCGACGAACTCGGCGAGACCCTCGAACAGGGGCAGGCCGGTGTCGTCGCGGTGTACGACGCCGACCTCGCCGACCGGGTTGCCGACGAGATGAGAGGGGCCCGCCGGATTGTCTCCAAGACCACTGGTCTCGCGACTGGGGACCTTCGCGACGTCGAGCAAGATCACTGACCGTATCGACGAACAACATGTTCCGAACAGATTTTTTTCGCTCCGAGCCGGTCACTCACCCCGAACCGGCGTCACCGTGAGCCGGTCGACGGTTCCCACATCCTCCGGCCTGCAGTTCGTTCGGCGTTGACGACCGGGGCGGAACTGTCCCCAACCGTAATCTCTGCGCCACACGCCGGACCGCTCTTCCTTCGTAGAGTGAAAGACCTCGAGTGGGGAGAACGCCATGGCCGCCACAGGACCGACCGACACCTCTCCTGTGCGCGGCGGGGCGGCGGCCACGATCGGCGTCGAAGAGGAATTCGTCCTGGTCGATCC
>NZ_JBKFBA010000038.1:0-53948 GCF_053345925.1 Rhodococcus sp. C26F
CCGCTGGGACACCGGCCTCGTCGACATCGCTGGCCACCAGGGCCTGCTCGCCCAGGTCAACGGCCGCACCTCGACGGCGGTGATCGACTGGCTCGATGCCAGGGACGAGGCATGGAAGGCGCAGATCACCCACGTCACCATCGACCTGTCCGGCGTGTACGCCAAGGCGGTACGGGAGGCATTGCCGCATGCCGAGCTGGTCGTCGACCGGTTTCACCTGGTCAAGAAGGCCAACGAGATCGTCGATGCGGTGCGCCGGCGGGTCACCCAGACACAGCGGGGTCGGCGCGGCCGCAAGAGCGATGTCGAGTGGATCAACCGTCGTCGGTTGCTGCGCGGCGCCGAGACCCTCACCATCGAGCAGCGCACCGAACTGTTCACCAAGCTGCTGACCGCCGACCCCAGCGAGGAGATCGCCGCCGCCTGGATCGCGAAGGAGCTCCTGCGCGATCTGCTGGCCTGCACCGCCCGTGGTGGGCTGCGGTACGAGACCCGGGCCGCGTTGTATCGGTTCTACAAGTTCTGTGCCGCCTGCCCGATCCCGGAGGTCACCGCGCTCGCGCGCACCGTGGAAACCTGGCAGGACCCCATCATCCGGGCGATCGAGACCGGCCTGACCAACGCACGCAGCGAAGGTTACAACCGGATCGTCAAACACGTCGGCCGGATCGCGTTCGGATTCCGCAATCCCGACAATCAACGCCGCCGGGTACGGTGGGCGTGCACCCGCCGCTCCCGGCGGAGCACACCCAGCCGGCATCAATGCCACTGCTAACCGCGAAGAGCCCCTTTACCCCCCATCAGCGCCCATGCGCACGGACTGCACGCCGCTGTGCCTCGCAGTTTCTACCAGGCCGAGAAGGTGGGCTCCTCATCCCAGCGACCGAGGAGTCCCACCAATGACCGTCCCCGAATGCCGGCCGGACCGGCCGTTACCCCTCGTGCACGCCTCAACCGACACTCAGTGCAGCGTCTGCGAGACGCGACTAGTCCGCCAATGGAACGCGGCGGGCGTCGACTACAGCTGGGTCGATGAAAACGGATGTCGCGCTGGTGGAACCAGCCCCATTCCTGAGGTTGCCACCCCCGGCGAATACCTGACGTATCTGCAACGACACGGCTGGATGGGTGAGTACTCGAACTTTGCTGCACGGTGGGCGCTGGGTTCGGGATTGTTGCCCTGGGAACATTGGCACGCCCCGATTCATAAGCCGAGCCCCGTCGCGCCCGGGGAGGTTCCCGCGTGCTGCTCGATGCCGATGCAAATGGTCCGTGACGGTTGGCGATGCCGAGTGCGCCACACCATCTTCTCTGTCACTACATCAGCGGCAATGTAGCGCTCGACCTTGCCGGCTGGCCGCGCTGTGTTGCAGCCAGCCGCTCGTCCGATGCTCCTGTCCGCCCGAATCCAGATGTCACCAGCAGTTCCGGGATCTCCGCGTGCCGCGCAGTACGTGCGCAGTGGCGACGATGTGGTCATCGGAGGTCATCAACTAGGAGGGTCGATATGACGGAAAGCGCTGGAATGAGCTGGGTTCGGGGATCGTTCATCGTTCCGGATATCTCCGACGATGAGTGCGGACTGGATCGCACCATCGGAGTGGCACTTGTGAGCCTCGCCGAAGCTGGCGTCACGATGTCCGGTTCCAGCGGTACCGGAGGCTTGGATTCGCGCCTCGCAACGGTCCTGGTAGGACTGTTCCGCGCAGACACACCGTGGGGTTCCGTCTGGCACGCACGTGAACGCGACGGCGCCGAACTGCACATCGTGTTCGATGGCACCGGCTCCGCCGAGGCTGCCCCGACTATCGAGGCGGCAATGCGCGCGCTGGCCGACCTCGGCGTGGAAGGTCAGGTCGAGCGCACCGAGATCGGCTACGACGGTCCTTCATTCGTCCGGTGGACTCTAGAGCGCGGCGAAGCTCGGTTCGATGACGCGGGAAGTGTCATCTACACAAGGTGAAGCACGGACGTGGGGCGCACCGGCAGATACCTGCCGGTGCGCCCCCGTTGTTGTGCGGTCGCCCCGAGCTGTCCACGCTGACTCTAACCCTGTGACATCGCCGGCCTGTCCGCCGGTGCGCCACATCCGCGGGAAGAGGCACGACCCATGCGGGTGGTGGGGGATGTGGCCCACCACCCGCATGCGTCAGGCCGCTTGGGGGATCGGGGTGGCCGTGTCGCTCTCAGCAACGGTGTCGCTGATCTCCGCCTCAATGACAGCCAAACGCGCTTCGGCGGTGACAAGGGCCTGCTCATCAGGGAACTCACCACGGGCAGCCTCTCGCGTGGCCTGCTCGTCGTTCAGTAGCTCGGAGACCCGTTCCTTGATCCCCACAATCCGCGCCTCGAGCCCTGCTTCGTCGAGGTCACGCAGCATCGAGGCCACGACCGGAAGCACTCCGGTAAGCCCCCGCCGTCGTTGCTTGCCACTGATCGGGACACTGGCGACCTGGACGTAGTCCACGTCGACCGCGAACCCGGTGACCACGTCGTTCATAACTTCGGCGCTTAACGTCACCGGTCCGAGCGCAGCCCGCCGGTGAGGACGTTCCAGCAAGGAAGCGACGGACTCGGCCAGATACGGCCCCGCGGGAATAGCGGACGATACGAGCGCGTCGCGCAGCGCACAGAACGCCTCGAGAACCCTCTGCAGGTGTGTGCGCGTCGCGACATACTGCTCGGCCCGTTGCACTGCAGTCCGGAGGTTGCGTAGGTGGTTGGCCTTGCGCAACTTCAATGTCCGCACCTTCGCCTTGATCTCGGCCTCCTCGAGGAGCAACGCGTTACCGGACGCGGCGGCCTTGACTTCCGCGTAGGTCAGGGTGGCATCGCCGATGTCGTCGATCTCGCGTACTTCCGGGTCCGGGCAGTACAGGTGTGCGAAGGCGCGTGCCTTTCGGTGCAGTACCTCCCAGGAATACGCATCGAAGGTGCGTTCAGTGACATAGGTGTAGACGTCGACGACAGTGTTGAGGTTGCCCGGCCGGAACGCCCGGCCCAGTCCCTGCTCAACATCTGACGGTCGCCATGGTGGGGCCACCAAGTGCACTGCCGCCAGCCGGGTTTGGATGTTCGTTCCGATCCCCACCTTCGGAGTGGACCCGATCAACACAGAGACCGAGCCATCACGGCACTCCGCATGTAGGGCTTCGCGTGCCTTGGGGGTAGTTGCTTCGTGCACGAACCGGATCCGTTCGGCCGGCACGCCACGAGCGGTAAGGAGGTTCCGCAACCGCCCATAGGTGGAGGCGTCATGCGGCTTCGGGGTGCCAAGGTCGCATAACACCAACTGCAGCGCGCCAGATGAGTTGCTGCCATAGTCGCGATCACGATGGGACCGATAGACCTCGGCGATGGTGTCAGCGGCCCGCATCAGCTTCGGAGACACGGTGTCGAGGTCGACTAGTGCCGGATCCAAGGCGATTTTGCGGCCGTCACCGCAGATCACCAGCATATTGTCCGTCCCGGCGACCCGGGCATTGCTCCCCTGCAGAGCATCCGCGCGGGCCACGAGTCCAGTCACATACTCCAGTACCTCATCGGACGGCTCGACCACGATGGTGTGGTCTCGTCGATCCGGACGCTGCAAGTCGAGCGCTTGTGCGGGAAGAAGATCAGCAAACTCGTCGATCAGGCGCCGGAGTTCCGGAAGGTTCTGGATGGTTGATGGACGGGTGTGGGATCGGAACCCAGAGCCGTCGGGTGCAACCTCGATCCGAGTTTCCCATCGGATGAACGTGGCGGCGAAAGCGTCGAAGTGCGATAGACCGATCTCCTCCAGCCGGTCAGGGACCATCAGCCGGGCCCAGCAGTAGGTTTCTGCCAACGTGTTGCGGAACGGTGTGCCGGTGAACATCGCCACGACGGGTTTACCCGGATGCCTCTCGGCCAGCGTTTCGACTTTCATCAGCATGTCGGTGGCGCGTTTGGAGGAACCGAGCGAGAAGCCATCGGCGCGGGTCGCGACCGGCAGTCGCAAGAACTTGTCGGCCTCGTCGACTGCAAGGTAATCGATGCCGAGTTGTTCGAGAGTGATCTGGTCGGAGTCGGCGACCTGCGACCGCAATCGGCTCAATGTCTCTTCGAATGAGCGGATTGCCCGAGCGATCTGTTTGGCGCCATGCCCGCGGTCAGGCCCGTCGTGAAGATGCCTGCGCAGCGCGAACTTCTGCGCCTCAATCCATGCGGCCTCCGATTCAGGGTCAACTCCCAGGGACGTAAACGCCTCGTGAGTCATGATCACTGCCTCCCAATCCCCGGTGGCGCAGCGGGCAGCGAACAATCGGCGTGCTTCCCGGGCGAGGTCGTCCTCGGTCGCAACGAGAAAACGGCTGGAAGGGAAAGCCTGCTGGGCCTCGCGTGCGATCTGCTCGAGGAGATGCTTCGGCACCGTGATGCAGGGACGGTTGGCCAAACCGAACCGGCGCAGCATCACGGCCAGGCTCACCATTTCCAGGGTCTTGCCGGCGCCGACTGCATGCCCAACCAACACCCGGGGTCGGGTCAGTGCCATATCCAGCGCGTCGAGCTGGTGCGGCCACAAGGAGATGTCGGTAGACAGACCAGGTACGGCCAGGTGGGAGCCGTCAGGTCGGCGGGTGACATGCGAGCTGAATCGGATGTTGTAGTCAGCCAGAATCCGGATTCGACGCTCATCGTCCTCGAATACCCACACACTGAAGCGCTCGTGCAACGCTTGTAGCCGATCGGCAGCTGCCGCGGTTTCTTTCGGATTGCGGATTCTCCGGTCCACTCCGTCGTCGTAGATGTGGTCGTAGACAACCGGCCGCTTCCCATTCAATCCGCACTGGAGCAGGTCGATAGGGGAGAGCCGTTCGGTGCCGTACTTGATGTTCGCTTCCGCGGAGCACTGCAGATTCCTCGGTAGCTCCCAGTACGCCAGCGGCGGGGTGTGCAAAATCGTCCCGACGTAGCGAACCCCCAGCTCTTCGCGCATGAACGCACCGATGTCCTCCGGGGTCAGCCACGGAGCACCGAGATTGACGCGCACGTCGTTCTCGTCGAGCTGCGTAGGCATGACGGCCTCGAGCGCCGTCACGTTGCGGAGAAGGCTTGGATCACGCTCAGCAACTCTCCGTGCGGCGGCCAACTTGGCTCGGATGTTGCCCGATAGATAGGAGCGCGCGGTTACCCACCGGCGGCCATTTTGTGGATCGCGGTAGACCAGGTCGCCCAAAGCGTTGACCGTCGCTTCCTCGTCGTCGAGTCCGAGCAACGCTGCGACGCGAGCGAGGTCGAGATGACCGGTTTCTCCGAGGGTGACCGCCAATGCCTCGGCCGGGGTGTCGACTCGTTCGACGCGAGCAGGTCGACGGTTCACTCGTCCCAGCAGCACCGCGGCGGGCTGGGCCGTATCGCTGTCGGGGTCGTACTTCTCCAGCGCAAGGACGAGAGGGTAGTCGGGATCGCGGCGGAACCCACCCATGGGCGGGCGACGCACCGACAACGCCGGAACTCCGGTTTCCGGGTCCGGTTTCCCCTCTACCACCGTCGCGCGGTTGAGTGGTCCCCACTGATTGACGTACTGGGTGTACAGCTCAAGCGCATGCGTTCGCGTCGTGGCGATCTGTTCATCGGGCAGGTCTGGATCTGCTTCGAGCTCCATCAGCGCTACAGCTGCGTCGCGCAGGACGATGAGGGCGCGCATTTCTTTCGACGGTCGGGCTACAGGGGTCAGTACCCCGTTAGTAACGGTGACGACCTCACCGTCGACGACATGGAACGATCGTTCCTTGCGGCCTTGCGCGTCGACAAGCTGGATGTCGTCGCAGTCGCGCCAGGGGACTGGACGAGCGGGGATAGGTGGCAGCGCTGCGCACATCGCGGCGAAGGCCTTGGATGTCGCTTCCGTGGGATGCTCGGCCACAACTGCCAGACCGTTGAACCGGTTTCCCGTCACACGCATCGCGCCGGCGACGTACTCCGGGTGTGCCGCCCAGTACTTGTTCACTCGCACGGGACTTGCAGAGATCTCCTCAGAGACCGGCGCATCCACCACATCGCGACAGTCGCTGATGCGATTTCCGACGTAGGTCGAGGCGTAGTTCCTCGTAAAGTTCACCGAATCGTTCCACCCGGAGCGGGGCTGCCCTGCTCGGCGTACCTGCAGCACTAGAACATCCGCAACGACGTCGGTGCCATTGAAGGTTCCGGTCGGAAGCCTCACGGCGCCTACCAGATCAGCTTCCCGAGCAATCTCACCGAGCTCATGACCGGAATCCATCAGGAATCGCGACACCACGACCACGACGTATCCGCCAGGACGCACGGCGCGTACTGCTCGCCGCACGAAGTACGTATGCAGCGGCGCGTGTAGCTCGTAGGCAGTGTCGTACACGCGCACCGAGGAGAACGGAACGTTCGCCACCACCGCATCAAAATGATTGTCTCGCAGTGACTGCGACTGCAACCGGCCGGTGTGGATCTGCGCAGATGGGTGCAGCAGGGCTGCGATTCGAGAAGATGTCGGATCTACCTCGACGCCGCAGAATTGGATGGGCAGATGAGTCGGAGCAGCGTTCATGAGTGCTCCGTGCCCACATCCGAGATCGAGGACTCGGCCTCCCTCGAATCCAGCGGACATGAGCACTCCCCAGAGATGTTCTGAGACAGACCGCGGCGTGTAGAACGCGGTATCGACCACCTCAGCGGCGCAGCTCCAAGCCGCTTCGTCGAGAAGTAGATCCAGCTGATCAGCGATCTCCAGCCACATCCCGGACGGCTGTGGGGCGAAAGCTGGCGCCAGGACACCCCAACCTGGCCAGGCCTCCAGAACTGCTCGTTCCTCCGCGCTGATGGAGGGGCTGTCGCCGATTCTCCGCAGCAACTCGAGTGCCTTGAGCGCCGACGCGACGGCTTGACGTGTAGATGACATGGCGAACCCGCTTTCTGGCCACCGCATATGCCGGTGTGGCCCAGAATCGAACAAGTGTGCGTGATGACAAAAACGATGACTGTGACCCAGAAGGAGCGCGGCACCAAATCAAACACGCAGGTAAAGACCTATAAGTGTTAGCTGTGGTGTATGTACACCACAGCTAACACAGCAAGGCTGCAGATGATGTGCCAAGGGAGGAGCCTCGATCGAGCTGCCAGATGCGACGGGTCGCCGTCGTCCCGGGCCGAACCCACATCGAGCAGCTGGCGATTCGCACGCAGGGAAGGGCGTGCCCGACCGGGTCTGCAATTGCCGCCGGCGTCGCTTCACTATCGAGATGATCAGGCCCGAGTGGCTTTGTGCAGGCGACAGCAGCCGCTTAGGTCATGTGCATCCTGTCCTGATCAACCCATCAGTACTGACCGCGCACACCCGAGCAAGCGGCTGTCAGCCCGCTATTCTGCGGTGATGACGATCCCGGCGACGCGGCCCCTCGGACCAACAGTGGCGGACTGGTCCGACTTTCGGCAGGTGATGGTCATATCGTGGGCGGCGCGGTGGAGGGCGGTGCGGAAGCAACGTGCGATGCTGGCCGCGTTGATTGCGGTGCCCACGGCCTATACCGCATATATCGTCGCCACGACACTGGTGTTCGGCACCAGTTGGGGATTGGCCGTTGGGGGTTGGGCAGCTTTCATGCTGTTCGTCATCGTCGCGATCGTTGGCGAAGTTCTCTGCCACACCGTCTGGCGCTTGCTGGACCGGCGACGCATCGTCCTCCTGTCCTCCACACGAGGTGCGGTGCTCGATGTGCAGTTCAACGAGGACGTGGTGACGTTCAGCAACCACGGCCGGCTCCCGCGGGACACCTCGGCGGCAGTCCTGCGTGCCGAGGTCGCGCGCTGGGTGGGCGCACTTCCGCATCGCGTCGAAATGAAAGCCCAAAACACGCAGGTCGCCGAGCTATACACGAAGCAGTTCCCCGAGCTGACAGCGGGCGAGCCGGATGCGCTGGGACGTATCCCGCTGACCGTCACGGTCTGAGGTTTCCCCTCCGTCGATCGTCGATCAAACCGCGGTGATGCCGCACTCTTCGGACGCGGTAGCGAGAGTGGGTGTCGAACACGCCGGATACCGAGGGGGCAACATGAAGCGCAAGACTGTTGGCGGCGACGAGGTCGATGCATTCTCCCGCCGTCGCCACGCCCATCATTGGAAAGCGGGCGAGCGAAAGGCGATCAAGGCGCGTGTGTCTCGCCGCGAACGCCGTGCACTTCGCCGAGAACTAGCTCGCTGAATCAACTTGGGTGCCTCACTAACGCAGTGAGGCACCCAAGTCGTATGTCGACCCTGGTCCATGCGGAGAACGCACCGGTTGCTTCTGACACGGACATCATCCCGCGGATAATTGAGCGTCCCTTTTGCTGCCTCAAGTGGCCTGTCGATCTCGGCCAGGAGCTCGGAACCCTTCCTGGTTGTCGCGATCACCGCGCGCTGTCCGCAGCGCAGGACCTGATGACGCGCACTCTGCAGCGTCGACACCGTCGCTTGGGATGCTTGGTGCCGCACAGTTGCTGACAGCTCCATACGTTCGTGGTGTTCCCGAAACGACGAGCCAGGAGTGCATTTCATGAGCGAGCGGTACAGCCCCAAGGTCGGCGACAAGGTTGTTCTCCACGAGGACTTCCGCAAGCCGGGAGACAAGCCCGTCGTGTACATCGTGCGCAAGATCAACCAGAAAACCATCACTACGGATCCGCTTTCTGGTGTGGGTAGAGGTGTGCGGGTGGCTCCGTACGGGGTTGTTCCGGCAACACCGGAGCAGATCGCAGCGGTGGAAACCGTCGACCCCTCGGATCTGGTCACCATCGGTTCTCTGGTGACGGTGCGAGACCCCCGATTCAACGGCCACGTTTTCGTCGTCGTGGGCATGTCGGGTTCTTCGTTCAAGCTCGCTGTGGCTAACGGTGACGGCAGCAAGGAATGGAAGGCGCCGTCGGCGCTGCTGGAAAAGGTGAAGATCGGCGCGCAGGAGTTGTTGGCCGCAGCGTCTTGATCGGGCATTTCCTGTATGAGGCGGCAGGATGGTTGCGACACGCAGCTGCCCTGCCGCCTCCTGCGTAGGGCGCATCTTACTGGCGGGTAAAGTGCGGTTTGCTGGCCGCAGAGATCTTCGGAAAGGCACTTCGCATGAATCACCGCAGTACAAGCGCACGGCGGGCGGACCGCAATCGGGAAACCTCGCTGGGAAGTCACTCGCCCTCGCCCGACACGAAGGAACCGAACACCACCGACACGATCCACCGTCGACTGTTCTCCGACTATCGGGCGCAACACCCTCAGCAGAATTGACCGCAGCGCCATAGCCGGTCACTCACTCGAACGCGTTAGCCTCCACGACCAACTCATCAGGCATCGCCCGCTGACCTTCCTGGGCGCGCACCCATGCTGCGGCCGCCGACGGTGACATACCGAGCACCAACCCCAACCCGGCCACGTCGGTAACCAACCGCCCATCGGCTGAACGTACGTCCCACGCCCGCAGGTCCCGGTGTGCCGGCAGCGGACGACGGCTCTTCTCAGACACGTTCGACCTCCCACTGTCCGCCGCCACCGATCACCACAAGCTCCTCTTCAGCCAAGCATCCCATCCCGGTCCTCGGAAGTGACAGCACCCGCGCCGCCGGTACTGTGCCGTGCAGTCGCACCGACACGTACTCGTCCTCATCCCACTCGCGACGCGCGAAGTACGATGCGACTTCGCTGCGCACCGTAAACGACGCAGCAGGATTCAACGTCACATCAGCGTTGTGACGTGCGCCTTTCTCGGGAGGAACCCACGCAGGAAGCGATCCGTCCGTGGAGAACCACATACCCCGAGAGACCGTCACCTCGGAGATCGACTGCTCGGCCAAATATCGCTGTGTGAGGTCGTATTGGGCACGCACCACCGCCCGAGCGCGGCGCGCATCCAGCGAGTCCGGGCGCGTCGAAGCGTCGGTATCGGACGAGAGAAACAGGTCCCGGACTGCCGCTTGGGTTTGCAAGGCCACCGGCGAGACGTTCTGTTCAGTGTGCGCGGCCCACGCAGCCATCGTCTGAGAGGCGATCGTGCGGCGAGCAAGTACCGGAACCTGTGAAGGATCCACCGAAGTATTGGGCGGCCCGTACACACGCTCACCGGACCCGATCTGGCGCCACGGCTGGTCGTCGCCTGTCCGCCAGCACAAACCGTAGCCGCTGGATCCCCACTGAACCTTGTCAGGATCGGCCAGAGCGGCACATTCGTCGTGATCGAACAGATCCCGATCGTCCACGCCGACGAGTTCATCGCCGAGCCGGTTGGCGGCTTCCCGTTTGGCCGGCACTGCGAATGGCTCCATCGCCCCCTGCGATAGCACCACCGGCACGGGCTCACCGTCGATGTACTCGTCCTCGAAGCAGGCTTCGTGTGCGCGAAGCAGCGCGGCGTCGCGATAGGCAGCGAACTCGGGACTGTCGGTATCGACCTTGCCGTCAGGTCCGTACGGGATGTCCGGTAGGCCTTCGAGCGGTGGACCGTAGCGGTCGTCGAAGCACGTTTCGATGATGGCGTCGGCGTCTTCGGCGGTGGTGATCGGGATGTGTTGGTACATCCGATCGGACAGTTCCGATGCAGCGGCAAGGCCCGCGTCCGTCGCTCCTGCCTGGGCATGTGGCACGTCCCCTGTTGTTTGTAGGGAGTTGCGCCTGGCTTCGAGAATTGCGGGAGGGCACCGATGCGCCGCCCCGATGAACTGCCCGCACGCAGGGCAGCGTTCCCCTCCGCCCCGGATTTGGGGAGGCGTCCAGTTGTGTGCTCGCTCAGGATTTTCGGAGATGTCGGCTGCCCTGCGCTTCGCCATCCCTCGGATGACCAGTCGGCGTAGATCGCCCGCCCGATCGTGCTGTCCGCATTCCTCGAGAGCGTGCACCTCGAGCAGCAGGTTGTGAGCTCCGCGGGCAGTCGATGCGAACTCGATCTGGCGTTTCTGCAGCTGCCGGCGAGCAGTGGCCAGCTCTTCTGCTGCCTGGTTGATCCACGCCGGTGATACCGGTTGTTTCTCCGCGTAGGACAAGCGACTGTCGTACACCATTTGGAGGCGCTGAGCCTCTGCCTCGGCCCGGTCGAGCCGCTGTGCCGAATGCGGAAAGCACCGACGACCGACTCGGCACACGGCATCTCCCAACTCCTTGGCATCAATGACGCGGCTACCGTAGACAGCCCCGTTCCGGGGATATGAGGTCCCGCGCGCCATGCAGAAGCGTCGGCACGTTGCGTGAGTATCCCTGCCGCACACGTCAGAACACGTTCGTACAGTGCCCACTATCGGAGATCACACACGTTAGGGACATCATGGCCAACCGCATCATTACTGCCCGCACCGTACGGAAACCGGAGGGAAACGTCCCAGGTGTTTTGACCCTGTCTCCGTTCGTCGCCATCGATGTCGAAACCACCGGCGTGAACTCGGCGACGGACCGAGTTATCGAAGTCGCCGCGGTGAAAATGAATCACCGCGGCGAGGTCCTGGACTCTTTCACGTCCCTGATGAACCCGGGTTACGACGTACCGCTCAACCCGTATACCCAACGAGTACACGGTATCTCCCCGAACATGGTGTGGTCGGCCCCGCCCACAGAGCAGGTGCTGGCAGCCTTGGCGAAATTCGTCGGTTCCTGCGGGGTAGTCGCACACAACCTTTCGTTCGAAAGTCGTTTCCTCGGTGCCGAGTACGAGCGGCTCAGCACACAAGCACCGTCATGGCAGGGAATCTGCACACTGGCTGCGGCGCGGGCTCATCTGATCGCACCCAACTACAAGCTTGAAACACTGCTCAAGCTGCTGGATCTACCGGCCGTCAACAGTCACCGTGCACACGAGGACGCTCGCGCTTGTGGTCTCCTGATGGCCGCCATGATCGAACGCGCCGGTGTCAGTGATCTGGTGCCGCTGAACGCTCCGACCATCTCACCGACATGTAGCGTACCGACAGCGGCCATCGACCTGACCGGCCGTGATGAACCCCAGGTCATCGACCAGAACGCCGTACGTACCGCGATGGGTGGCTTTGATCCGACAACCGAGCAGACGCGCATCCTGGACGCATTCAACTCTGGTGCCGAACTGGTGATCTGTGCCTTGGCGGGCACCGGAAAAACGTCGACGTTGAAGGGGATCGCGCGTCTTGAAGCGCAACGCCATCCCCGGCGTCATGGTCTGTATCTGGCATTCAACAGGTCGGTGGCGAACGAAGCGAAGTCGCAGTTCCCCGACCAGGTCCAAGCATCGACAGCACACGCCCTGGCACTCCGTCACCTACGCTCCACCGCATACGGACCGCTACTGGCCAAACTCAACGGTGGCCGGGCGACCTTCAGGGAGATCGCCACAGCCATTGATTCACGTTCGATCTACTTCGCGTCACGTGGTGACGGGCCAGCTCTCCTTGCCCAGTACCCGGTCACGCGTTTGGCTTTGGCCACTGTCGAGCGATTCTGCACGACAATGGACGAACAAATCGGGCCGGAGCATGTACCAGCACAGGCCGGCATTGAGGACGGGACCAACCACCGCGCTGAACTGGTCGAGCACATTGTTCCCCTCGCGCGTCGGGCCTGGGCCTCGATCTGTAGCCCACACACCTGGACCATCAAGTTCACCCCGACTCACATGCTCAAGCTCTGGGCCGACATGCACCCGACCATCGGGCGTGAAGGTGACTACTTGATGCTCGATGAGGCTCAGGATGCGAACCCTTTGATCGACAGCATTGTGCGCGATCAAACGCACCTACAGCGAGTCCGTGTCGGAGATCAGAACCAGGCCATCTACGGGTTCACCGGCGCGATCGACGCGATGTCGAACATCGCCGGTGCCACTTATCTGTCGTTGACACAATCGTGGCGCTTCGGTGCTGCCGTTGCGGACGTTGCGAACATTTACCTGCGCAAACTCGGCACCACCTTGCGTGTGGTCGGCAACGACCGGATCGACTCCCGACTGATCACCGATGCAGATCCTGTCGACGCCGTGCTCTGTCGAACAAACGGTGCGGCCCTGCGGGAGCTGATGGCAGCGCAGCACGCAGGGAAGAAGACAGCGTTGATCGGGGACACGCTCGCAGCCACCCGATTCTGCGAGTCCGCAGAACTGCTCAAGGCCGGGCAGTCGCCGCGTGATGCGGACTTGGCGGCCTTCACAACCTGGGGCGAGTTGCAGGACTACGTCGAACATGCGCCCGGGGCCTCCGACCTGAAGACTCTCGTCGAGTTGGTCGATACCTACGGTGTGGACGATGTTCGGTCCGCGATGGGTGCGGTGGTGTCTCCGGGGCGGGCCGAGATGATTGCCGCGACCTGTCACAAGACCAAAGGTCTCGAGTTCGACCGGGTACGGATCAGTTACGACTGGGAAATTGAGGCGACTCAGGATGAGAAGCCGATGGACCCGGAGACTCTGCGGGACGAGCAGATGCTTGCCTACGTGGGCTTGACCAGAGCGAAGCGGCACCTCGATCCCGGGTTGTTGGTCACTTCCCGCGCTGTCGAGCAGATCAACGCTGCGCACGGTCACGATCCGCTGATTCCCGGTCTGACGCCACCTCAGGACGGCATGCTGCTGTGAGTGTCCGATGCTCTCCAGCGACAAGGGACGGGCAGGCCGGTCGATCGTCTGCCTCGCGCGTAGTCGGGTGCAAACACGGACGTTTTCCGTAACGAAGAGTTTGGCCACGTCGATTTGAAAGTGAGGCTATCCGGTTTGTCCGTTCCGATTTGAAGGTGGAGTTCGTGGTGTCTTCGTGTTCGCCCCTGGATCCGAGCCTGGGGTTGTCGGCCTGTTCGGGTGCGGAACAGATGCTGTTCGAGCGCATCGGAAAGGCGCGGAGGCTGGGAACCCGAGTGATGGTTTCGGGCCCGTGCCGTTCGCGTTCGTCGATTGGGGGCAAGTGATGAGCCAAGCGGTACCTTCGACATTTCCGTTGTGGTCGGATGAGCCTGCTGTCCAGGATCTACTCTCGTTCGGAGCTGTTGCTGCCACGGTTGCTGATGCGCTTTTCGACGAGGCCCTGGATCCGGTTGCGATCGGGTTGTCGGGGGCGTGGGGGAGCGGGAAGACCAGTGTGCTTGAGCTCGTCAAGGCCGAGATTGACCAGCGCTCCCTGGATGCAGGTTCCAAGGTTTTGGTCATCCCCACCCAGCCCTGGCGGTATGACCCAGCGGTCGGACCCAAGGAAAGCCTCATCGCTGAGGTACTCGGCGCGCTGAGTAAGGAGTTCACCGACACTGACCCCGCGGGAAAGGTGGCACTCGAGGGAATCAAAAAACTTGTACGCAAAGTAAACTGGTCGAAGGCAGTCAAGCTCGCCACCAAGACCGCGGTGACGATGCAGATTCCCACACTCGACGATGTTTTCAGCTTGGTCAGTGATGACCCTGAGAGTCTCGACAGCGATAAGGGGATGGCCGGCTTCCGTGAAGCCTTCGAGGAATTGCTGTCGGAACCGGCGCTTGCGCATGTGTCGCGCATTGTGGTGTTGGTCGACGATCTGGACCGCTGCCTGCCGGACACGGTGGTTGACACTTTGGAGGCAATCAGGCTCTTCCTCTCGGCTAAGGGCATGTCGTTCGTCATCGCGGCAGATGAGGATCGGGTTGCCGAGGCGATCCAGCAGAAGTTCAAAACGCCGCCTGCGGCGGGTGAGGAGCATGAGGCTCCGGCCAAGCTGTACCTGCACAAGATCGTGCAGACCACTATCCCACTGCCCGGGCTGAGCCGGTTCGATACGCATGCCTACCTATTCCTATTGCTGGTCCGGAGCGAGCTTGATTCGGAGGACACTTTCACTGCCCTTGTCGAGCAGTGCGACGAACTCCGCCGTGCCGGTGACAGCATCGATGACCTCGAGCTGCCTCAAGGTTCGGACCTGACGCAGCACCTGGCCACGGCAGCCCGGTTGACCCCGATCCTGTACGAGAAGTTTCACGGCAACCCCCGCCGGATTAAGCGCTTTCTCAATGACCTGAACGTTCGCCAGGCGGTCGCCGGTCGGCGTGGCATCACACTCGAGTCCGATGCCATCGCCAAGCTCATGGTGCTGGAGCGTTTGCTTGCAGATGACTTCGAGACAGTTCTCGACTGGTTGGCAACCAACCAGTTGAGGGATCGTCTGGAGGCTCTCGATGCTCTGGCCAATCAGGTACCGCTGGAGACACCCGTCACTGATACAGACCTTGGCGGCGAGGCGAACGCTGAGGGAACGACGGGGCAACCCGGCCCGGTGACCACACCCGAATCAGAACCCACCACGGACGCATCGTTCAGCGACACTCTGGTCCGGTGGGCCAAGCTCCCGCCGACACTCGACGCCACCACAATCTCCGGCTATCTCTACCTGGCAGCGTCATTCGCCAAGATCGAGGTCATCGACACCGGATTGCCAGAGCGGCTCCGAGATCTGGCCGCGGCACTCAGCTCGAGTCTGAAGGTCGAGCGCGCCGGCATCAGCGACCAGGTACTCAGTGGTCTGCCCGAGTCCGACGCTCGGACGCTCGTGAGTCACCTCGGTCGCCGTACACGGGACCAGCCGCGCATTCAGAAGTTCACCGTCGACAGCATGCTCCGCATTGCATACGTTCACCCCGGCACCCAGTCGGGTGTGGTCACTGCGCTTCAAGCAATCCCGGTCGCCGACGTCGAACCCGTGACGGCACTCAAGCTTCGCACTCTCGACGCCACGACCTACGAACCGGTCCTTGACGTATGGGAAGGTAGCCAGCCGAGCCCTGAGTTGAGGAGAACCATCGGGCTTGTCCGCACCAACTGGGGGACCCGTGGGAACTAGTGGATCCTTCGGCGGCAGCGCCGGTCGTGACGCCGCCGACCTTCGGGACTCGATTGCGGACTGGATCGACGGTTTCGATGAGCCCGCGGAGCCGACCGGCAATGCACCGGCTGACGGCACTTCCGAGGATCTCAGTCCTGGCGAGGAACGCCCGGATTCCGCGCATGGACACCAGATTGACCTGACACCAGCACTGGGTTTGCTGCTTCGTCCGCGCGGCGGTTCCGGTCGCGCTGACGGCCCAGGCAACGGTAGCGGCGGTGGTGGAACCGTCGGTGGTGGCGGTGGGGGTCGTTCAACCGGAGGTGTCAGCCGCTCAGTCGGCCGGGTCTCGCGTGCGGCCGGGCGCGCCGGACGGCTCGCCGTGGCGTACTCCACCGGGGATCGCGAAACACTCATTCAAGCCGGGCTGAACTACGACGAGCTACGGTCCCTCGGTGACCCCCTGTCGGTCGGAATCAAGATCGTCGAGGCTGCCTTCGAGACACAAGCCAACAGCACCCTCGATGACTCCGAGACACGCGACATCGTGGCCGGGGTCGTGGAGTGGATCCTCGAACACCCTGAAGGGCAGGCACCCTCCCCAGAGGACATCGTGCGCAAATCGATCGAGATCACAATCGCTGAGGTCGCTCTGACGGAGGTTGCCGCCCGCATCTACGAGACCGGCGCAACCCCCGAGCGGCGACGCCAGACCGAGCAGGCCATCCGTGACCTGGCGGCCGAGATGGCGAGCCAGGCATCGCTGACACCCACTGGGGCCACCGAACAGGAGATGGCGACCGCCATCGAGAACGGCGTCCGGGACCTCGGCATCATCTACGGGGTGACGTCATGACCCGTTGCCTACTGACCATTTCGGAACAGGACGCTGCCGACGCGATGACCGGCACCGTGTTCGACGAGGTTTTCCTCTGGTCCCGCTCGGCCAAGTCCACGTTCACCGGCACCCTCAGCCCGTACCTGGAGTGCCTCGGCAAGGTCAACCCACGAAACGTCGACCTCGTGCGGATCGCTCTCGGCGTTCTCGCCGCGGACAGATCCGTGCAGCGGGAAGGCGGCGGAGCATCCTGGAACACCCGCACCTTCGAGCTACATGTCGAGGTAGGTGACCCAGACAGCTGGGCGCGGGAGGCGAGCAACCTCGCGACTCTGGTCGGTTTCTTGACCGGTGACCGGTGGAGTTTCGAGTTCAAGCAGGCGGTGGCAGACGACCTCGACCCACCGCAAATCGAGGAGTTCGACTTCCAGCGAACAGTTCTCCTCAGCGGTGGCGCGGACTCCGCAACAGGCGCGCTGATCTCGGCGCTCGAACTCGCGGACGATACCTCGCAAGCACTTGTCTCGCAGTACAGTTCGACGGCGCTCTCACCGATTCAACAGGGGCTCGTCGAGACGATCGTCGGCCATACACCCAAAGTCCGCGAGGTTCACCACCAATTCCACCTCAACCGTGGCACCCGGCGCCTCGACGGTACGACATTCCGCAACGAGACGTCGACGCGTTCCCGATCGTTGCTTTTTCTGGCACTGGGTCTCGCGGTGGCACAATGGGCCGCCGACCCGCTGTGGATTCCCGAAAACGGCTTCGCCTCGCTAAACCCGCCACTCGGAGCTGACCGTCGCGGCGCCCTTTCTACCCACACGACGCACCCGCGATTCCTGCGTGACCTTCAGGCGCTTGTCGAGCGTATTGGCGGTTACGGACGAATCAGCAATCCGTTCGAACGCATAACAAAGGGGGAGATGTTCACTCGGCTCAGAGACGGCATCGGTCGCGGCCCGGCGTCGGTCTACCTCAGCGCTACCAACTCTTGTTCGCACACTGATGCCCGCTACAGCGGTGCTCCACCGGGGAGTTCCTGTGGTGTCTGTTTCGGATGCCTGGTCCGGCGTGCATCCTTTGCCGCAGCGGACATCCCGGATGCCACCGAGTATCTCTGTGACGACACCACAGGTCAGTTCTCGGACTTCGTGCGCCAGAAGTCGGTCGTCGAGCCCATGAGAGATTTCGCGGGCCGCGGGATCCGCGCAAGGGACATCATGGTCATGTCGTTGCCACCTGACTATCCGGCTAGCGACGCTCTCGATGTATGCCGGCGCGGCATCAGCGAACTACGGAGCTTCCTCTCATGAGACGAGAACTCCCCCCGCTTGATATGCACGCGCACATCGAAACCGGAATCGCGCCGTATGAGCTCGAACGGCTTGGGGCTGTGGTATTCGTAGCCACGCGAGATGCCGACGATTTTGAACATACCCTGAATCGTTCGGATCGGGTGACAGTGTGGGGTCTAGGGTGCCATCCAGGCGTGGCCTCTGCGCTGGCCGGGTTTGATGTCGAGCGCTACACCGAGCTGATTCAGCGCACGCCCTATCTAGGGGAGGTAGGGCTCGACGGTGCCGCAAAGACTGACATCCAAGTCCAGACAAAGACCTTCCGGTCGATCCTCGTTCTCGCAGCACAGACGCCCCGATTGGTGTCGGTACACAGCAAACGTGCCACGGCGCCAGTTCTCGACATCATCGCCGAATGTGGTGCATCGGGTGTCATCCTGCACTGGTGGCTCGGAACGATTGATCAAACCGCGGAGGCCCTGCAGCTCGGCTGCCATTTCTCGGTGAACCGCAGCATGGACTGTCGCCGCCTTCGCAATGCAGGAGTTCCGCTGACGCGGCTTCTGCCAGAGACAGACCATCCGGCCGGCAATCGAGGAGGGAGTGGTCTCCGGCAGCCTGGGTGGACGTCCGACGTTGAGGTGGCTGTGGCCGAAGCCTATGGGGTCTCCCCAGGAGAGGTCCGGGCCCAGTTTTGGGCCACTTTGGCGGCACTGTCGTGTTCACTGGGGCTCGACGATTTCTTTCCTCGTCCGGTAAGGGCGATGCTCGCGGTCGCGCGGGGTAGGGGAAGGTGAGGCCGCAGTTGCGGCAGTAATAAGTCGCAGGCGCGGTTAGGGGCAGGTGGCTGCGCGGCAGGGTTTGCGAAACAAGGTCGAAGCTCCACGGGCAGTGCCTCTACGGATGGTCGGTGCGGTGATGCCCGACGCCGCGAAGTAGGAGCCGCACCGAACTGGTTGGTGGGCTTGTACTCCGCACTCGCCGGTCATCGCGCAGCGGCTACTTCCTGCGGGTTTGCTTGGCGACGGTCAAACCGGTCAGACACAGCACCGCAGACGACAGTGCGGTCAACCACAGGCCCCACCCGATTTGTACTCCGACTGTCCGGTCGAAGACCTCGGTGGTCATCGAACTGACGTCCACGATGTCCACGATCGACGTCACCAAGCAGACGACACCGATAGCAACACCGAGCCACCGGTCACCGATGCGGGACTTTCCACCGCGGGCAAGGATCGAGAACAGGGCAATGGCGGAGACGATCCCCAGTACCAAGGTGACCGCGCCGTCCCCGTCGATACCGTTCTTCGACACGGCCATGAACGTTGCCCAGGGGCCGATACTGCCGATGACGATCCCGACGCTCGCGGCAATAGCGGCGATGAGGTTGGGTAGGTAGTTGGTCGTCGACGTGGGTGGCTGTCCGCTGCCGGCGATCTGGGCCGGGGGAGGAGCGAACGGCTGCGCGGTGGCGAACGGATCCGGGTGCGTGGGAATGCTCATGGTGGTGAGCGGGTCGGCCTGGGTTGAAGCAGCTGGAGCTGGGGCAGGGGTGGTCTTCTCAGTCCAGTTCTGCCCGTCCCACCATCGCAATTGTGCAGGGGTAGCGGGATCGGGATACCAACCAGGGGGAGTGTTCATCGGGCATCGGTGCTTTCTCTTGGTTCTGCATTCCTGCATCGAGCAGCACTACCTACCGCGTTACTCCTGTAACCGGACGTAACGGGCATTCTGCAGGTGCGGTCGCCGCAGGATGAGACATCTGTCCACCACCGAACCATCGTCACCACCACAAGCACGCCCGCCCGCAAATTGCCGTGCCGCACCACTTCTCGCGCTGCGAGACCTTTGCTGCGTAAGAAATCGGAACGCAACGAAAGAGGTGCCGACATGACGGTAGCGAGAGCTGAAGGATTCGGATCGGTCATCGCCATGATTCCCGCAATGTTCGGGTTCGTGCCGGAGGAATCGATCATCGCCGCAGCCCTCAACGAGGAAAACCGCGTCGTCTGCACGTACCGGCTCGACATCCACCTCATCGACGACCCCGAGCGACGTCACCAGCTCGTCAACACCTTGGCGCGCACAGCCACGGTCGATGGACTGGATTCCGTCGTTGTCGTCGCAGTGGGAACCGAAGTCGACGCCCGCCAAGCTCGGCTGAGCCGCGCTGTCGAAACCATCGAACAGCACGGTTACCCCGTCAAGATGGCTGCGCACATCGCCGCCGTCGGCGAAGGCGAACTATGGTGCGAGACCCGTACCGGTACGACCGGACTGCTCGAAGATCCCGCTGTGCACGAACTGGCAGTGGTCCGAGCAATGGAAGGCGGCACAGTTGCACCGTCCCGAGACGAGCTGACCCGCACGCTCGCCGCATCCGGTGAGGGACTGGATGCTGATGCCCGTCCCGACGACGAGGACATCCTCGCAGCAGTGATGGTCGTGTACGACGCGGTCGACACGTGCGCCGCCGGGAAACCTGTGGACAGCAGCGATGTGCAGGCCGTAGCCGGGGCAATCCTCAACCCGAAAGTGCGCGACCTAGCCCTGGGCATGGGGTCCGGCGACCGATCGCACGCAGCAATCGATCTGTTCGCCGACGTGGCGCGACGCACACGGGGACAGGGCCGCGTCGAAGCTCTTGCGGTGGTTGCAGCCCTGACATACATGACGGGCAACGGCCCGCTTGCAGGGATCGCAATCGCCATGGTCAAACGGCGCAACCCCTTGCACCGACTGGTGGATCTGCTCGATATCGCGTTGCAGAACGGCATCCAGCCCTCGCAGATCAACGAAGTACTCACCGCAGGAGCGACGCAGACCGCGGCGCAACTCGGTATCGACTTCATCAGCTGATCGACGCAGATGGCCCCACTCAGGCGGGGCCATCACCGCTCCGCATGGACTGTCCGAAATCCCGAGTGGCGACAACCCCGCCGAAGCAGCCCTGGCCAGCGCACCGCCAGCGCACCCCCAGCGCGCACCCAGCGCACCCCCAGCGCGCACCCAGCGCGCACCCTTCGCGCACCATCCCCGGCAGGGGGTCGACACCCTGTCCGACAAGAGCACCCATCGCCCATCCTGGGCCAGCGGAAACCCAACTGACCTGCACGTATCCGTGCCCTGCTCACGGCTGACCGTTCCTACGTTGCGGTGGCATCCAACCCCTTGATCTCGTAGGAGACACCGTTGATCGCAGAGACGCTCCCACTGTTCGACAGCCCCCGAGCACGCATTCCAGGACTCGATGGCCTCAATCACGACGAGTCGATCCCCAAAGTTGTGCTCGGATTCGGAATGGGCGTAGATAGCTGCGCAATCCTCCTACGCTGGCTCACCGACCCCACCAGCCGGAACTTCGAGCTCGACGACCTCGCGGTCGTCACCGCTCAGACCGGCGACGAAAAAGCCACCGCGCGTACTGAAATCGAGAAGCTCGTGCTTCCCCTGATGCGAGCGCACCGAATCCGGCTCATTCAGGTAGCCCGATCAGACCGCTATGCCACCTCCACAGGAAAGGGCATCGTCGTACTCTCGGACACGCGTAGCCCCGACCGAATGTTCACCGAAGGCCGCTACAAGCTCTCCGACGAAATGCTCTCGGCAGGAACAGTTCCGCAAGCTGGTGGGGCACGTCTATGCTCAGTTGACTGCACCAACTCGGTTGTCTTGCTCAATGCAGGTGTTCAGTCATGAGGTGCAGGACTCGTCTGAAGGGGTGTCGTGAACTTCGCCTGTTCTTGGGCCGTGGACAGCGAAGCGCGGTGTTAGGAGTCGCAGCGTCGGCGAGCGGCGATAGCGTGTGCGAAGTCAACTACCGCAGACTGCGGTTGGAGAGGGGGACACGTATGGCTGCCTGGCGACCGCTATCGGCTCGGGAATCTGGGCAGCCCAATTACGCCCTCTACGAGGGGGTGTCGGCGCATCTCTCTCCAGTGTTGATCTATTACCTGCAGAACCAGTTCGGGTACCGGAGTAGGCCGGTCTCGGGGCGGTCCGCGATGCGTGACGACTTGATGTTTAAGGTTGCGGTTCGTGCTCGAATCCCTACGCGGGCTGGTGTGACCCGCGGCGACTTGATGAACGACATTCTGGGCGTGTGTTTGAAGGACGAAGGCGCCTTCCTCGACGTGTTGGACGCACTTCTGAGTTTGTCGCCTGAAGTAGCCGACTCCGGTCTCGATCGCATGCTCCTCGACGGTGGATCTGCATGGGCAGTGGCCTCCGGAGGGAAGACTCTCGAACGCCGGGTGGATGCGAGTGCGCGCAAGCAATTCGAGGCTGCGACAAGTGCAGCGGACGATGCGTCGAGGGAGCTCGCTGAGGCATGGGCAAACGCGTACGGCCGCGATCCGAATCCGTCGGACGCATGGGATCACGCCATCAAGGCGATGGAAGCGGCGTTGTGGCCGGTCGTCGTACCGAACAATCCGAAAGCCACGCTCGGGACGATCGAAAAGGCGATTGCCGCGAAGCCGTCGAAGTGGGGGTTTGGACTCGACAGCAACAGCATCGGAAGTGTGGAGACCCTTCACGCGCTGCTGAAGATGGCGTGGCCAAACCCGGACCGCCACGGCACTGGTGCGACACGGACACCGACCCAAACGGAGGCCGAAGCTGTAGTGCACATTTCAGTCACGATCGTTCAGTGGGTGCGCGCCGGCTTGTTCAGACTTGCCTCCCTGTAATCGATCCTCGGGGCGAGGTGAGGCCACCGACGAGCCCATTCATCGGTGGCGCACCCCGTCCGATCTCAGCTGAGTGACGTAGAAGTCGACTCGTTTCGTACCAGCGAGGAGAGGGCCGCTACTCCGCGCGGTTCGGCGGGCCGCAGGGGCACGATCGCATGCCTGCTGTGTGTTCTGGTGATGGCGTCGATTTCGGCGAGTTCCGTGTCCGCGCGGCGTTGGAGCAGTGGTGATGTCGGGTTCGCTGCGGCGGTGGAGTTGTTGACCACCCACGCCCAGGGGTGGATGCTGGCGCGTTCGAGGTCGGCGTGCAGTGTTGCGGCTTCGAGGCGGGGTGTGGTTTCGGCGAGGGTGACGATGAGGATCTTGGTCTCGTCGGGGTTCTGCAGCCGCATCAGCGGGGTGGTGAAGTTCGTGTTCTCGCCCATCTGCCGGGCGATCTCGCGGTGGTAGGAACCGGTCGCGTCGAGCAGGAGCAGGGTGTGGCCGGTAGGGGCGGTGTCGACAACGACGAAGTGTCGGCGGGATTCGTGGATGATGCGGGAGAAGGCCTGGAAGACAGCGACTTCCTCGGTGCACGGGGACTTGAGGTCCTCGGCGAGGTTGGCGCGGCCCTGTTCGTCGAGGGTGGCGCCCTTGCTGGTGAGGACCCGCTCCCGGTATGCGGCGGTGGCCTCGGCCGGGTCGATCCGCGAGACGGTCAGGTTGTCGAGGCTGCCGGCGAGGGTGTCGGTGAGGTGCGCGGCCGGGTCGGTGGTGGTCAAGTGGACCTGGTGGCCGCGCTCGGCGAGCGCAACGGCCACGGCAGCGGCGATGGTGGTCTTCCCGACTCCGCCCTTGCCCATGCACATGATCAGGCCGTGGTCGTCGGCGGCGAGTTCGTCGACGAGCGCGGACAGCGGTGCGTCCGGCACGTCGGCAGCGGTCTCGGAATCGGGGTGTGCCGGTGTGGTGTTCGACTCGGTGGTGAACAGGGTGTCGAGGGCGTCGATGCCGACCATGTTGGTGGCCTTGAGCTCGATCTGATCGAGGGGCAGCTTCCGCAGGTCGCCCGGTAGGGCGGCGAGGGCGGCCTGTTCGCGGTCGTAGATCGCGGTGGCCAGGGCGTCGCTGCGGTCGGGGGCGGGGAGGACTCCGTTGATGACGACGTGCTGTTCGGTCAGTCCGATGTCGGCGAGTTCGGTGTGGGTGCGGGCGATCTCGGCCAGCGGGGAGCGCTGCGGCCGGGCGACGAGGACGAGGCGGGTGCGTTGCGGGTCTGCGAGGGCGGCGACGGCGCCGGCGTAGATGGTGCGCTGTTTCTCGAGCCCGGACAGCGGGCCGAGGCAGGAGGCGTCGCCCTTGCCGTCGTCGAGGAAGTCGGTCCACGACCCGGGCAGCTGCAGCAGCCGGATGGTGTGGCCGGTGGGGGCGGTGTCGAACAGGACGTGGTCGAACCCGGCGATTGTGGTCTCGTCGGTGAGTAGCGCGGTGAACTCGTTGAACGAGGCGATCTCGGTGGTGCACGACCCGGAGAGCTGTTCGGTGATCGACGCGAGTTCCTTCTCGGGGAGCAGCCCGCGGACGGGGCCGATGATGCGTTCGCGGTACGCATCAGCTGCCTGTTCGGGATCGATCTCGAGCGCCGAGAGTCCCGGGACGGCAGGAACGTCGGTGATGGTGTTGCCGATGCTCAACCCGAAGACCTGCCCCACGTTGGAGGCGGGATCGGTGCTTACGAGCAGGACCTTCTTGCCCTCGCGGGTGAGGGCGACGGCGGAGGCGCAGGCGATCGAGGTCTTCCCGACCCCGCCCTTGCCGGTGAAGAACAGGAACCGTGGTGCACCGTCGAGGAACTTCATGGGTCGACCTTTCAGCAGCAGCTGGTGTTGTCCGGGCCGTCGCCGCAGCAGGATCCGGCGCCGGTGGTGTCGGCGAGTCCGAGCATCTGGATCCCGGCGGGCGCGGCCACCGGTTCGGCGGCGATGCCGGCCCACTTGGCGAGCTGGGCGCGGTCGGGGTAGCGGCCGGTGACGGCGGTGACGCCGTCGACGAGGACGAGGGGCAGGGCCTTGGAGCCGGAGAGCTGCAGGAACGCCTTGGCCGGTTCCCGCTCGGCGAAGGCGAGGGGCTCGTTGGCGAGGTTGAAGCGGGCGACGTCGCCGCCCTGGGTGTTGATCCAGTCCATGTCGGCGGTGAAGGTGACCAGGGCCTGGTCGACGTCGTCGCCGCACACTCCGGTGTTGCAGCACAGTGCGGGCTCGAAAACCTCGATACGGGTCATCAGGGGGTCCTCTCAGTTCTCAGGGGTGGGTGGGGGCGGTGAGCTGGGCGGCGAGCCGGTCGACGCGGGCGGCGATGTCGTCGCGGACCAGGCGCATGCGGTCGATGCCGTCGATGCCGCGTTCGGACGGCTCGTCGGTGTCCCAGTTCTCGAACCGGGTCCCTGGGACGGGATCGACGTGGGCCTCGCGTCCGAGGGTGACCACCACGTCGACTGCCCGCAGCAGCTGCGGGTCGATCGCCTTCGGGGTCTCGGCGGTGATGTCCACGCCGACCTCGAGGAGCGACTGCGCGGACAGGGCGTTGACCGCGGCTCCGGGCTTGGTGCCGGCCGAGTGCACCTCGACCGCGTCGCCGGCGGCCTTGCGCATCAGCCCGGCCGCCATCTGGGACTTGCCGCCGTTCTTCACACAGACGAACAGCACCGAAGGTTTGTGCACGCTCGGATCCTTCCGGGGGTGGCCGTGTTCACCGGCCGTTCGGTTGACGAGTTGAATCGATAAGAGTCAATATAGACGTATGTCGAATCAATCGTCGAGTGGGGTCGAGGCCTGCTGCTCGCCCATCACGCGGGAGCCGTTGACCTCGGATTGGGCCTCTGACCTGGCCCGGATGTTCAAGGCGCTCGGAGATCCGGTGCGTCTACGGATGCTGAGCCTGATTGCCAGCCACGAGAACGGCGAGAGCTGTGTGTGCGACATCTCCCCGGCGTTCGAGCTGTCGCAGCCGACGATCTCGCATCACCTCAAGGTGTTGCGTGAGGCCGGGCTGCTCGACTGCGAGCGCCGCGGAACCTGGGTCTACTACCGGGTGATCCCCTCTGCGCTCGCGCAGCTCTCGGCGGTGCTGTCGTCCGAAGCCGGTGTCGTCGAAGGCTCGGCCTGCGTGCCCGCAGCCGCGGTCGTGGAGGTGGCCCGGTGACCGAGACGACCACCCATCCCGCTGTTGTCGGCAAGCTCTCGACACTGGACCGGTTCCTGCCGGTGTGGATCGGCGTGGCGATGGTCGCCGGCCTGCTCCTGGGCCGGATGATCCCCGGCCTCGGCGACGCGCTCGGGGCCGTCGAACTCGACGGCATCTCCCTGCCGATCGCACTCGGCCTGCTGATCATGATGTACCCGGTCCTGGCGAAGGTGCGCTACGACCGCCTCGACACCGTCACCGGCGACCGCAAGCTCCTCGCCGGCTCACTGGTCCTGAACTGGGTGCTCGGCCCGGCGCTGATGTTCGCCCTCGCCTGGATCTTCCTGCCGGACCTGCCGGAGTACCGGACCGGCCTGATCATCGTCGGCCTCGCGCGCTGCATCGCGATGGTCATCATCTGGAACGACCTCGCCTGCGGCGACCGCGAAGCGGCCGCCGTGCTGGTCGCGATCAACTCCGTCTTCCAGGTGATCATGTTCGCCGTCCTCGGCTGGTTCTACCTCTCGGTCCTGCCCGGCTGGCTGGGCCTCGAACAGACCACCATCGACACCTCACCGTGGCAGATCGCCAAGTCCGTACTGATCTTCCTCGGCATCCCGCTGCTCGCCGGGTTCCTCACCCGCCACTTCGGGGAGAAGGCCAAGGGCCGCGAGTGGTACGAGAAGCGGTTCCTGCCGAAGATCGGCCCCTGGGCGCTCTACGGCCTGCTGTTCACCATCGTGATCCTCTTCGCGCTACAGGGCGACCAGATCACCTCGCAGCCACTCGATGTCGTCCGGATCGCGATCCCGCTTCTCGCGTACTTCGCGATCATGTGGGGCGGCGGCTACGCCCTCGGCGCCGCAATGGGACTGGGCTACGAGCGCACCACCACCCTCGCGTTCACCGCCGCCGGCAACAACTTCGAGCTCGCCATCGCGGTCGCGATCGCCACCTACGGCGTCACCTCCGGCCAGGCCCTCGCCGGGGTCGTCGGACCGCTGATCGAGGTCCCCGTCCTCGTCGGCCTGGTCTACGTCTCCCTCGCGCTACGCAAACGCTTCAACCGCACGGATTCTCCCGCACCCATCGCTTCGTGACCCGAGAAGGCCAGGAGACGAACATGTCCCAGCATGTCGACCGCCATCAGTCCGAACTACTCGTTCCCGAGGCGGTCCTGCGGCGGGCCGCCGAGCATCTCGCCGGCAGATACGTCGGGGTCTTCTCCCCGGAAACGGTGGAGCGGACGGTGTTCGAGTCGTACGCCGCGCTGCGCGAGACCGCCACGGTGCACACCCATCTGACGGCGCTCGCGCCCAGGCTGGCCGCCGAACGCCTCACCGCCCGCGCCCACACCGACGGTGCCGTGGTGAAGACGGCGCCCGAGGTGCTGTTCGTCTGCGCCCACAACACCGGCCGCTCGCAGATGGCGGCGGCGCTGCTCGACCACCACAGCGGCGGCCGTGTCCACGTCCATTCGGCGGGCTCGGCCCCGACCGGCGGGATCGATCCCGCCGTCCTCGCGGTGATGGCCGAAACCGGAATCGACCTGGCCGCCGCGTATCCCAAGCCGCTGACCGACGAGGTCGTCGCCGTCGCCGACGTGGTGGTCACCCTGGGCTGCGGCGACGCCTGCCCGGTCCATCCGGGCACGCGGTATCTCGACTGGTCGGTACCCGACCCGGAAGGGCAATCGCCGCACATGGTGCGCGCGATCCGCGACGAAATCGATGTTCGTGTCCGCGGCCTGCTCACCGAACTCACCACCACCACCCAGGCCTGACCCCCTCCATCTTCCCGAAAGGTTCTCGATGACCACCGATTCCCCGAACGCCACGCCGTCGGTCCTGTTCGTCTGCGTGCACAACGCCGGCCGCTCCCAGATGGCCGCCGGATTCCTCACCGCGCTGGCCGGTGACCGGATCGAGGTCCGCTCCGCGGGCAGCGCCCCGGCCGACCAGGTCAACCCCGCCGCGACCCTGGCGATGGCCGAGGTCGGCATCGACATCTCGACCCAGTCCCCGAAGATCCTCACCGTCGACGCGGTGCAGGCCTCCGACGTCGTGATCACCATGGGCTGCGGCGACACCTGCCCGGTCTTCCCCGGAAAGTCCTACCGCGACTGGGTTCTCGAGGACCCGGCCGGGCAGGGTGTCGACGCGGTCCGCCCGATCCGTGACGAGATCAAGGCGAAGGTCGAGGCGCTGATCGCCGAACTGACCGCCGAGCCCGCCCGCTCCTGACCGGAAACGTCCACCTCTACGCCCCCGCGGGGGCCGCACGGAAGGCTCCTCATTGAGTACTGACGCGACCATCCACGACCTGATCATCGTCGGCTCCGGACCCGCCGGGTACACGGCCGGCGTCTACGCCGCCCGTGCGGAGCTCGAGCCCCTGCTCTTCGAGGGCACCCAGTTCGGCGGCTCGCTGATGACCACCACCGAGGTGGAGAACTTCCCCGGCTTCCGCGAGGGCATCATGGGCCCCGACCTCATGGACGAGATGCGCGAGCAGGCCAAGCGTTTCGGCGCGGACATCCGCACCGAGGACGTCGAGGAGATCGAGCTCGACGGGCCGGTCAAGAAGGTCGCCGCGAACGGCGAGACCTACTACGCGCGCGCCGTCATCCTCGCGATGGGTGCCGCCGCCCGTTACCTGGGCATCCCCGGCGAGGAGAAGCTCCTCGGCCGCGGCGTCAGCGCCTGCGCCACCTGCGACGGCTTCTTCTTCCGCGACCAGGACATCGTCGTGGTCGGCGGCGGCGACTCCGCGATGGAGGAGGCCACCTTCCTGACCAAGTTCGCCCGCAGCGTCACGCTCGTGCACCGCCGCGAGGAGTTCCGCGCGTCCCGGATCATGCTCGAGCGCGCCAAGGCGAACGAGAAGATCCGCTTCGTCACCAACGCCGAGCCGGTCGAGGTGCTGGGTGAGAACAGCGTCACCGGCCTGGTGGTCCGCGACACGGTCACCGGCGAGCAGTCCACGCTCGACGTCACCGGCATGTTCGTCGCCATCGGCCACGACCCGCGCAGCGAGCTCGTCAAGGGCCAGGTCGACGTCGACGCCGCCGGCTACGTCCAGGTGCAGTCGCCGACCACCGCCACCTCCACCGAGGGCGTCTTCGCGGCCGGCGACCTGGTGGACCACACCTACCGTCAGGCCATCACCGCGGCCGGCACCGGCTGTGCCGCCGCGATCGACGCCGAGCGCTGGCTGGCCGAGCAGGGTGACATCACGGAGAACACCCTGGCCGCGGCGGGCGAGCCCGTTACCGCCTGAGCGTGATGGAGCAGGGATCGGTGACCGACATGGATGTGGTCGTGATCGGTGGCGGTCAGGCAGGTTTGGCCGCGGGCTACTACCTGCGGCGAGCCGGGCACCGGTTCGTGATCCTCGACGACCAGCCGATCGCGGGCGGGGCATGGCCACACACGTGGCCGTCGCTGCGGCTGTTCTCCCCGGCGGAGTTCGCGGCCCTGCCGGGATGGCCGATGCCGCCGTGGCCGGACGGATTCCCGCCCGCCTCGCATGTGGTCGACTACTTCACCGCCTACGAGGAGCGCTACGACCTGCCGATCGAGCGGCCCGTCCGGGTCACCGGTGTGGACCGCGGCGGGCAGCACCTCGCCGTCACCACGAACCGGGGGATCTGGCGGGCCCGGCGGGTGATCAGCGCGACCGGCACCTGGCAGCAACCGTTCTGGCCGCTCTACCCGGGTGCGCGGGAGTTCACCGGCCGCCAACTCCACACCGTCGACTACCGCCGAGCCTCGGACTTCGCCGGCGCCCGGGTGGTGATCGTCGGTGGCGGCAACTCCGCCGCCCAGCTCGTCGCCGAAATCTCCACCGCAGCCGCCACCACGTGGGTGACGACCCGGCCACCCCGCTTCCTCGCCGACGACGTCGACGGGCGGGTGCTGTTCCAGGTCGCGTCCGAGCGTGCCGCGGCGATCGCCACCGGGAAACCCGATCCCGGCGGACCGGCGTCGCTCGGCGACATCGTCATGGTTCCCGAGGTCCGCGCCGCCCGCGATCGCGGTGTCCTGCAGGCGCTACCGATGTTCGACCGCCTCACCCGCGACGGCGTGGCCTGGGGAGACCTCGAGCAGCACGCGGATGTCATCGTGTGGGCCACCGGCTTTCGGCCCGCCCTGGCCCACCTGCGTCCGCTGCGGCTGCGCGAGCACGACGGCACGATCGCCGTCTCGGGCACGAAGGCGCTCAAGGAGCCCCGCCTGCACCTGCTCGGCTACGGCGACTGGACCGGTCCCGGATCGGCGACCATCCTCGGCGTCGGACGCACCGCCAAAGCCGCAGTCGCCCAACTCGACCTCGACAACTGACCACACTCGTCCGATAAGGGGCCGGCGACGAGCGCGCCCACGTTCACCCGGACGCTTCCGCGGTGTGGGCGTTGCGCAGGTGCTCGGGTATGCGGGTCATGGTGCGTGTTCCTCGTTGGATTCGAGGAGCAATGCGCCGATGACGAGGACGACGCCGCAGGTGATGTAGGTGTCGGCGAGATTGAAGGTGGCGAACCACCCGGTGTGGAAGTAGTCGGTGACCTTGGCGTCGAGAAGACGGTCGATGACGTTGGCGGCGGCGCCGGCGACGATCGCGGCGAGCCCGACGGTCTGGATCGGGTGACTGTCGGGTGCGGTACGCCACGCGAACACACTGATCGTGGCGGTGATGGCCGCGGTGGCGGCAAGAACGACGGCGGTGGGGAGTTGGTCACCGAGACTGAACGCGACCCCGGTGTTGTAGGTCAGGCGCAGTTGTAGCAGACCGAGATCGATGGCCCGGCCCCCGGAAAGAGTGTCGCGTGCAATCGGATCGACGACCAGCGCGATCGCAGCTAAGGCGACGGCGACCGCGACGAGGGTGCGGCGGCCGCGGCGCCACCTGGCCGAGGTCGAGGTGGTGGGCTCGGCGGATGTCATGACCGAGCCCCGGCGATCGGCTCGCGCGTGATCGCCGAGGGTTCCGCTGCGGTGAGGGTACGGGCGCGTCCGGCGCGGACGCCGTTGGCGATGACGACGATCTCGGCGACTTCGTGGACGAGGACGACCGCGGCCAGGCCGAGGACACCGAACAGGGCCAGCGGCATCAAGACGGTGATGATCGCCAGGGACAGGCCGACGTTCTGCAGCATGATCGTCCGAGACCGGCGCGCGTGGTGCAGCGCCTGGGGCAGGTGGCGCAGGTCCTCACCCATCAGAGCGACGTCGGCTGTTTCGATCGCCACGTCGGCGCCCATCGCACCCATCGCAATACCGAGGTCGGCGGTGGCGAGGGCGGGTGCGTCGTTGACCCCGTCGCCGACCATCGCGGTCGGGTGTGCAGAACGGAGGGCTCCGACGATGCGGGCTTTGTCCTCGGGGCGCAGGTCGGCGTGCACTTCGTCGATGCCGACGTCGGCGGCCAGGGCGCGGGCGGTGCGGTCGTTGTCGCCGGTGAGCATCGCGACCTTGTAGCCGTCGCGGTGCAGGCCGGCGATCACCTCGCGGGCCTCGGGGCGGAGTTCGTCGCGGACGGCGACTGCCCCGATCACGGTTCCGGCGCGTTCGATCAGGACCGCGGTGGCGCCGGCGTGCTGCATCCGTTCGATGTCGGTGGCGAGCGGGCCGGGGTCGATCCAGCCGGGTCGACCGAGCCGAACCGGTGCGCCGTCGATGCGGCCGGTCAGTCCGGCGCCGGTCACGGCGTCGACATCGTCGGCGGGCACGTAGTGGTCGACGGCGGCGAGAATCGCTCGGGCCAGCGGGTGTTCGCTGCGGGCCTCCAACGCCGCGGCCACCGAGAGGACGTCGTCGCGGGTGGCGCCGTTCGCGGTAGCGACGTCGATCACGACGGGCTGGTTGCGGGTGAGGGTGCCGGTCTTGTCCAGCGCGACGGTGCGGATGCGGCCGAGCGCTTCGAGGGCGGCACCGCCCTTGACCAGGACGCCGAGCTTGGATGCGGCGCCGATCGCGGCGACGACCGTTACGGGGATGGCGATCGCCAGCGCGCACGGTGAGGCGGCGACGAGCACGACGAGGGCGCGTTCGATCCACACCCGCGGGTCCCCGGCGAGGCTGCCGACTGCGGCGATGGCCGCGGCCGCGACCATCACGGCCGGGACGAGCGGCTTGGCGATCTTGTCGGCCAGGCGCTGGGCCTCGCCCTTGCGGGACTGCTCGGCCTCGACGATCCGCACGATCTTGGCCAGCGAGTTGTCTTGCGCGCCAGCGGTGACCTCGACTTCGAGGACGCCGGTGCCGTTGATCGATCCGGCGAACACCTCGTCTCCGGGGCCGGCCTCGACGGGCACCGATTCGCCGGTGATCGCGGAGGTATCCAGGGCGGTGCGTCCGGTGCGGATGCGCCCGTCGGTCGCGATCCGCTCCCCGGGCTTGACGATCATGATCTCGCCGAGCGAGAGATCGGCCGGCGGGACGGTCTCCTCGCGGCCACCGCGGAGCACCGTGGCGGTGTCCGGGACCAGGGACAACAGGGCCCGCAGGCCGCGGCGGGTGCGGGTGACCGCGTACTCCTCGAGTCCCTCGCTGATCGCGA
This sequence comes from Rhodococcus sp. C26F, assembly GCF_053345925.1. Lineage (NCBI taxonomy): Bacteria > Bacillati > Actinomycetota > Actinomycetes > Mycobacteriales > Nocardiaceae > Rhodococcus > Rhodococcus sp. C26F. The sequence continues at coordinate 32,298 of NZ_JBKFBA010000038.1, forward strand.
ACAGGAACGCGAGCATGGCGGCCTCGCCGACCTCGCCGAGCAGGACCGCGCCGATAGCGGCGATCGTCATCAGCGTGCCGACGCCGATCTTGCCCTTGGTCAGCCTCTTGAGCGTGGACGGGACGAACGTGTAGCCGGCGACGGTCAGAGCGGCCGCCTCGAGCCCCACAGCGAGCGCATCGGCTCCGCCGGTCAGCCGAACGATCAGCGCCGCGACCAGCAGCACTCCGGCCGCGGCGGCGGCGCGGATCTCGGTGATGTGCCAGAGCTTTTCGGGCTCGTGTTCTTCCTCGCCTTCGGGGCGGGGTTCGTCGTGGCCGCAGCCGCATGCGTCGCTCATGACTTCTCCTCGGCGTCGGTGCCGTAGTTCGGGCACAACGCGACCGCGTTCCCGGTCGCCGCCAGCAGCGTCTCCGCCGAGGCGAGAAGATCCATCAACTCCGGCCGGGCCAGCGCATAGAACACTTGCCGCCCCTGCGGGCGGCCGGTCACCAGCCCGCAGTCCCGCAGACACGCCACATGCGCCGACACCGTCGACTGCGCCAACCCCAACTCGCCGACCAGATCCGCCACCCGAGCCTCACCCGCAGCGAGGCGGCGCACGATCGCCAACCGAGTCCCGTCCGAGAGGCTGTGGAACAGCGCCACCGCCGCGTCGAGGGTCGAGCCGGTACCCCTCGATGCCAGGCACCCATCCGCGCTATTAATCGCCATATGGCGATGATAACCGGTGAACTACGATGTTAGGTGGGGGTCGGAGATCAGGTGAGGACATGGAGAACTGGCTGACGAATCTGCAGGCCTGGTGGGCCTGTCAGGTAATGATGGCGAACGGAACATGTGAGATGTGCGCGTGCACGCCGATGACGGGCTGCTGCTAGGTCGCATGTTGCGTTGGCCGTGAACCCGCTCGTGTCGCCTTCGGTGCAGTGCTGCACTGTGGGCGGAACGAGCGGGCATCTTTGCCCTCACTCACGAGGTCGCTGATCGGTTCGGTTTCCGCCATTCGACATTTTCGAAGATGCTCGAACGCATGCTCCGCGCGCCCGGACCGAGTGTCTGTCGTCAGTGTCGCCGCAGCTCGGCCCGGCGGATCGCTGCGACGAGGTCGGTCACTGTCGGTGCTCCGGCCGGGCCGTCGGGGGTGTGGTAGACCCTGCAGGTCAGCCCCACTCCGGTGGTCGGCCCGCAGGCGTCGACTCCGTCGATGCGGATGGTGGGCGAACCGGGAAATGCTTCGCGTTCTGCCTCGTCCGGGGTGTCGATCGTGCGGAGAGTGATCGGTGTGCCGGCGTTCCCGGTCTCAGCGAGGGCCTGCGCGATCCGTTCCCGGGCGACCTGCCAGTTGGGGCAGGTGTCGAAGTAGAGCAGCTCGATGTCCATGACCGTCAGCACGCCGCCCAGCTGGCGGGGGCTCCGGCCTCGGATCGCCGTTCGAGCAGGACGGTGTCGCGCCACTCGCCGCCGAGTTGGGCGATGCGTTCGCGGACACCGACGGTGCGGAACCCGGCCGAGTGGTGCAGCGCGATCGCGGCCCGGTTCTCCGGGAAGACCGAGGTCTGTAGCGTCCACAGGCCGGCCTGATCGGCGGCGATCACCTGCGTCCGGAGCAGGGCCTTGCCGACGCCGCGGCCGCGCCAGCTGTCGGCGACACAGACCGCGTTCTCGGCGACCCCGCGGAAATGCTCGTGCGGCGACGCCGCGGTCAGGGCGGCCCACCCGACGACGGTGCCGTCGATCTCGGCGACCCACCGGTGATCCGGGAGCCACTGGGTGTCGAGCGTCTTCCGCGGCGGCACCTCGGTGGCGAAGGTGGTGAGACCGGTGGCGATGGCGTCGCTGTAGATGCGGCGCACCGCCGGCCAGTCCTCGTCGGTCATCGGCCGAACGGTGACGTCACCGGGAAGATCGTCCGGGCAGCACGGGCGCTGGGTGAGCAGGCCCATGACCGCGTCGGCCGCGCTCGGCAGACCGGTGCAGCACGCCGGGTTGACCACCACGACCGAGCTGGTGCCGTCCTTGTGGACGGTCACGAAGCCGACGTCGGCGAGCTTGCGGACGTGGTGCGAGATGGTCGGCTGGCCGATGCCCAGCCGTGTGGCCAGCTCCCCGATGCTGGCCCCGGCCGGGGTGCTGGCGACCTCGTGGAGAAGCCGGACACGGGTCGGTTCGGCCAGGCAGGCGAACCAACCGGCGTAGGTGGCCGCGTCCTCGGCCGCTAGACCGGCCGACGGATGCCCGGCACCAGCGCGGGGCGGGACACGGCACTCGGCGGACTCAGTGGACGTAACCATGAACTCAGTATATCGATCGGCATCGATGGTTGCATTCATCGATGACCATCGATACTGTGGCATTGATCGAAGAACATCGATGAAAGGTCGAATGATGAACGACTTGCCCGTCGTCGTGATCGGTGCCGGACCCATCGGTCTGGCCGCCGCCGCAGAACTGCGCGAACGCCAGCTCACCCCGCTGGTCTTCGAGCGGGGCCCCCGCGCAGGAGCTGCCGTGGCCGAGTGGAACCACGTGCGACTGTTCTCCCGCTGGGCCGAGGTCATCGACTCCGCCGCCCGCCGCCTGCTCGACCAGACCGGCTGGAATGCCCCCGACGATGAGGCGTATCTGACCGGGCAGGAGTGGGTCCGCGACTACCTCGCCCCGCTCGCCGCCGCGCTCGGTGACGCCGTGCAGTTCGGCACCGAGGTCATCGGCGTCGCCCGCCGCGGCCGCGACCTCGTCGTCGACTCCGGCCGCGACACCGAACCGCTGTCCGTGCACATCCGCCGCGCCGACGGCACCGAGGAACGTGTGCTCGCGCAGGCGGTCATCGACGCCTCCGGCACCTGGGGCACCCCCAACCCGCTCGGCGGCGAAGGACTGCCCGCGCTCGGCGAGAAGGCCGCGGCCGACGTCATCTCCTACCGCGTCCCTGACCTCGACGACCCGGCCGTGCGCGCCCAGTACGCGGGCAAGCACACCGCGATCGCCGGCGGCGGCCACTCGGCACTGAACGCCATCGTTGCTCTCGCCGCGCTTGAGAAGGAAGCACCCGGCACCCGGATCACCTGGATCCTGCGCCGCGGCGACGTCGCCTCCACGTTCGGTGGCGGCGAATCCGACCAGCTGCCCGCCCGCGGCGCCCTGGGCCTGAAGGCGAAGAAGGCCGTCGACGACGGCCTGCTGAACGTCGTCACCGGCTTCCGCACCGCCGCAGTCGAACCCACAGGCCAGGACCAGGTTGCCCTGACCTCCGACAACGGTCAGCGAGTCGACGCCATCGACCGCGTCGTGGTGCTCACCGGCTTCCGGCCCGAGCTGTCCTTCCTCTCGGAGATCCGCCTCGGCCTCGACCCGGTCCTGCAGGCGCCGACGGAGCTGGCCCCGCTGATCGACCCGAACGTGCACTCCTGCGGCACCGTCTACCCGCACGGCGCCAAGGAACTCAGCCACCCCGAACCCGGCTTCTACCTGGCCGGAATGAAGAGCTACGGCCGCGCACCGACGTTCCTGGCCATGACCGGCTACGAGCAGGTCCGCAGCATCGCCGCCGCCATCGCCGGTGACCACGAGGCCGCCGCCCGCGTCGAGCTGATCCTCCCCGAAACCGGGGTCTGCGGCGGCGCAGGGGTATTCGACGAGCCCGACGCCGACGCCTCCGAGGGCGGCTGCTGCGGCGCGCCGCAGCCGGAGTTGGTGACCCTGACCGCACCCGGCGGGGCACGCTAGCCCGATGACGGACACCAAGGCCCCGCCGCAGACCGACACCCTTCCCGCGGCCGGTCTGCGGCGGGTCTTGGCGATCCTGTGCCTGACGGAGATCACCAGCTGGGGCATCCTTTACTACGCGTTCCCCGTGCTGTCGGTCTCCATCGCCGACGACACCGGCTGGTCCCTGCAGACGATCATGGCCGCGTTCTCGATCGGCCAGCTCGCCGCCGCATTCACCGGCATCCCCGTCGGCCGCATCATCGACCGCATCGGCCCGCGCGCCATCATGACCGCCGGCTCCGTACTCGCCGTGCCCGCACTGCTTCTCATCGCGACCGCACGCAACCTGCCGACGTTCTACGCCGGCTGGATCGTCGCCGGTATCGCGATGGGCGCCGTGCTCTATCCGCCCGCGTTCGCGGCCCTGACCCGCTGGTACGGCGACAGCTACGTCAAGGCGCTGATGATCCTCACCCTCGCCGCGGGCCTGGCGAGCACCGTGTTCGCGCCTTTGGCCGCGACGCTGGTCGAGCGAACCGACTGGCGCGCCACCTATCTCATCCTCGCCGCGATCCTCACCGCCATCACCATCCCCGCCCACCTGTGGGGGCTGCGCGGACGCTGGCCGCACCCACCCGCACCTGCACACGGAGACGCGGCCGATCACCGCGCCGCCTCCCGCAGCCCCGCGTTCCTCGCCCTCGTCGTCGCGCTGAGCCTCGGCGCGTTCGCTGCCTTCGCCGGCGTGTTCAACCTCGTCCCGCTACTCATCGAACAAGGCTTCTCCCCATCCCTGGCGGCCCTGATTCTCGGCCTGAGCGGGGCCGGACAGCTCCTCGGCCGCATCGGCTACCTGCCCCTCGCCGCCCGTACCTCGGCCCGCAGCCGGGCCATCGGCGTCCTCGTCGCCACCGCCGTCAGCACCGCACTGCTGGGCGTCGTGACCACGGTCGCCACCCTGATCACCGTCGCGATCGGCGCCGGACTGATCCGTGGACTGTTCACCCTCGTCCAAGCCACCGCCATCACCGACCGGTGGGGCGCCACCCACTACGGCCGCCTCAACGGCCTGATGTCCGCACCCATCGTCATCGTTATGGCACTCGCCCCCTGGGCCGGCACCGCCCTGTCGAACTGGACCGGCAGCTACGCCCATGCCTACCTCGTCCTCGGCGCCATCGCACTCCTCGCAGCCCTCGTCGCGGCCGCCAGCGTCCCCCGCCGCCCCGCCGCCACCTGACCTTCAAGGACCCCACATGTCCCACTACGACGCCCTCATCGTGGGCGCCGGCCAGTCCGGCCTGGCCGCAGCCCATGCCCTGCGCCAGCGCGGTCTGACCGCCGCACTCCTCGAAGCCTCCGACGACACCGCCGGATCCTGGCCGCATTACTACGGCAGCCTCACCCTGTTCTCGCCCGCGAAGTACAGCTCCCTACCCGGGCTTTCCTTCCCCGGCGACCCCGACCACTACCCGCACCGCGACGAAGTCGTCGACTACCTCCGCCGCTACGCCAAGGGCCTCGACGTCGACATCCACCTCAACCACCGGGTCGACGCCGTCGACCACGACGGACACACCTTCACCGCCCACACCGACACCGGAACCGCCTTCACCGCACCCCGGCTCGTCGCCGCCACCGGCGGATTCGGCTCACCCCACCTCCCGGCACTGCCCGGACAAGACACCTTCACCGGAAAACTGCTGCACGCCAGCACCTACCGCACCCCCGCCGACCACACCGGCGAGAACGTGATCGTCGTCGGCGCCGGCAACTCCGCGGTCCAGATCGCCGCGGAACTCGCCGCCACCGCCACGGTCACTCTCGCCAGCCGTGCACCGGTGAAGTTCGCCCCGCAACGCCCCCTCGGCCGCGACATGCACTTCTGGTTCACCATCACCGGCATCGACGCCCTCCCCATCGGACACCGGATCACCAACCCGCCCACCGTGCCGGTCTTCGACACCGGCCGCTACCGCGCCGCCCTCGCCGCATCCCAACCCGCCCCCCGAGAGATGTTCACCCGACTCGACGGCAACACCGCAGTATGGCCCGACGCCACCACCACCGACGTCGACACGATCATCCTCGCCACCGGATACACACCCCACCTGCCCTACCTCGCCGGTATCGGCGCCCTCGACCAGGCCGGACGCCCCCTGCAACGGAAAGGCCTGTCCACCACCCACACCGGACTCGGCTACATCGGCCTCGAATGGCAGCGCAGCCTCTCCTCCGCGTCCCTACGCGGAGTCGGTCGCGACGCGCTCTATCTCGCTAGTCGGCTGGGACGTTGACGGTCGGCACGGTCCATTCGATTCGTTTGGTCGAGGATAGGGTCTGTCCTTAAACGGTGTATGGAGCCCGGCAGTTCTCATTAGCGGATGGTTCTTTCGAGCCGTCCGGCGAAGGTGATCGCGAACGCGTTCAACGCAGGCTTCCACCTGATCCCCCAGCGTGCGCGGCCCCCGCCCGTGGGGTCAAGGGACCGCGTCACCAAGTACAGGCACTCGAGCGCCGATGCCTCGTTGGGAAAGTGCCCTCGGGCGCGGACTGCCCGCCGATAGCGGGCATTGATCGACTCGATCGCGAACGCCCTCGCAGATCACCCGCCGGATCTCGACGTCGTACTCGAGGAATGGAACGACCTCCGCCCAGGCGTTCTCCCACAACCGCACGATCGCCGGATACCGCTCGCCCCACTCGGCGGCGAACTCGGGTGAATCGATCCTTCGCGGCCTGCTCACTCGGAGCCGTGTAGACCGGCTTGAGGGACTTGACGATTGCATCGCGATGCTGCCGTCCGGCGTACCGGAAGCTGTTGCGGATCAGGTGCACGATGCATTGCTGGACGACCGTGTGCTCCCAGGTGGTGTTGATCGCCTCGGGAAGTCCTCTCAGCCCGTCACACACGGCGATGGATACGTCCTCGACGCCGCGGTTCTTCAACTCGCTGAACACCTGCAACCAGAACCGGGCGCCTTCAGCACCGTCGCCGGCCCAGATGCCTGGGGGTTCCTCCCGCGTGCGGGGGCGGATGTCGCGTTCACCGCTGACGGTCACGCCCATCACGACGTAGAACGGGGTGTTGCGCACCTGTCCGTCACGGACTTTCACCACGATCGCGTCGACGAAGATGACCGGGTAGATCGGATCCAGTGGCCGGGAGGACCACTCGGCGAGTTCGGCGGTCACCTTCTCGGTGATCCGGCTGATGGTGTCCCTGGAGACCTTCGCCCCGTAGACCTCGTCGAAGTGCGCGGCGATCTCACCGGTGGTCAACCCGCGGGCGGTCAACGAGAGCACGATCTGATCGATCCCGTCGAGCCGACGTCTGCGTTTCGGGACGATGACCGGTTCGAACGAGCCGTCCCGGTCCCGGGGAACTTCGATCTCGACCGGCCCGATCTCGGTCAGTACGGTCTTGGTGCGGGTGCCGTTGCGCATGTTCTCCGCGATCGGTGTTCCGCCGTGTTCGTGACCGAGGTGCTCGGTCAGTTCTGCTTCCAGAGCGGTCTCGAGCACGCTCTTCGTGAGCTGGCTCAGCAGGCCTCCCGGCCCGACCAGGCTCACGCCCTGTTCCTTCGCCTGCGCGAGCAGACGCTCCGCGAGTTCCTTCTGATCGATGATCTCCCCGGTCACGGGATCAATGATCGCCTCGCCCAGCACTTCTGTCGTGTCAGTCACGGTCATTTCCTTTCGGGTCGGACCGGACCTTCACACACCGTTTTCCGGACAGTCCCCGAGGATACGCAGCGCATAGGTATGCAGAGCGGCGTGTCATACCGCCTTGCGCTCCGACTACTGAGAGCCTTGAGCTATGTCGGACTTCCGCCGCGCTCTGATCGACGGGGACGCGGTTGTACCTCGCGTCGGGAAGGTAGTGGCATCCGACGGGCTGACTCCTCCGTGGATCGTTATCGATACCAACGGTGGTGAGGTCGAGGCGGTCACGCGGTATCTGCGGGAATTGGTTCTGTGTGACATGGCGCCGGGAACCGTTCGTGCGTATGCATACGGCCTTCTGCGTTGGTTTCGGGTGCTGTGGGCACTTGACGCCAACTGGGAGAATGCGCAGCGAAGCGAGGTTGAGATACTCGTCGGTGTACTGAGAAGCGGTCGCAATCCCCAGCGAAGCCGCTCCACGGCTTCGGGAACCCACGCGGGTTCGGTAAACCCGAGGACTGGAAAGCCGACGCTACGCGACGGGTATGCCCCAGCGGGGATCAACCACACCTTGAGTGTGGTCTCGTCCTTTTATCAATTCCATGCCAGCCTGGGGCGCGGACCTGTGATCAATCCTGTGCCCGCGAACGCCGATCGGGACGCGGCGGTGCGTCACCGAAGCCCGATCGAGCCACCAGCCAGCTACCGCCGTGGCTCCCTGCGCCAACGAGTGCCGACTCGATCTCCTCGGTCGATACCGGACCGGCTGTGGAATGAACTGTTCGAGGCTATGCGGTGTGATCGCGACCGGGCTCTACTGCTGCTGTTCGTCACTAGTGGTGCACGCGCGGAAGAGCTGCTGCGCGTGACACCGTCTGACATCGACTGGGCCCAGATGACCTTCTACGTCGTCTCGAAAGGCACTCGTGCTCGCCAGCAGGTACCGACGTCGACTGAAGCGCTACGGATGCTGCGGAGGTACATGGACGCGGAAGGCCCGTTCGACCCGCATGAGCCGATCTGGCGTACTCGCCGTGGCGCACGCCGCCCGTTGAGCTACAGCGCTTTGAGGCGAGTGTTGCAGCGCGCGAACGAAACCCTGGGAACGAACTGGACATGGCACGACCTGCGGCATACAGCGGCCGTCAGATTGGCGAACGACCCGAATATCAGCCTCGCCGAGGCTCAGACGATCCTGCGGCACGCGAACGTGGAAACCACTGGCCGATACCAACTTGCGCGCTTGGAGGACCTCGTCGACAGGCTGCAGGAGCACTATCAGCGGCCGACTCCCGAAGTCCGCCTCGCGCCGGGATACGACCCTGCGGACATGGAGAGTGTCTTCGGTGCCTGAATCATTCACAATCCGGGCCCGCCGGCCGCCGCGACCGACCAACCTCCGGTCGACAACATACGGAGCTTCGAGGTTCGAACTGGATACCCTCGACGCCGCCCCGGCAGAGCCGGCAGCTCTCGCTGATTTTCGCTATGGGGATCTGTCGGGCGTGTCCGTTTCTGAACTGGTGATGCTCGCAACGGAGGGCTTCGGCTCTCAGAACCGCACGCAACGAGGCAAGCGTCGGCGCGGCACTACGAAGCTGCTCAAGTACCTGTACCGGTTCGACGGCAGCACCTGGCAGCAGCGCTGGAACAGCAGTGGGCTGGACAACGCCGGAACATCGGTCACCTCACTAGGCGCGACCAAGGACGAAGGCTACGAGCTGAGCTGGGGAGTCCAGGCCCTATTCGCTCTTCGGGTCATCCGTCCGTCGTTACAAGCCTTTCGGGCCCAGAAGTTCTATGACTACGCCAACTACTTCGCAGCATGTGCCGCAGACCCCGCATTGACGAAGCTGTTCGATGCGTGCGACGACGCGGATACCCACCCGCGGTTTCGGCATCGGGCAAAGTACGACATCGCGTGCGCACTCACAACGCAAGGAATCCCGGTATCGGCATTGACGTGGCAGGCATTCCTGTATTACTCGCTCGAGACGCGCAAGCTCGAGAATCAGGCTGCATCTGCCCATCGTCACCGCGGTCACTTTGTCGGCCTGCTCGCGTGGGACGTCATGGCCGCGTCCGGCCACTTCCCACCAGGGACCCCGTCGTCGCTACGCAAGGCCCTCTACACCGGACAACTCAGTGCGGCACAACTCGTCGACCGGTACGACATAAAGAACTTCGGGATCCGTCAGCTCCTCATCGAATACCTCATCGCCAGGCAGGGCGACACCGACTACACGACACGAGTCAACCTTGCAGGCGCCTTGGCAGGCCGTTTCTGGTCACAAATCGAGGAGCTGTCCCCGGGCCACCCCGACCTCAACATTCCCGACGCCCTCTACGAACAGTGGCGTGAAACGATTCGCCACCGCGCGGGCGGCGAGCGGCGCATGGACCTTCACGCGATCCTCCTCCCGGTCCGCGCGTTCTACATGGATATTCAAAGCTGGGCACTCGAAGAACCTGCGCGGTGGGCCGTCTGGGCTGCACGCTGTCCCATTCCTCAGTCAGACCTGCGTGATTTCGCCACACGTCGACGCCGGATCAAGGAGAGGATGGATGACCGTACACGCCAACTTCAGCCACTTCTCCCTCGACTCGTGGCCCTCGCCGAAGAACGCAAAGAGTTCTTCGGTGGTCTCCTGGCGGCAGCGACCGCGTGTGAACTAGGGGAGTCATTCGTGTTCCGCGGCAAGGACTACCGTCGCGCTGATTCTCGAACCGATCGGCTCAATTCCCGGCAGCGCGCGCGAACTGTCCGAGTCGTGGACGACATCACCGGCAACGTCATCGACGCGGTCGCCGAGGAGGATTCAGCCTTCTGGGCATGGGCGTACGTTGAAGTACTGCGACAGACAGGCATTCGAGTCGAAGAGCTAGTCGAGCTATCACACACCAGCATCCGTCAGTATCAACGCTCCAACGGGGAAGTGGTGGCGCTGCTCGTGATCGCACCGTCGAAGTCCGACCGCGAGCGCGTACTGCCGATGTCGGCTGACTTGTTCCACGTCATCGCGACGATCATTCGCCGGCAGACTGCAAACGGCTCTGTTCCCGTGATTCCGCGCTACGACGCCGCTGAGCGTGCCTGGACCGAACCCCTACCGTTCCTGTTCCAGCGGCAAGTCGGTGCGGTACGCAGGGTCGTATCAACCGGGTCGGTCAACAACGCACTCAAGAACGCCAGCCAGCGGTTGGTCGCAGCGATGCCGGTCGGCGAGCGTATTCACTTCACCGCCCATGACTTTCGGCGACTGTTCGCCACCGATGTGGTCAACAACGGCTTGCCGATCCACATCGGAGCGGCCCTGCTCGGCCACCTTAATATCAACACGACGCGGGGGTACACCGCGGTGTTCAACGACGACATCGTCCGCCACTACCAGGCCTACCTCGACCGGCGACGCGCCTCTCGGCCCAATGACGAGTACCGCCAGGTGACGGACGAAGAGTGGCTCGAGTTCGAAGAGCACTTCGACAAGCGGAAAATCGAGCTCGGATCCTGCGGTCGTCCATACGGCACACCCTGTTCGCATGAGCATTCCTGTATTCGTTGCCCCATGCTGCACGTCGACCCGAAGATGATCGTCAGGCTTGACGAGATAGAGGAGGACCTACTCTCCCGCCGTCGGCGCGCACAACTCGAAGGATGGCTTGGCGAGATTGAAGGTATCGAGTTGACACTCAAGTTCCTGGCAGGCAAGCGGGCGGAGGCTCAACGCACACAACGCGCGGCGATGACCGACATCGGCATGCCCGGGGTCGGGCCACCGGACCCGTAGGAGTTGGTGCAGTAAAGCAGCGTCCACGCCAAGGGCGACTGCCTCGACCCGGTCATCGAACGCATCACCCGAGGCCGGCCATACCGGCACGTACTCGGGTTCGAGCTGCACGAACAGTCCAGGGCCCTCAAAGACACCCGTTTCAACACCGCTCTGAGAACCGGTGAGTACCCGCTAATCGACTGGCAGTGGACTCGCCAGGACTGCCAGGACTTCATCGTCGATGTCGTCGGTGAGCCCATCTCGAAATCAGCGTGCGTGTACTGCCCGTTCGCCCTGTCGAACAAGACATCCCGTATCGAAGCGCTACAGCGGTACGCAGAGCGACCCGATGAGGCCGCGCTGGCTCTGACGATGGAACACGTGGCGTTGGCGCTGAACGCCAACCAGGGACTCATCGCCGGAAAACGATTGATCGACCTGCTCGCCTCCAACGGTCAGCATCACCACGTGCTCACCGCATTCACCGACGAACTCGACCGCACCGAGCACGCGCTCTACCGAGTACGACGCATCCTGCGGCCATCAAAGAGCGATCCCACCAAGATGGCGAACGCCGCCCGCGCCGTAGAACGGATCGCCACCGGCTCCCGCGGAACCATGCTCACCCGACTTACCAGGGACTATGGAAGCGACGTCGAGGTCGACGGGCTGATCACCCGCGCCTACCTGCGACGTCGAGGCGACCAATTCCCCACTCTCGAAGAGCTCTACACCGTCGCGCCAGCCGTGGTAGCCGACAAGCAACACCGCAATTTCGACCACTGGTGGTCAGATACTGCGCATGCACTCGAGGCGCCAGCCGCAGCCTGACCGGCGAGCTGGGTGAAGCCTGACGCTTCACCCAGCGGCGACGCCGGCGCCCTGTCCGGCCCATCCGTGACTAGTCGCGAACGGTGCAGCAACGCCGGCGTCATCGTGCCGCAGTCCGATCTCCCGCCCGCCATTGTGTTGCCGTAACGCGATCACAGGAGGCAGAACATGGGCTATGACGTCTATTCATCCGCGTCGTTCACCGTTCCCGGCACCCCAGAAGGCCAGGAGAAGCTGCGACGAACCGCGAAAACCATACTCGAACTACCGAACTGCCCGCTCGACCTCAGCGAACCAGAAGATCACCACGATGCAGTGCTTATCGTCGGTACAGCCCTGATGGAAGCACTCGGGGTGACAGACGGCACCTGCGCCGAAGGGAGAGTCGACCTGAGCGCCGACGAAACCGACACGGTGCTGTGGGCCAGTGGTGAGGGCCGCCATGACGACGATGACGTGAAACGTCTGCTCGGGGTGTTCGCCGCCGAAGGCATCGACGGAGAGATCATCTGCGAAGGCGAGGACTACAGCCGCTGGCGCTGGCGCGTCGCCGATGGAGAGGTGCACAACGACGACGGCACCACGGTCTATGACACCGACCCCGTGTGGATCGTGCAGATGCAGTCCGTCGACGATCACGATCTCGACCACATCGCGGTGACACAAGACCGACGTAAAACCACCGCCATCCTGGCTGAATGGGCGAAGCAGGACGCGGCGAAGCTCGCAGCTTCCGGAGTGAGCGCCGCGAACGCATTCAATCCGGACGTAAGCGACGAGGACATTCTCGTGCAATGGGCTGACATCGGAGGCGTCACGTGGGACGTGTACCAGCGTCCCCTCCTCAGTGTCTTCTGATCCTTCAAGCAACGTCGGTCTCGGGGTCGCAATCTTTCGACCCCGAGACCGGGTCGACGTGTAAACCTGTCCGGCATATGCGAGCTGTGACCGCCCTTCGCGCGCCTTCAGATGCCAGCTGCGCGGGCTTCGTCGCACGGCCCCCTGATCGTCATGTCTCCAGTCATGCCGCGCACCCGAACCTCGTCGGATGAGATGTGTGAGCGAATCAGTACAAGGCGAGGAGACGCGATGGACAACACCGCCACAATCGAGAGGTGCTCATGCGGCATGGCAGATTACGGGGCTCCGGGCCACGATGGTGAGCACGACGCGAGCAGAGCGTCCGACACGAGCGACAACGATGGGCTCGTGCGGACCCGAGTCTCAGGCGTCGACGCGCAGATTTACGCACACCGATCGAACACGGTGGCAGGTGCGCTTCTCGTAGGCGTGGACGCCCCTGAAGGACAACGCATCATGTTCGTCGTCAACGACGGTGATGTTCTCGACACCACGGTGGGTCTTCCTTCCATGCAGGTTGCGGGTGCGCACGATGGTGGAGAGCAAGCTCGTGCATCGACCGACCTGTGCCTGGCGTGCTCCAAGGCTGCGTGCACCAACACCGAGCACGAATCGCTGCTCCGGGCGATTCGTCGAGGACGTGCCCTTGCAGAAACCGCGGCGAGGCCCGGTCGCCGAAGTGACCCGATCACCGCCATCAGCGACACCATTGCGAACCTGCTGCTGTACACCGCTGATGCCTACGGCGTCGACGCGGCACAGCAGGCCGTCGACGCTGCACAGATGCATTTCTATGGGGACTGGACCGACGCCGGGCGGCCCTGGGGTTCAGATGATCCCCAACCTGACCGCGTGCCCTGAACTACGTCCCCTTCACCCCTCGGGACACTGCGAGCCGGAGAATCCCTGACGGTTCTCCGGCTCGTTCCATTTCACCGGATGCCCTGTCCGCACGGCCTACGGCCGCCGCGCCACCGCTGCCCACACCCGTCCCTCCGAGACGCGCCAGCGCCCGACAAACCGGCCGCCGCACACGAACAACCTCCGCAAGATGCCGCACCTTCCCCAGCCCACAGCCAGGATCGGGCAGAACAAATCAGCAGACGGAGGGACCCGAAACAGTGAGTGCAGCAACGATTCACCGCCCGGTCATCATCGAGTATCCACACGACGCCGCGATGCGCCCGATCGCAGGTGAGGTCGCACAACACACGCTCCAGAAAGCATTCGACGCAATCCCAGACAACACAATCATCGAAGTTGCCAACTCGGTGTGTGAACTCCTTACCGAAGACATCCCGATGACAGACGAGCAGGCCAGGACGGTCTTCTCGGAGGATTGGGTAAACCTCACCGCAGCGGTGCAGGTTCCCATCGTTGTCGCCGAAATCCGCAGGTGGATCTCGAATGCCATCGAATACGCCTGCTGGGAGCAACGCACACCAGTCCGCGGTTCTGATGTCGAGAACTACGTCGAGCACATCGGTGGCCACCCCTACGCGGTGGTCGTCACCAGCGACGACGACATACACGCGGGACTACGTATCCTGCACGCGACCCGACGCGGTTGCGTGACCTGCCACCCGCACTGACCACCCCTCCAGCTACCTTCCTGAACGGATCTATCGTGCCCAGAATCATCTACAAATCCGCTCCTGAACTCGACGAATATGTCTGGTGGACCACAGTCTCCGATGGACCGGTCTCCGGAGTGCTTACCCGAGACCAGATGCACGCCTACCTCCTGAAGGAAACGTCGATGACCGCCGATGAGGTCGAGGAACGCCTTCAGAGGACGGACGAAGCAGGTTCGTCGTGGGAGAGCCGAACTCCCATGTGGGATACCGAGCATTATGTAGACGGCGAAGCGGACCTAATCCCGCATCGATCCATCTGCGAGTACGTCCGTGACCTCGGGCGATGCGCTAGGTAGTCATGCGGTGACGCGGCCCTGCGACTGACCAGATCAGTCGTGGGTCGCACCCATCAGGTGCAGCAACTCGTGCACCGTCGTATCGATCAGGGTGTAGCGCACAGTGCGACCGATTCGCTCGTCACGGACCCATCCCTGTAACCGCAGTACGCGCAATGCCTGTGACGCCGCAGTTTTCGTGATCTGCGCAGCTTCGGCGAGCTCGGTGACCGTGGCCGTCCCGGGGCCGGCATGGTGCATCGCGGCCAGGAGACGCAGACGTGTCGGGTCTCCGAGGAGGTGAAATCGACTCGACCATCCGGGGATGTCGAGGCCCGATTCGGTGTGAGTGTGCATGGATCTGTCCTTAATTGTCGATGCGACGGCGCAGAGTCTCAATATGGCTCCTGATGCCACGGCCAGACGACGCGTTCAGGTCCCTTCACAGCTTGTTCGAGGTCGCCCCTGTCGTACGCCTTCACGCCGAATGAACGGTATAGCTCCAGGTCGTCGTCACTGCTGCCGGAAAAGCGTGATGGCTTGTTCGCTGCGTTCCCCAGGCCCGGCGCCGGCTCGTCGCCACCTTCCGCAGTGGATAAGTTGTCTAGAGGCCCCCTGTCAGCCATGAACCCTCCGCATTGTGGCGACTACACGTCAGTTGCCAGGTGGAGGGCAATATATCGCCCCTGTCTCTGGCTCATCACCTCTACATGTGTTCAACTGGACACATCGGAGATGTACAACCACAAGGACACTGAATGCGTTCACGCGCCCGCATCTACACGCGCGCCGCGATTGCAGGGCTTGCAGCCCTCACCGCGGCCTGCTCCACGGCAACCAGCAGCCCGACAAGCGACAGATCTGGCATGTTGGTCCTTGCCGACGCGCAACCGCTGGGGGAGTACAACCCCATCAACGGTTACGGAGAACTCGGGGTCTCACCGCTCTATGACGGGCTGTTGCGCCCACAATCACAGTCGGACAACGCGATTCCAGAACTGGTCCCAGCTCTGGCTGCATCACAGCCGATCAGCAACCCGGACCACACCGTGTGGGACGTTGCGCTGCGCGAAGGAGTGAACTTTCACGACGGCACTCCGCTCGATGCAGGCGACGTCGTGGCCACCTACCGCTCAGTGCTCGACCCGGGGACCGGATCGGAGATTGCAGCGTCCTACGACATGATCGACACTGTCACCGCCGTAGACGAGCTGCACGTCCAGTTCGTACTCCGCTACCCCTACGCCGACTTCCCCGCTCGACTCCTCCTCGGAATCGCGCCATCCGAACTCATCGCCGACGGCCCCGCCCGCGACTCGCAGCTCAACACTCAACCAGTCGGTACCGGCCCGTACACCCTGACCGAGTTGCGGCCCGACCAAGCCGTATTCAAAGCGAACCCCAACTACTGGGCCGGAGAACCCGAAGTCACCAACTTGGTCCTCACCTACGAACCGGACGACAACACCCGTGCGCAGCACTTGCGATCCGGTGCCCTATCAGGCACGGTGATCCCACCGTTGCTGGCGTCGTCGTTCACTGACCCCGCGGTGTCGATTGTTGCGGTTCGAACCGCGGACTGGCGAGGCGTTTCGCTCCCCTCAACCAACCCGTTCACCAGCGACGAACGTGCCCGCATCGCTCTGAACATCGGAGTCGACCGAGACTCGATCATCGAGCACGTCCTCGGCGGGTACGGAGAACCCGCATCGACGCCGTTCAACGACGTCTACGGCGACTCCTACAATCCCCATGCCGTATTCGACTACGCGCCAGAGGAAGCCAAGCGCATTCTTGACGACGCAGGCTGGATCCCTGCCGCCGACGGTATCCGCACCAAAGGCAGCCATCGCGCCGAGTTCACCCTGATGTACCCCGCCTCGGACACCACCCGCCGAGACCTCGCACACGCCTTCGCCTCCGCTGTCCAACCGCTGGGCATCGACGTATCCCTGCACGGTGCCACCTGGGACGAGATCGAAAGACACGCACAATCCGCAGCCATCCTGCTCGGAGGCGGAGACAAGCCGTACAGCATCGACACCCAGGTCTACGAGACGTTGCACTCACGCAGCCCCAACACCCCCACCTACTCGAACCCCGCCAACTTCACCATCCCCGGCGTCGACGAAGCCCTCGAATCGGCGCGCCGCAGCACCGACCCGCACGTGCGGACAGCGGCATACCAGCAGGTGCAGGACGCATACATCCAGCACCCCACCCATGTGTTCCTTGCGTTCCTCGACCACACCTACGCCACCACCGACAACACGTGGGACACCGGACCTCTGGTACTCGAACCGCACACCCACGGCACCACCTGGGGGCCATGGTGGAACGTCGCCAGGTGGCAGCGATGACCACTCTGACGTCCGGCCCCTCACCCGCCATCGACAGCACCCCGGCCCTAACCTGTACCCCGACCGGACGATGGCAGCGCCGCCGCCGCGACCTCTGCCACCTCATACTCCGCCGAATCGCGATCAGCATCCCGCTACTGCTGGCGGTATCCGCTGGGGTGTTCTTCTTGGCCAACCGGTCACCGTTCAACCCACTAGCGGCATATCTGGGGGATCGCTATCAGGCGACCAGCACAGCAGACCGTGCCAGCATCAGCGCTGCACTCAACCTCGACGCACCCTGGTGGAACCTGTGGTGGCAGTGGCTCACTGCCGGCGCCCGGGGGGATCTAGGGCAATCGCGGATCTACACGCAGCCGGTGACCTCCGTATTCGCCGAACGACTGCCGTGGACCTTGCTACTGTCCGCCACCGCACTGGCACTCGCGGCATTGATTGCCTTGCTGCTCGGCACCCTCGCCGGTCTGCGTCCTGGATCGTGGTCTGACCGGCTGTGCGTGGCCGTGTCGGTAGTGGTCCAGGCCGTGCCACCCTTTGTTCTCGCTCTCGCGTCCGTGCTGGTCTTCGCGGTACTGATGCGTTGGGCACCGGTCTCCGGCGCCACCGATCCAGGAGCGGCCTACAGCGTCGGACAAGTCGGCCGGCACCTCGTGCTCCCCGCCGTGACCCTGGCGGTCATGCAGGTGCCATGGCTATTACTGGCGGTGCGGTCGGCCGTCGCCGAGACGGTGGGTTCTGCGGCAGTGCGCGGCGCGCGAACCCGTGGGCTGACCCGCTCCACGGTGATCAGTAAGCACGTCCTGCCCATGTCGCTGACCCCGATGGTGACGTTGATCGGAGCCCGCCTCCCGGAGTTGATTGTCGGCGCTGTCCTCATCGAGGAGGTCTTCGCATGGCCAGGATTGGCGGCCGCCGTCGTGGACTCAGCGAAGGCGATGGACTTCCCGTTGCTCGCAGCATTGACAGTCGCGACGACGGCAGTCGTGCTCGCCGGATCACTGCTGGCTGACGTGCTGTATCTGCTCATCGATCCGAGGATCACCGCTGATGTCTGATCTCACACCCACCAAGGGACATGCCATCACCACAGGTCAACGTGTTGGTGTAGCACTTCTGGTGATCATGATCGGCTACGCCCTACTCACCCCCTGGATCGCCGGACCGCAGGCCGCCGACTTCACCGCATCCCGGACTGCACCAAGCACAACGCACTGGTTCGGCACCGACCACTTCGGTTACGACCTGTTCGTCCGCACCGCCGAAGGATTGCGAATCTCCCTGGCCATCGCCGCGCTCTGCGCAATCACCTCCACCTTGATCGGCGTGAGCATCGGTGCCGTCGCAGCAACCCTCGGAGGCAGGCTCGACGCTGTCCTGATGCGCGGAACCGACACGGTCAACGCCCTCCCACATCTGCTGCTCGGCATCGTCATCGTGGCCATGTTTCCCGGCTCCTTACCTGCGATCATTGCCTCGATCGCACTTACCCATTGGCCGCAAGTCGCCCGACTCGTACGTGGACAAATTCTGGCTGTGCGCTGCGCCGAATACGTCGAGGCCGCCTACCTGTGGGGTGCCAGCCGCACACACGTGATGCGCCAGCACCTATTGCCAGCCGCCGCCGGGCAGGCACTCATCGCAGTGCTGATGCTGCTTCCCCACGCCATCTGGCACGAATCGACGCTGAGCTTTCTCGGCTTCGGACTCTCCCCAGACCGACCGAGCATAGGAACGTTGCTGGAGCAGGCTCGCGGAGATCTCCTGACCGGCGCATGGTGGACCCTGGCGGCCCCCGCCGGTGCACTCGTCGTCACAACCTTGGCGGTCGCAGCGCTGACCACCTCCCGCCGCGTCGCCACCGATACTCAGGAGGTAGCCCGATGATCAGCACAACCCCAGTGGCACTCGTCGACGACCTCACGGTACGGATCCATACCCGCGCGGGCGTGGTTCACGCCGCCACTGAGGTGTCCTTGGCTCTAGCATCAGGCACGATCACCGCACTGGTCGGTGAATCCGGTTGCGGCAAGTCCATCCTCGCTTCCGCCTTGAGCGGGCTACTTCCTGCAGGAAGCCTGCGCCGAGGCACCATCATCGTCGACGGCCGCGATATGAGCCGCGCACGCGAGCGCCACTGGCAGACCCTGCGCGGCCGCACCGTCGGCTTCGCCCCGCAATCAGCCGCTGCCTCGTTCACCCCCACCCGCACGATCGGCCGGCAACTGACGGAAACCATCTCAGCAACGGACACGGCCACAACCGTCGAAGCGCTACTCGGGCACGTTGGCCTGCCACCGCACCTTCAACACTCGTATCCGCACGAACTGTCCGGCGGCATGGCGCAGCGAATTGGGTTGGCGGCAGCACTGTGCGCCGACCCGCCACTGCTCCTCGCAGACGAACCCACAGCCGGACTCGACCCGCAGGCCACCGCACACGTACTACGGCTGTTACGCGCCCATGCCGACCGCGGCGCCGCAGTCCTGCTGATCACCCACGACGTGCAGGCACTCGAAACCCTGGGAGTAGCTGACGACATCGCGGTCATGTACGCCGGCCGAATCGTTGAAGCCGGCCCCGCAACAACGGTACTCAACCAGCCAAGCCACGATTACAGTCGCGCGTTACTCGCAGCTCTCCCGTCGCGAGGACTGCACCCCATCCCGGGACTACCGCCGGAGTTGACCAACCTCGACCCGACCTACACCTTCGCCGACCGCGCAGCGACCGGAAGGCCCACGCAATGACCCTCACCGCATCCAACATCACCTGCGGATACGACACGTCCCCACAGCGGATCCTCCACAACGTCAGCATTACGCTTACCCCCGGCCGCATCGTCGGCCTCACCGGTCCCTCCGGCAGCGGAAAAACAACCCTCGCACGGATCCTCGCCGGGTTACACATTCCCGACTCCGGCACCGTCACCTGCGACGGACAGCCCATCATCACCCGGCGTGGCCGCATGTCGGGAACGATCGGACTCTTGCACCAATCACCCCGCGCCGCGACAAATCCACGGCTGACACTGGGTCAGATCATCTCCGAACCCCTACGCAGCGGCCCCCACCACACGGTGATCGAACTAGCCCAGCGCGTCGGCCTCACCGCGGACCTCCTCGACCGCACACCCGGACAGGTCTCCGACGGACAACTCCAACGAGCCTGCCTCGCCCGTGCGTTGGCCGCCCGACCCGCCTACCTGCTCTGCGACGAAGCAACAGCGATGCTCGACCCCGCAACCACCGCAACCCTCACCCACGTGCTGTCCACCTACGCCAACACGGGAGCGGGCCTCCTTGCGATCAGCCATGACCAAGCACTCCTCGACGCCTGGGCAGACACCCGCGTAGACATCACCGACTTGCACCCACATCCTGTGTGAACCACAGCGTCTCGCTGCGTCCAGGCACCATCCCAACGATCCCCAAGAGGGAAAACAGAACCTTGCCGACCATGGTGCTCAGGATCCACACGCGTGGTGCCGCAACCCAGTCCGGCGGAACCGATGCTTGCGGTCAATAAACCCGCACAGAAGGACATCCCCCATGACGCTCCTCGACGACCGCATTCGAAGTGACCGCGACCGCGCAACCCAAATCGCTCGACTCGTACAGATGGCTTCCCAAGCCGCGGCCGCCACTCATACACACGTCACCCGCACCCGACAGTGCAGCACCGCAAACTCTGCCGTAGACGCCGCAGCCAAAGCAGGACACGCAGCTCGCACCGCGAACGTTTACGCACAGGCCGCGGCCGAACTTGCTCGCGAAGCCGGGCAAGCGGCCACCACACCGTTGATGAAGCGCGCCGCGATCACCCTCTTGCGCCAGGCGCATCACTCGGGTTCGTCCGCAAGGGCGGCTAAGCGGGCTGCCGCCGATGCGGCTACCTTCGCTGCAAACTGGTACACCGGAAGCACCTTCGATGGCGAACATCTTGAAAACCGCCGGACACCAAGTGCGACGGCGTCCGAAGTCGACGCTGCTCGCCTCGAAGCATCATCGAGTGGCGCGGCGCGAACCGCCATCCCCGACAAGCCGGAACGTCCGCTGCGTCGATCCTGGCATGCAGTCCATACCAGGATCGCTTCGATCTTTGCCAAGTCAGCACGCGCATTCACGCGGAACTAAGCGGAAGAGTTAATACGCCGGCTGCTCTCAACGTCCCATCGAGCGTTGAGTCAAGACGGCCGCAAAGTGCCACATTTCAGGTCGGATGCCGCGCGGGTGCGCCCAATAGCCTCACAGTGTCCTGCGCGGTCTCCGCTGCACTGAAGCATCAAAGTCACAAGCTAACGCTGGACTACGAGAACCTGGTGCTACCCCGGACCCCCTCATGAGGAGTTGCCGGGGGAAGCGCTTGGGACAGGTAGCGCAGACGGATCTTCCGGAACCAGCAGAGCATCGGGACCTCGTGAAACTGGCGTCGGAGCCAATCTTCGGAAGGTAGTCATCGCAGCAGAACACACTGAAGCGTGACCTGACGCTCTGACCGTCTTCTCTGAGCCCTGCTGGCATAGCGATGTACGCCGCCCCGC
>NZ_JBKFBA010000039.1:0-49925 GCF_053345925.1 Rhodococcus sp. C26F
GTTCTTTCGTTCGGCGGATGAGTTGGTGGTACTTCCCATCCTGCCGCCGGAAGACCCGTCCGCCTTCGTCAGCCCCTGGTGGTGTCTACAACGTCATGACCCGCAACAACTAACGGGCGCGGATGGCGTCGAAGACGGCCGGATCGACGAGCGTCGAGGTGTCGCCCAGTTCGCGACCCTCGGCGACGTCGCGCAGCAGGCGGCGCATGATCTTGCCCGAGCGGGTCTTCGGCAGCTCCGGTACCACGGTGATCTGGCGCGGCTTGGCGATCGGGGAGATCTCCACCGCGACGTGATCGCGCAGTTCCTTGATGAGCGTGTCGCCGGTGTTGGCGACGTGCTCGCGCAGGATCACGAACGCGACGATGCCCTGACCGGTGGTCTCGTCCGCCGCGCCGACGACCGCGGCCTCGGCGATGGACGGGTGCGACACGAGCGCCGACTCGACCTCCGAGGTGGAGATGCGGTGACCGCTCACGTTCATGACGTCGTCGACACGGCCGAGCACCCACAGCGCTCCGTCGTCGTCGTAACGCGCACCGTCGCCGGCGAAGTACCAGCCCTGCTCGGCGTAGCGCGACCAGTAGGTCTCGCGGTAACGCTGCTCGTCGCCCCAGATGCCGCGCAGCATCGCCGGCCACGGCTGATCGAGCACCAGATAGCCGTTACCGCCCGCGCCGAGCGGGGTGGCCTCGTCGTCGACGATCTTCGCCGAGATGCCGGGCAGCGGCGCCATCGCCGAGCCGGGCTTGGTGGCGGTGATGCCGGGCAGCGGCGAGATCATGATCGCGCCGGTCTCGGTCTGCCACCAGGTGTCGACGATCGGGGCCGAATCCGCGCCGATGACCTCGCGGTACCACCGCCACGCCTCCGGGTTGATCGGCTCGCCGACGCTGCCGAGCAGACGGATCGACGACAGATCGTGGGCGTCGGGGATCTCGCGACCCCACTTCATGAACGTGCGGATCAGCGTCGGGGCGGTGTAGTAGATCGACACCCCGTACTTCTCGATGATCTCGAAGTGCCGGTGCTCGTTCGGCGAGTTGGGGGTGCCCTCGTAGACGACCTGGGTGACGCCGTTGCTCAGCGGGCCGTAGACGATGTAGCTGTGGCCGGTGACCCAGCCGATGTCGGCGGTGCACCAGTAGACGTCCTTGCCGGGCTTGTGGTCGAAGACGTAGTGGTGCGTGTACGACGCCTGGGTCAGATAGCCACCGGAGGTGTGGATGATGCCCTTGGGCTTACCCGTGGTGCCCGAGGTGTACAGGATGAACAGCGGATGCTCGGAGTCGAACGGCTGCGCGGTGTGCTCCGGCGACGCCTTCTCGACGGTCTCGTGCCACCAGAGGTCGCGACCTGAAGTCCACTCGACGTCGATGCCGGTGCGCGCGACGACCAGCACGTGCTCGATCGACTTCGCATCGGCGACGGCCTCGTCGGCGGCTGCCTTGAGCGGCGCGGCCTGGCCACGACGCCACTGGCCATCGACCGTGACGAGCAGTTTGGCCTGCGCGTCGTCGATGCGCGAGCGCAGTGCCGACGACGAGAAGCCGCCGAAGACCACCGAATGGGTCAGGCCGAGGCGCGCGCACGCGAGCATGGTGACGATGGCCTCGGGGATCATCGGCATGTAGATCGCGACGCGATCGCCGGCGACCAGGCCGAGCTCGGTGAAGGTGTTCGCGGCGCGACAGACCTCGGCGAGCAGGTCGTTGTAGGTCAGCGACCGGGAATCGCCGGGCTCGCCCTCGAAAAAGATGGCGACCCGATCGCCGTTACCGGCCTCGACGTGCCGGTCGACGCAGTTGTAGGCGACGTTGAGCTTGCCGCCGACGAACCACTTCGCCAGCGGTGCGTTCGACCACTCGAGCACTTCCGTCCAGGGCTGCGCCCAGTCGAGTCGTTTCGCCTGCTCGTCCCAGAATCCGAGCCGATCGGCGTCGGCCGCGGCCTGCAGTTCCGGACCGGCGTTGGCCGTGGCGGTGAACTCCGGGCTCGGCGGGTACGCCTTCGATTCGTGCTCCTGGGCTGCGCTCGTCATGAAGCTACTCTTCCTTATCGGTCACTGACCTCTGTCTGACGTGCTCACTCAGCCGGTGGATTTCGCAACATCCGGCTCGATCGGGATCGAGTGCCCCATGCGGCGCCTTTTCGTCCGGAGGTAATCCACGTTGTGGGGATTGACATGCGATGGATGAGCAACGCGGTGAATCACCTCGATCCCGTGCTCGCTCAGTGCATGCATCTTGTCCGGATTGTTTGTGATCAAACGGATACGTGTGGTGCTCAGGTCTTTCAGGATTGCAGAAGCCACGGAGTAGTCTCGCGAGTCCACAGGAAGACCCAGCGCGACGTTGGCGTCGACTGTGTCGTAGCCGACTTCCTGCAGTCCGTAGGTGGCCAGTTTCGCGCCGAGACCGATACCTCGACCTTCGTGACCGCGTAGATAAACAAGGATTCCGCAGTCTTCCGCCGCGATGGCCCGCAGAGAATCCTGCAGTTGTGGCCCGCAGTCGCATTTGAGCGAGCCGAGTATGTCACCCGTCAGGCATTCACTGTGCACTCGTACGAGAGCTGCGTCGTTATCAGACCCGGCGAGATGTGGCGCACCGGCAACCAACGCTAAGTGTTCGAGACCGTCCTGATCGCGAAATGCGTGAACGGTGAACTCGCCGGACGAGGTCGGAAGATGGGCCGTGGAAACGCGTGTCACCGCGGATTCGGTCCGCCGGCGGTATTTGACGAGGTCGTGCACGCTGACAATGTGCAGTCCATGTCGTCGCGCAAACCGGAACAGCGATGCACCCCTCATCATCTCGCCGTCATCGTCGACCAGTTCACACAAGATACCGACGGATTCGAGACCCGCAAGCCGGCACAGATCGACGGTCGCTTCGGTATGACCGGCACGTTCGAGCACACCTCCAGCCCGGGACAACAAAGGCATCACATGCCCCGGGCGAGTGAGATCGCTCGCAAGTGTCGATACCGACGCGAGCTTTCGTGCCGTGACAGCTCGATCCGCGGCAGATATGCCCGTAGTGACACCGTCTTTGGCATCGACGGCCACGCCGAAGGCGGTACCGAGGTTCTCGGCATTGGCCGCAGTGGGAACCATGAGTGGCAAATCGAGTGTTGCCGCCCGTTGCTCGGTCATAGCGACACAGACAAATCCTGAGGTGTGCCGGACCACGAATGCCATTTTCTCGGTCGAGACATGTTCGGCAGCCATTACGAGGTCGCCTTCGTTCTCCCGCGCCTCATCGTCGACGACGATGACGATCTCTCCGCGCGCGATGGCGTCGAGCGCACTCGGCACTGGATCGAATTCGTCAAGCGAGGCCGCAGCGCCGATTAGGTCGACGCGGGATCGGCGGTCCATGCTCATGATGCCTCCGGCAGATGAAGGTGTTCGAAGGTGGGAGAGTTGGTTGCCCGGTTATCTGGCACGTAGTGGGCGGAAACGACCGAATAGATCAGTTTTCGCCAAGATGTAGGCGCCCGTACTGTCCTTTGTGAAACAGCAGAGGTGATCGGTCGTCGGCGTGGAGATTCAGCACATTCGACACCACGATTACGTGGTCACCTGCGACGTGTTCGGCCTCGATGCGGGCTTCGATCCACGCGGCAGCCTCGTCGAGGATCAGGCTGCCCGAGGGCGACTGATGCCAGTTCAGACCGGCGAACTTGTCGCCGCCCTTGACAGAGAGTTGTCGTCCGACATGTTCTTGTTCCTCGGAGAGGATATTTATGACGAAGGTGCCGGCCTGCTTGATCATCGGCCATGAGCTGCTGGTGTGGGCAACACAGAATGCGACGAGTGGTGGGTCCAGTGACACCGACGTGAAGGAGTTCGCCGCCAGACCGGCTCTTTGGCCGGACACAGGATCGACAGCGGTGATGGCGACCACGCCGGTTGCGAAGTGCCCGAGAACCGATCGCATGGTCGACGGGTCGACGATTGTCTGGTTCGCGTACTTACTTGTTGAGGTCGTGCTCATGGCAACCTCTCCTTCTCTGTTACAGGTGCTGTCCGCGTTCGTCGCGGATCGATGGCGCAGTCGACTCCTCGCGCACTTCGGAGTCGATTGCAACTTCGATCGAGACGGGAGTGATCGTTGTGATCGCTTGGGCGATTCGTCCGTGCCACATTCCGTTTGCAATCAAGCTGTCTCGGTTGAACGAGACGTAGATGCGTGCCGAGTCGAGGGTTCCCTGCCGGCGCACTTGGAGTTCCCAGTGTGCGATGCCGTCGATGCCGCGCAAGGCACGCTTCAATTCGGTGATGGAAACCCATCGACCACGGATGAGGATCAGGTCGCCGTAGGTATTCGTCGGCATTGCGACGGTGTTGCCATCGGTGGAACCGAGATAGC
Organism: Rhodococcus sp. C26F; assembly: GCF_053345925.1. Lineage (NCBI taxonomy): Bacteria > Bacillati > Actinomycetota > Actinomycetes > Mycobacteriales > Nocardiaceae > Rhodococcus > Rhodococcus sp. C26F. The sequence continues at coordinate 4,377 of NZ_JBKFBA010000039.1, forward strand.
CCGTTCTGATTGCTGTATCGCCGAGGCTGGAATGCCATGGGTACCGGACCACGATCTCCGACAAGTTGTCGTGGGTGATCTCGGCTGTCGGCTGCGCGTAGGCCAGGAGGTCGTCGCGTACAGGGACCAGCGCGGAGGTCTTTGCATCCTTATGGGCGATAGGCACGCCGCTCACCGGGTCGGTGAACAGTTCGACTGTCTGTGCTCCGAACTCGCGTCCAAGGTGTTGGATGCTCTTCGGATCTGCGATCTCACCGGTCAGTACGATCAGGCGAAGTTCCAAATCCAGTGGATCGACGAGGAATTCGAGATGCAGCCGGGCGAGGAAATCGGCCACTCCGGTCGGTGTGCCCACCAGGACACTTGCTCGGAGGTTCTCCAGAGCGCGGAGCAGTCTCATGCGTCCGCGGGGTCCGACACTGGCCGCGGCAGCGGCGAAGGTGGAGCATGCTTCTGCGACGAGTGCGCCTCCGAGGTCGCCGTCGTTGTTGAGGGCGACGACCACCCGGTCCGTGGGCTTGATGCCGGCCGCCGTAAGTGACTGCGCGGCCAGAGTTATCGACGCGGCTCGGTCGTCGACAGTGAGGGGGAAAACGGACGACACTGTCGGGTCCACGTGTACAAGACCCGTCGCCTTGCGTGGGTTGATTCCAGGGAGCGATGTGCGTTCGACAGGCTCGGACAGGGAATGGGTGGTCTGAGTCATCGGATCTCCACGACGTCGGAGGCGAACAGTTTGATGGAGCTGAGGACATGCTCGTTGTCGAGTCCGCCGACCTGGAATTGTCCGATGAGGTCTGTTACCCCAGCTTCTTCGAGTCGCTGGACAGCCTTTTTGGAGCCTTCGACGTCGTCGATGACGATCATGAGGTTTTCACGGAGAGTCTCGATCGCCTCTTCTTGGGACTGACCTGCTGCGAGGGCTCCAAGAACTCGGTGGCTTGCGTGCCGTGCATCGTAATAGTCGGGGGGAGCGACGAGGTTGACCTGTCGGCGGATGTACCACATCACAGCGTCTGCGGCATTGGCGTGCGCTTCGTCGGTCGTCGGCGCGACATGCCACGGGATCATCAGGGCAATCTTGCGGGTCTCGGGATCGAAGCCGTGGCGGGCAAGTTCTTCCTTGTACTTCGCGATGTCCTCGGCGACATCGTCGATGCCCTTGAGCATCGTCATTCCGAGCAGGTTGTATCCGCGACGAGCGGCTTGGAGATAGCCGTCGAGGCTGGTCGAGGCGACCCATACCGGAGGGTGCGGTTCCTGAACGGGTCGGGGATAGACACCGACATCCGGGACGCTCCAGTACTCGTGCTCAGCGCTGTAGGGTTCGCCGTCGGCTTCCCAGATGCCGAGCACTGTGTCGAGGTTCTCCTCCCACAATGCGCGGGATTGCTCGAACGGCCGCTGGAATGCTTGGTATTCCAGCGGTGAGGCGCCGCGACCGGTACCGAATTCGATGCGACCACCCGAGATGATGTCCATCGTGGCAACACGTTCTGCGGTGCGGATCGGATGCGAGAACGGAAGAAGGACGACGCCGAGTCCCAAGCGGATCTGTTTGGTGACGCGTGCCAGTGCGCTCAGGACGATGTCCGGTGCGGATGAGTGGGAGAAGCCACGCGTGAAATGGTGCTCGACCATCCAGGCAGTGGTGTAGCCGAGTCCATCGGCGAGCGTGACCTGCTCGATGAGGTTCTCGAAGGCCTGCTGTTCGACTTCCTTGGTGCGTCCGCGTACCTCGAGTTCGTATCCCAGGCCTGCTCGCAGCTTCGCCATGCTGAAACTCCTGTCGGTTGTACCGAGTGATGAATGTGACCGTGCCTGTTTCCGGCGCTGAAAACAGCGTAACCCAAGCGCTTGCTCAAATGCTATACGCTTTCGGTATGGAGTTGAAGGAATGGGCTGGATGCCAGTTGGGAACACGAGTGGTGCAGTACCGCGAAGAAGACGCGATCCTGTACGCATTGGCCGTCGGCGCCCGGGCGGACGATCTGCCGCTCGTCTTCGAGCGGGACCTGAAGGTTCTACCGACATTTGCTCTGCCGCTGGCCTTGTGGGTTGCCGACGCGGCGTCGGAAGCAGGGGCATTCGTGCCGGAGGAAGCGCTTCACGGTGCCCAATCGTTGGCAATGCACCGAGCCCTTCCTCGGTCGGCCGAGTTCGAGGTCTACGGTCGCATTCAGGCGGTTCGGGACACCGGTAGATCGGCGATTCTGGATATCGAGGCAGAGTGCGAGTACTTTTCCGCGATCTACTCGATCATTTTGCCCGGAAAAGGAGGGTTCTCGAGCGTCGATACTTCGACGGTCGAGGTTCGTCGCGCGGTGTCGGATTCGGCGCGGGGTCCGGTGCTCACTCCGTCGTTGCAGGTGAGGGTGCCGCCTACACAGGCTGCGCTGTATAGGCTGACAGGCGATCGTCATCTCATCCATATCGATCCCGGCGCTGCACGCGCCGCGGGCTTCGCCGGCCCGATCCTGCACGGTCTGTGCACGCTCGGCACAGTCGCTCGCGCGCTCGCGGTACCGCTGGCGAGTGAGCCGTGGGAACTCTCGGCGATCACTGCACGTTTCGCGGCTCCCGTCTATCCCGGAAGTGCCTTGGACATTGCTATTGCTGCGCCCGAGTCGGCTTCACTTGAGAAGCAATGCGTCCCTTATGCAGTGTCGGTCGGAGGTGCCGGCGTACTTACCGAGGGTCGGGTGAGTTACTGACGTCCGGCTGCCGTCAACTCAACTCCTGGCGAGGATCGCTGCACTACCGAAACTGCCACCGAAACCGGTGCACAGCGCGATCTGAGGTGAGGGGACCTGATGCGTCGCTGCGTTGCCCCGTAACTGGCGTACGGCTTCGAGCACGTTGTTGAGACCGTGCACATATCCTTCCGACAGCAGCCCACCATGAGGATTGACCGGAATCGATCCCGCCGGAAGTGTCTCCCCGGATCGAACGAAATTGCCGCTCTCGCTGGTGGCGCAGAAACCGAAGTCCTCCAATTGTTGGAGGACGACGGGGGAGTAGGCGTCGTACAGCAGCGCGAGGTCGACATCGGAGGGGCGCATCTCGGCCATGCTCCACAGTCGCTCGGCGAGGTGGCGGGAGAACAGCGCGGAAACGTCGGCAGCCTTGTCCATGTTCGAGGCACCGGGTCCGCCGCCTCGCACCACTGCCATAATCCTCGGGTTGTGCGGGCCTAGAGAGGCTGCAATATCCGATCGGCTTACGACGAGCGCGGCTCCAGCATCGGTTTCCTGGCAGCAATCTGCTCGGCGCAGAGGCGTGGAGATCCACGGCTCCGTCAGGTACTCGTCGTATGTCATTCCGGTCTTGACCAGCGCACGCGGGTTGGCTACCGCAAGGTTTCGGGACTGACAGACCACGGCGGCAAGGTCTTCTTGGGTTGCGCCGGTATCATGCATCCACCGAGCGGAGGACAGGGCAAACAGGTTGACCGGACCCGCGATGCCGAACGGATAGGTAAATTGCGCCTCTCCGCCGGCGAGCCGTAACGGCGCTTGACTCATCCGCTTGCCGGATCTTCCGTTGAGGGCGCGGTAGACCAGGACGTTCGATGCTGTGCCCGAATGGACGAGCATCGCTGCATCTCCCAGAATCGAGGCCGATTGTGTTCCGCCGCCGAAGATCTCATTGGTCCAAATTCCAGGGCTCAAACGGAGGTGGGCCGCAACATCCGTGACGGGAGCGGAATCGTTCATGTGGTAGCTCAGGACGGCGTCGATGTCCGATTCCTGCAGTCCTGCATCGCGGATCGCGGATCGGCTCGCTGTCAACGCAAGCTGGAGTGGATCTACGCCGGAATTGCGTGATATCTCCGTGAGGCCGATCCCGGTGATGGCGGCTGCTCCTGTAAACGACTGACGACCCATCTGCTCCCCTTGTAAACCAAGCGCTTGGTTGAAACAATACCGTCATGGTGATTCGCGTTGCTCCTGAACCGAGTGAGTTGGCTCGTCCATTCTGGGAGGGATGCAACCACGGCGAGCTTCGAATCCAACGGTGCCTGGCGTGCGGACGATTCATTCATCACCCTGAGCCGGAGTGTCCGGGGTGCGACAGCGTGAACTACTCGTTCGAGCCGGTGAGTGGGGACGGGACGGTTGAGACCTTCACTATTGTCCACCGGAGCTTCGTGTCAGCTTACCGAGAGGATGTGCCCTACGCGGCGGGATGGATCGCCCTACCCGAACAACGCGGTCTTCGAGTATTCGGGGTCATCGAGGTGGACGGACCTCCTTCGGCGGTGTCGATCGATGCTCCCGTGCACGTCCGCTTTCGCAATGTCGACGGCTTCGGCGCCGTTCCCGTATTCAGGTTGCGGTGAGCCGCAATTGCCGACCGGCTGCTCGAGGCCGTCGCTATTCCGAGTTACAGCGACAGCATGTCGTCTCCCATCGCCCAACACGAGCATCCCACCGAGTAGAGGAAGTGTTTTATGCAGGCCGACAGGCAATTCGAAGGAAAAGTCGCATTCATCACGGGTGCTGCACGTGGACAGGGACGCAGTCATGCAGTCCGGCTCGCGTCGGAAGGCGCATCGATCATCGCTGTCGACATCTGCGAGCAGATCGACAGCGTGCCGTATGCGATGGCCACAAGGGACGATCTGCAGCAGACGGTCAAGGAGGTCGAGAGGGCTGGTGGCAAGATCCATGCCGTGGTTGCCGACGTCCGCGACCGAGCGGGTCTGCAGGCTGCTCTCGACGAGGGGATTGCGAGGTTCGGAGTCCCAAATATTGTCCTGGCCAATGCGGGTATTTCTCCGCAGCGGGCGTCGGAACCGGACCCGCAGCAGGTGTTTCTCGACACTATCGAAACGAATCTGGTCGGGGTGTGGAACACGGTCGCAATTGTGGCGCCGTTGATGATCGAACGCCGTAGCGGCGGGGCGATCGTGATCACGAGCTCAGCGCAGGGGCTCATCGGTCGTGGAGGTGACGGATCCGGTGGGGCGAGCGCATATACGGCGAGCAAACACGGAGTAGTCGGGTTGATGCGTTCGTTCTCTGCGTGGTTGGCGCCCCACTCGATCAGGGTCAATACGGTGCATCCCACGGGGGTGCGGACTCCGATGGTAGAGCACGCCGAGATGGTCGAATGGGTGGCCGCAGATCCACAGCGAGCAGCGACAATGTCGAATCCCATGCCCGTGCCTATGGTCGATGTCGCCGATGTGACCGAGGCTGTGCTCTACCTCGTCGGGGAGTCCGGTCGGTATGTTACTGGCGTGACGTTGCCCGTCGATGCAGGTTTTACCAGCAAGTAGACGCGGAAGCGGGCGAGCGATACGCGCTCGCCCGCGACGTCTGCGACAGCGATACGGCGCCAGGGCATGCAGCCCTTGTGTCCAGTGGAGCTGTGCGGCCCGTCAAGTCGTGACGTGATATGCGGAGGCCGCGCACTCGACGATATCGAGCTCCGCTCCAAGCGCCTGTCGTTTACGGTTTCTCGCGTGAAGAGCGCGCCGCTCGTCCTCGGACAAGCCACCCCAGGTACCATAACGTTCGCCGGCAGACAGCGCGTGACGTAAGCACTCGCTCCGTACGATGCACCGCCTGCAGATCTGCTTGGCGGCCTGCACTCGGGCAGAGCGTTCAGTGCCGCGCTCGTTGTCCGGGTGAAAGAACGTGCCGTTGTCCTCTTCGCGGCATAGGGCTCGGAGCTGCCATTCCCAGGAATCGGCTAACGGTGCGGGAAGATTCAGTAGCGATGGTGCCGGCATCGAGGCGTCCCTTTCCAATCAACCAAGCGATTGCTCAAATACAATAGTTCCACGTGGTCACAGGATCAACACGAACTCTTGTACGAAGCGAATGTCACGTACAGGAAAGCCGACGCAATGCAGAGAACAATCCGGTTCGGCGCAACTCTCGCTCCGAGCGTATCGGCTCAGCAGTGGCGCGATGGAGTCGCCGCGATCAACGACAGCCCATTCGACGTTCTTCTGGTGAACGATCATCTGTCGGGACTCAGGTTCGCGCCGATGGTAGCTCTCGCTGCAGCTGCCGAACTCACTCGACGCGTTCGCCTAGTATTCTGAGTCAGGAATCCTGTTCAGATATGACGCGAGGCGTTCGAGGATCTCGTCCGCGGTCTTGGTCCACACGTATGGTTTCGGGTCGGTGTTCCACTGTGCGATCCAGGACCGAATGTCCTTCTCCAAAGCCTGAGTCGACTTGTGCACCCCGTGACGGATCTGCGTGTTGGTCAACTCGGCGAACCACCGCTCGACGAGATTGAGCCAGGACGATCCGGTCGGGGTGAAGTGCAGATGGAAGCGTGGATGTGCCGACAGCCACGCCTTGATTGCCGGCGTGTTGTGGGTGGCGTAGTTGTCGAGCACTAGATGCAGATCCAGACCCGGCGGGGTCTGCTTGTCCAAGGTTATGAGGAACTTTGTGAACTCGTCGGCACGGTGGCGGCGATGCAGCGACCCGATCACCTTCCCCGACGCGACGTCGAGGGCGGCGAACAAGGTGGTGGTGCCGGCGCGCACGTCGTCGGAGGTCATCCGCTGCGGCACGACGGGCATCATCGGCAGCACCGGCTGCGACCGGTCCAACGCCTGATCTGCGACTTCGCCCCCGCAAGCGGGAGGGACCCCCAGTCGACGCAGAACACCAATGCCCGCTCCGGTGGATCGAGATACAGGCCCACCACGTCGTGGACCTTGTCGACGAAGAACGGATCGGTCGAGAGCTTGAAGCCCTCGGTGCGGTGAGGCTGCAACCCGAAGGCCCGCCAGATCCTCGAGACCGTCGACTGCGACAGGTCCGTCTCCTGCGCCATCGCCCGTGTCGACCAGTGCGTCGCGTTCTTCGGTGTCGTCTCGAGCGTCCGGGTCACCACCTCGGCGACCTGGGCATCGGTCACCGATCGCGGCCCACCCGATCGGGGCATGTCCCCGAGGCCGGCAATCCGGTGCTCGAGAAATCGAGATCTCCAGCGTCCCACCGCATGTTGCGTCGAACCGAGACGGGCGGCCACCTCCTTGTTCGAGGCCCCTTCGGCGCAGGCGAGGATGATCCGGCACCGCAACGCCCACGCCTGGGGTGTCGACGAGCGCCGCACCCAGCCCTCCAGCGCGGCACGTTCGTCGTCGGACAGGACCAGCTCGGCTTTGGGCCGCCCGGTACGCGCCATCCACTGATCCCATTATTATGTATGGAACTCTTGACTCAGAACGCTAGGTGTTCTTGTCCTCGTAAACGACTACCAGAACCCTGTCGTACTCGCGAAGGAGGCCGCGACCCTGGACCTGCTGTCAGGTGGACGACTGGAATTCGGTGTCGGTGCGGGGTGGATGCGTTCCGACTACGACAGTGCAGGGCTGGTATTCGACTCGCCCGGTGTTCGTCTCCGGAGATTGAAGGAAAGTATCGAGCTCGTCCGAAGCGCATGGACCGGGGGCGTCTGACTATGCCGGCGAGTTCTATCGAGCCAGGGCATTGGACCACAGTCCGTTTCGATCGTGCGAGTATGCGGAGACGCGCACCACTCGGTTGGACTTTCCTGAGGAATCGGCTTGCCGACGGGAGAGCGTTTCCAGTGGTGGACGAAATGGTCTTATTACCGACACACGTGATGTGACGTTGATCATACCGGGCATGTTAGGATGAGCAAGGTTCAATGTTCTTGTGACGTAGTCGAATTCAAATTTCGCGCCGGGGGTGCGGAACTGGCTTCTGTCGAAGCGCCGGGCTGTTCCGACTGCTCATGTGTTCGTGAGCGAGCGTTCATGCCACCCATGACGAGTTCGAGGTACTGAGCGGCCAGTGCGGCAGTCGGTATGGGGCTATCAGGGGTGAACCATCGGACTGTGACCCATAGGGAGTCGCGGAGGAAACGGTAGACGACCGAGGGGTCCATTTCTCGGTGAAATACGCCTTGCTCCATGCCGTCCTCGAGGACACCGATCCACATCTGTCGAATGTGGTCTTCCGCGCCGATGAGGTAGCCGAACCGGGGGGTTTGCCCTAGGTGGCTGCGCTCGTTCTGGACGACGGTGATCGCGGCGCGGTGCGTTTCGAGTGTGTAGAAGCCGGCTGCGACGAGCCGACGCAAGGTGGTCGCCGGGTCTGCCCCATGGTCGATGATGTCACGGTACGTAGCCAGCATGCCCGCGAAGTACCGTGACAGGATCTCGTCGACTATTGCTTCCTTCGAATCGAAGTGGTGGTAAAGGCTTCCCGAACGGACTCCGGCTGCGTTGGCGATCTGACGTACTGTCGTCGAGCCGAAGCCGTGTTCGGCGAACAGTGCCGCCGCCACATCCAGGATTGCTTGGCGCCGTTCGGAGCTGTCGGATGGTGGCACACCGAACTGGGGTTGGGGAGTGCGAATCGAATTCGTCGACGTCATCGGGAGATCCGTTTCATCGTCAGACTTCGTGATGGGGAGGTTTACCTGTCCATGTGATGATCGTTTGGGGCTCGGCCGGGTTCGGTTGCACGGCGCTGAAACGGGCTTGTACCGGCATGCCGACCGTGAGATCCGTGCCGACCGGGTCGCCGCTCCAGCTACCCGGAACGAGAAGATTCTGCGCACAGTTCAGCCTGACCAGGACCACCGTGAACGGAGTGGACCGGTCCGGCAGGAAGGCGCGATGACTGACAGTCCAACTTACAATCGTGCCCGTTCCATCGGTAGGGCGCCATTCCCACTCGAAGGAACCGCACTCCGGACACAGGGCGCGCGGTGCCCAACGCAACGTGGCGCATGCGGCGCATTGCTGGACCAGCAGCGAGTGCTCGCTGATTGCTTTCCACCATACTGAGGAGTCCCGGTCGCCGTACGCGGTCATCATTCGCTCCTCAAGATCAATGCGGAGGTGACTCCAGAGACATACCCGGGTTGGCCAGTGCACAATGCAGTCGATGCTTCCGCGACCTGGCGAGGTCCTGCCGCACCGCGGAGTTGTGTCACCGCCTCGACTACGTGATTGAGGCCATGGACGTAACCTTCGGAGAGGTGGCCGCCATGCGTGTTGACGGGCAGCGAGCCGGTCAGTGCTGTTTCGCCGGCGGCAACCATGGCCGCTGCTTCGTTGCGGGCTGCGAACCCGTAGTCCTCGAGTTGCATGAGGACGAGGGGAGTGAACGCGTCGTAGAGCTCCGCGACGTCGATCTCATCTGGACCGATACCTGCTTTCGAGTACAAGCGTGGGGCCATTTCGCGTGCAGCACTGGTGGAGTAGTCGGTGCGGCTCCCTGAAAAGAAGCTGTGCCCACCTCCAGTTGTGGCTCCACTGATGAGCACGGGTTTCGTCCGGAGGTCGCGCGCCCGTTCGGTCGAGGTGATCACCAGCGCAACAGCAGCGTCGGTTTCGAGACAGCAATCGAACAGTCGGAGTGGTTCGCTGATGAAGGGTGATTGAAGATACTGGTCCAGCGTCAACGGTTGGGTCATCATGGCACGGGGGTTCAACTGCGCGTGTGCGCGTTGAGTTACGGCAACCCGTCCGAGATCCTCGGCGGAGGCTCCGGACCGTGAGAGATATGCACGAGCAACCAGGGCGTACTGCTGGGGAGGCGCGACAAGTCCGTACGGCACCTGGTACTGGAACTCGACGAGTGTGGGAACTGCACGATCGGTACCACCCATCCGGAACTCGGATCGCGCATTCAAGGCGCGGTAACACACCACCACCTCGGCTTGTCCGCTGGCTACAGCCATCGCGGCGGCACCGACGGTGGCGGCGGACATGCTGCCTCCTCCTGTGAGGTCGAGTAGAACTTTCGGATCGTCCACGCCCAGGCAATGAGCCACTGCGGCGGCAGGCACGGCATCACCTACGCTGTGGGTCACGAGTCCGTCGAGGTCGGAACGGTCGAGTCCTGCGTCCTCGAGGGCGGCGCATATGGCGCGTAGAGCAAGCTCGAGGGTGCTGACACCGGAGTTCTTCGAATAGGGGGTGGCGCCTATTCCGGCAATGGCGGTGAGGTCACGCACGGCGGTGCCTCATGAGAATGGTCGTGTCCTGGCTTCTGAATGTCATCAACGCCAATCCCTTGTTTGAGCGAGCGCTTGGTTGATACGTTAAGGCGGACGTGATCGTGTGTCAAAGATGCTCGGACTGTGCGAGGTCGTATGCCATATGCGCCTGGTGAGGCGGCTCGAAAGTTCGCGTTGACCCGATCGGTGAAACCTCGTAGATTTATTTGAGCAAGCGATTGCTTGCGTCAACGGAAGGATGTCGACGTGGCACGCGGTATCTATCTCATGGAAGAGGTCTACTTCCATCCGATGAATTCGACCGACCCTCGGAAGTACCTGCAGTGGCTGGTGGATTACAAGAAGGAAGACGAACAGAGGCCCGGATCGGAAGCCGAGCTGACACAAGGGCACTCGGTACGCTCCAAAGCTATCGACCTCGTGGGAGCGTTCTACGCAATCGGGATTTCCGGACACGAGCAGTTCAAAGCGGTGACCCTGTGGGATTGTCACGGAGGCTGGGACGGCGGATGGCGCCAGCAGCTGGAGATCTACAACGGCGTCAAACCTGAACTCTTCCTGTCGAGCATCGACAACCTCAGGCACAAGGCCTTTTCCCGACCCATGGGCGCGGTGCACGGTACGCCCGATCTTCAGGCGCTCCGAACCGAAGGTTACACAGCGCCGTTCTTCCTCCACGAGATCGCGCAGGTTCGTTCGGGTGCAGCTCAGGATTACCTCGCCGCGGTCAGGGAGGAACGGGCACCCATCCTCGCCGATCATGGACACCGACTCGTCGGCCTGTACGAGGTGATGCTGTCGGATACCGAAGTCGCGACTTTCTGGGGGACTGATATCGACAGCCACCTCGAAACCCAGCGAGCCTACGATGCTGCGGTCGGTCTCGATGCCGAAGCGAAAGCCGACCCGCGTCTCGTGGAATGGCGGAAGACCGCGCGGCAGTACCTCGATGGTCCGTGGCGTGAGACGTTGCTCGCACCGTTCCCCGGCTCGGTGCTGGCGCCGAAGTAGACGGCGTTCGGTTCCGTCTGCGATCAAGATCGAGGAGGCTTCGTGCGGTACATACTTGGATTGCCCACCGACCAGGTCGATCGGCCCGGGGAGTTCCTGACCGCCGACGCGGTGGCGGAAGTTGCGCAGGCTGCCGAGCGCGTAGGGTTCGATGCCGTCGCAGTCACGGATCATCCATTTCCGCAGGACAAATGGCTCGAACGTGGGGGCCATCAGGCTCTCGACCCGATGGTTGCTCTGTCATTCGCCGCAGCACGAACATCTCGAATCAGGTTGCTGACGAATATTCTCGTGTTGCCGTACCGCAATCCGTTCCTGACAGCGAGATCCATTTCCAGTCTCGACGTGTTGTCGGGAGGCCGGGTAATTATGGGAGCGGCCGTGGGATACCTCCGTTCGGAGTTCGCGGCGCTCGGGCTAGGGTACGACGATCGGGGCGAGCGCACCGACCAAGCGCTGCGCCTGATGAAGCAGGCATGGTCCGGTACATCCGTCACTGTCGAGGATCCGCCGTACTCGGTGGCTGGGCACACCATGCGTCCAGCACCCGTGCAGCAACCTCATCCTCCGATCTGGTTCGGAGGAAACAGTAAACGGGCCATCCGCCGGACGATCGAACACGGTCAGGGATGGATGCCCATGCCACAGCCGGCGGCGGCCTCCAAACTCACCCGCACACCGGGGTTGGAAACGATCGAGGAACTCGCCGAACGCATCGACTACCTGCGCTCGGGCGCGCGCGAAGCCGGACGGGACAGGCCCGAAGTGTGCTTCGTCCCATTCGGTATGCGTATGACCGAGAACCCGGACCACGAGGCGTTCGATCGATTGGGAGACGAGATTACGACCTACAGCCGGGCAGGAGTCGATTGGCTGTCGGTGCCGTTCTCCGGAACAGATCGCGATTCACTCCTGAAGTCGATCGAGGTCTTCGGTAGATCGGTCATCAACCGATGAAGTTCCATCTGCCCACGAACCAATGTCACGCGCCTGCCCGGCGCAGGTTGCGTCACAGTGGCGCAACCGTCGAAAGGTGAGATACATGAATGCTCCTGTCGAGCCCCGTCCGATGAAGTTCTCGGCGTTCCTGCTGTTTCACCGGCCGGACCGCAACAATTCCATCAAGGAGGTCTACGACTACAACCTCCGGGTCGCCGATCTCCTCGAAGAACTCGGATTCGATGGTGTGTGGGTATCCGAGCACCACTTCCGGGACTACGGAACCGTGCCGAGCATCTTTACGATGCTCGGTTACCTCGCGGCACGCACCGAACGATTGCGATTGGGGACGGGTGTCGTGGTTCTGCCACTCCACAACCCGATCCATGTGGCCGAGCAAGCGGCGCAACTCGACGTACTGTCCGGCGGACGGCTCGACCTCGGACTTGGTCGGGGCTACCAGAGCATCGAATTCGACGGTTTCGGTATGGACCTCGCGGAGGCTCGCGATCGATTCGATGAAGGACTCGACGCAATTACGGGTCTGTGGACACAGGATCCCTTCCAACACGAAGGGCAGTTCTACAGAAGTGGGAACGTGTCCCTGACCCCCAAACCTCTGCAGACCCCCCACCCCCCGGTGTACGTCGCTGCGGTCAGTCCGGAAACCGTCGAGCGTTATGCTCGGCGGGGACTTCCCATCCTTGCCGACCCGGCGGCACCCTTCACCAAAATTCGCAATGCTGCAGATACCTGGCACCGGATCGCAGGAGAAGCCGGATTCGATACCTCACAGACCGATCTTGTGGTCTCGCGGTCGGTGTGGCTGGCTCCCACAGTCGAGCAAGCGAAGGCCGACCAGGCACAGTTCGAAGCCGGCTTCGATCGCGCGAGAATCTTCAACGAGCAGAGCGCTCCAATCGATTCGAAGACGGGGGCGTACGCCAAGGGATTCGAATTCTGGGAAGGCCGCTACCTCAAGGGAGGAGAAGTAGGTAACGATTTCCGTTGGGAGCAGCTCGAGGTGATCGGCGACCCCAAGCGGGTCATCGGTCAGGTAGCGATGCTCAAGGAATTCGGATTCAACCACCTGATGTGTGACTTCGGAAGCACCCGCCACATCCCGTTCGAGGACATGGCCAAGGCCATTACGTTCTTCGCCAAGGAAGTTATTCCCGCCTTCCGCTGACCTGGGATCTCCGCATCCTGTGAAAGGCACGTCGCGTGCACACTGAGCTGACTCTTGCCGATATCGTGCAGGAACATCGTCGGAGCCGTGCCGATCGAGTCGCTGTCGTCGACGGTGATCTCAGACGGACATACGCCGAACTCGACGACTCCACTACGGAGCTGGCGAACGCGCTCATCCGTGAGGGAGTACGTCGCGGTGATCGCATCCTGTGGATCGGTGCGAACTCTCACAAGATCATCGAGCTGCTCATCGCGGCCAGCAGAATCGGAGCAGCACTCTGCGTAGCGAATTGGCGTCAGAGCTGTGACGAGTTCCGCTTCCTTATCGACGACTTGAAGCCGCCGGTTGTGTTTTGGGAGCCCCACATCGCAACGGCGTCTCCGGAAGTGCTGGGCATCGGCACCTCAATCCGGTGGGTTCGCTGTGGCGGTTCCGACGATGACTACGAACCCTGGCTACGATACGGCAGGTTCGACGCCCGCAACGTTCCGGTGTCGGAGCACGATCCGGTGCTCGTGCTCTACACCGCTGCTTTCGACGGTCGCCCGAACGGGGCGTTGCTCTCACAACGGGCGTTGATCCAGCACAGTCTGGTTCTGGCTGCTCAGCGCAGGGTCGAGGAAGGCTTTGTTTTCCTCGACAGTGGACCGATGTTCCATGTGGGAACCATGATGTTCGCGATCGCAACTTTGGTGACGGGAGGCACGAATGTCATCCTCCGCGACTTTGATCCGGAGGACGCATGCGCGCTGATCGAACGGGAGCGGTGTCAGGGAGCAATGCTGTTCCCAGCGATGATCGAACGACTGAAAACCGCGAACAGTGACAAACAGTATGACTTGAGCAGCCTGTCTTTCGCTCCGGGGGACGATCGCTGGAACGAAATGATCACCATCGACGACAGCCCCTGGGGCCGCTCCAACTACGGTTACGGACAGACCGAGGTGGCAGGCATGCTCACCTATCACGCGCTCGGAATCGGCGGCATCGGCACCAGTGGACGACCGAGCCCACTCGTCCAGGTCCGAGTCGTTGACCCCGATGGTGTTGACGTTGTGGACGGCGAGGTCGGCGAGATCGTAGCCAGAGGAGCGCATCTGTTCTCCGGTTACTGGAATCGGCCCGAGCTCAACGCGGAGAAGTTCCGTGACGGTTGGTATCACACTGGAGATCTGGGCCGACGGGAACGAGATGGCACGATTTCCTTCGTGGGCCCCAAGCTCCGAATGATCAAGTCCGGGGGTGAGAACGTCTACCCCGCAGAGGTCGAGCGGGCGCTCCTGGCGCACAAGGACGTAAATGCTGCCGCGGTGATCGGATGTCCCGATGACGATTGGGGCCAATCGGTTGTAGCGGTCGTCGTGCGTAACGAGAGCTCCGACGTCTCGGAATCGGATCTGATCGGACACGTTCGCCGAACTGTTGCTTCCTACAAAAAGCCGCGGGCGGTCGTCTTCGTCGATTCTATTCCGATGCGCGGCATGGTGCCGGACTACGACCTACTCGACAAGAACCACGGGGGAGGCGGCTACCCCGGGCAGTAGCCGGCACCCCCCGACCCGTGACCGACTGTGAATCAGGTGATATCCGCGATGACCTTCTCTCCCTATTCGAACTTCGGGTATGCGACCTTGTCGACCCAACGTGATCGAGCGCCCGATGCTCCCGCGTTGACCTATCGAGGAACCGAGCATCTTACGTACTCGGAATTGGACCGAATGGTCAACAAGACGGCGAATGCACTGCTCGCTGCGGGTATCGGTCAGGGGGAACGAGTTGCGACCTTGCTCGATTCGACGTTGTCGGTCGCGCAGGTGTACTTCGCCCAGTCGAAGATCGGTTCGGTCCTGTGCGCGCTCAACCCTTTCTGGCCAGCGTCCGTCCATGAACAAATCGTATCGAGAATCGATGCCACTACATTCGTGTACGACGCCAAATTCCACGACCTCATCGCCGAGTTGCGGCCGAGACTGACGGCGGTCGAACGTTGGGTGAGGATCCGTACTGACGTATCGGAAACTGTGACCGACACCGTCGACCTGAACGCTCTTATCGCAAGCGCGACTTCGGAAGAACCCTCCTTGGGCGCAGCCGGAGAAGATCTGATGGCGTTGTTCTTCACGTCGGGGACCACAGGATTGCCGAAGGCAGTTCGATACACTCATGCCTCGGCGCTCGCTATAGCCCGAGGCTTATGGCTCGATGTGCCTGCCGGCAGAGACGCTGCCTTGGGAACCGGTCCCATCATCTGGGGTGTGGGTTTCATCGCTGTGGCGGCGCCGGCCGTCGCGGCGGGTATCCGACTCGTCCTCGAGGACAACTTCGGTCCCGCGCGTTTCCTCGAAGCGGTGCCGCGGGAGCGCATCACCCACATCAGCGTGACGCCGAGCTTCTTCTCGGAGCTGCTCAGCAATACCGCTCACGAGACCGCCGATCTGAGCACGTTGCGCGTGGCGATGCTCGGAGGAGAACCACTGCTTCCCTCGCTGCAGGCGAAAATTACTCGACGACTGCCGAACTTGGCATTGTTCGGTTACTACGGGCAGACGGAAGCGCCCTACAGCGTCATCGCGCGGCGAGACAAAGGTGAAATTCCCGACGGAGTCGTCGGGTGGGCCCGATCGGATGGCGCAGTGTGTGTCGTCGACTCATCCGGTGTACCGGTGATCGATCGAGTGGGAGAGATAAGGATCCGTGGACCGCACGTGATGGCCGGATACGATCATCAACCGGAGGCAACGGCCGAGGCATTGCGTGACGGATGGTTCGTCGGCGGGGATGTGGGCTCGATCGATCGTGACGGACGGTTGTCTGTGCTCGGACGACGGACCGACGCCATCGAGCGCGAGGGAGAGTTGGTCCTGCCTGCTCAGATCGAGGACGCAGCCTCGAGGATCGAGGGGGTTGCGGAAGCCGGCGCGGTCGGAGTCCCCGTATCGGGAGGGAGCACCCGTATTCTCCTGGCGGTCGCACCGGAGAAAGACTCGGTCCTCGACTCCGACGACATCATGGCGAAGTTGGACGGTGTACTCCCGCCTTCGGCCCATCCGGACAAGGTGGTGATCACCGCTGAGCTTCCCCATGCCAATGATGGCTCAGGGGGTAAAGGAAAGTTGCTCAGACGTGCTCTGGTCGAACAGTTCGGCGACCTTGTCGAATCGACTCCAGCAGAACGGATGTGACCGCAATGGGATATTTGGACGGACAGGTAGCGGTCATCACCGGTGGTGCACGCGGTCAAGGACGTTCGCATGCACTTGCGATGGCCGAGCAGGGTGCCGACGTAGTGTTGATCGATCGCTGTGCGGATGTCCCGGCGATCAAATACCCACAAGCCGGCCCCAATGATCTTCGCGAGACCGAGAAATTGGT
The DNA here is from genome assembly GCF_053345925.1 of Rhodococcus sp. C26F. Lineage (NCBI taxonomy): Bacteria > Bacillati > Actinomycetota > Actinomycetes > Mycobacteriales > Nocardiaceae > Rhodococcus > Rhodococcus sp. C26F. The sequence continues at coordinate 20,863 of NZ_JBKFBA010000039.1, forward strand.
GCGGGAGAAGGGGGTCGACGTTTTGAGCATCGTATGCGATGTGAGCGATCCCGAACAGACTGGTGCGGCGGTGGACGCGGCGACTGCCCGATTCGGCCACCTCGACATTCTCGTTGCGAACGCCGGAGTGTACGGCGGCGGATCGATCCAGGATGCGGACTTCGCTGTGTGGAACGAGGTCATCGGCAGCAATCTCACCGGTGTATTCAACAGTCTGCGTGCGGTCAGCCCGAAGATGATCGAGAACGGCTACGGGAGGATCGTCGTGACCGCATCCAATCAGGGACGCACCCCCGTCGCGGGTTCCTCCCCGTACGTTGCGTCGAAATGGGGGGTCATCGGTCTGATCAAGACGGCAGCGCAGGACCTCGCCCAGTTCGGCGTGAACGTCAACGGCGTAGCACCAGGGAACACATCGACCGCGATGGTGCACAATGAAGCCCTCTATCGTGCCATGAGACCGGATCTGGACGAGCCGACCTGGGACGATGTCGCTCCGATGTTGATGACGCACCATCTCCAGCCTGTTCCGCTGCTTCGCCCGGAGGAAATCACTGCGGCCGTCATGTTCCTCGTCGGTCCGGATACACCGCATATAACCGGAAGCGTCATCGATGTGAACGCCGGCACCGCAGCACGATCGACGGCCTGACCGACCGTCATGAACCCCCAGCCGACACACCACCGTTGCGGAGGAACCGACATGTCTGACCGTGCACAACCAGTGGATTGCCTGCAACTGATCGGAGGGCGCCACCGACCGGCAGCCAATGGGCAATGGATCGACAGTGTCAATCCTGCGAACGGACAGGTCTGGGCAAGGATCCCGGCAGGCGGCGCAGCGGACATCGACGAGGCCGTTGCCGCAGCGACGGCAGCCGCTGAGTCGTGGCGGGCACTGCCGGCGGCATCCAGGGCAGCATGTTTGCGAGCATGGGCGTCGCTGGTTCGTGACGATCTGGATCGACTGTGGCGCCTTGATGCGACCGACAATGGACGCCCACGTTGCGAGGCGGAACCGGCTGTCGCCGGCGCGGCCATGCAGATCGAATATCACGCCGGTCTTGCCGAGACCATTTCCGGTGAATCCGTCCTCATTTCGGAAAAAGCCACCACCTATACCCTGCGTGAGCCATTCGGTGTCGTGGGTTTAATCATTCCGTGGAACGCTCCGTTGGCGATGTTCCTCGCAAAGGTCTCCGCGGCCATCGGCGCGGGAAACACGATCGTCGTCAAACCTCCGGAACGAGCATCGGTATCAGTCCTTGCAGCCGCCGATCTGCTGATGCAGGCGGGTATCCCCCCAGGCGTCGTCAACGTCGTCACCGGGGAAGGCCACACTGCTGGAGAAGCGCTCGTCGCGCATCCGGACGTTCGGAAGATCAGCTTCACGGGTTCGACCGCAACCGGGCGACGGATCATCCAGACTTCCAGCGGCAATATCAAATCGCTCGCCCTGGAACTCGGTGGGAAATCACCGAACATCGTCTTCGCCGACGCGGACCTGGACGCGGCAGCTGCGGGCGTTGCCGCGGGCATTTTCACTGCCAGCGCGGGCCAGGCGTGTATCGCCGGCTCACGAATCCTCGTTCAGCGTGAAATATTCAACGACTTCGTCACGAAGCTCCGCCATAAGGCCGAGAGCATGGTGCTCGGTGATCCACTCGATGCAGCGACCGATATGGGCCCGCTTGCCTTCGATGTCCAGTACGAGAAGGTCCGAGAGTATCTCGACATCGGAGTCGGTGAAGGCGCGACGCTCTTGTTCGGCGGACGATCGGGGCCGAGTCTTTTCCCGCATGACAGTGTTCACGCCGGTGGGTACTTTGTGGAACCCACACTTCTTGCGACCGAGGACCACACCCTCCGGGTGTGCCAGGAAGAAATTTTCGGTCCGGTGGCAGTTGCGATACCGTTCGAGTCGGAGAAGGAAGCTGTCGCTCTTGCCAACGACACGTCGTACGGGCTTGCTGCCGGGGTATGGACGAGTGACCTCTCCGTTGCGCATCGCATGAGTCGGCGTCTGTCGGCCGGTAGCGTCTGGATCAACACGTACCGGCGTCTTCATTGGGCAATGCCCTTCGGTGGACAGAAGGAGAGCGGCACCGGTACCTCCAATGGTCCGGCAAGCCTGGACGAATGGCTCGAAAACAAGAGCGTGTGGATTGAGCATGGGTGAGGTCCGTAACGTCGTCGAAGACCCCTGTTGACCTCTGTTCGGCCTTGGACCGCGCGAAGGTCGAGATGCCGGGCAACGCCGGCTAGGTGAGATGAGGCAACCTGTGTGGTTTCATCAGGAACCCATTCGTGATCGATAGGTTCGACCTTTCATTGTTTCGTCGCACGGACTCGATCAGCGCGGCGGTCAGGATTACCGTGGGTGTCACGAGTTCGCCATCGCGATGGGCAATCTGCGCCGACACGATCAAACCAGACCCCGCGAATGAACTGCGGTACGGCCGAAAGTGACCCTTCTTCGAACCACTGGACACTGCGTGACCAGTATGTCGTCCTGGCCGCGCCGACGACCGGGGACGTGCATCTGGTGGGCGTATGTAAGTGCACGCGCCGGCCGTCGAGTTTCGCAGGGCTCTGCTGACGATGAACGTCGGACCGCTGATCACTGCGCCTTGGATTTCGGGTGTCAGGTTGCTGACGCGAATGGGAAGTCTGACGTTTCTGACGGGCACGGTCCTGAACCTTCTCGCCATCGCTCATGTAGGCATCCTGCTCATCTGATAGCGCGACGCGATTGGCGCATCGCCGTGCTCCGCCCGGGTGGATGTCCAGTGTGTCCAATATGGGTAGTTACGTTCAGCGTTCTTACTTCACTAGACACACTGCCTCTTGACTAGATTCTGTGATGGGGGTTACATGACAGATGCCAATTCCTGGAGGTCGCATGTCCACACAGTTCGACACGATGCCGATTACTCACTCGACCCGGATTACTCGCCCAATGCCCACAGGGGCGTTCGCGCTGTCCGACCACTTGACGTCGCGGGCGTATCTGCCGCCTCGGAACCCTCTGCGGGAGGGCGCAGTCTGCGTCACGTCCTTCGTGTACCGATCGCGCACGGCGGGCGGGGTCGCATGGCCGGGGCTGGCAGCTGCTTCCCATGCGGTGCTCGACGCACTGCACGGCGCGTCGGCAAAGGCGTCCGACGGTCGAGTCTGCGACGATGCGGCCGTCTTCATCGTGCAGTCCGGCGCTACCGGGGCGACTGTCGACGACGTGCGGCACCTGGTGTACAGCCACGGCGCTCGATCGCTGTTCTCCTCCAGGGCCGTAGGGTTGGTTGTCTCTGGACGGGATCCTCGGGAGTCGGCCGCGGATCTGGCCGCGTTGAAAAGATCTATCCGGGAAATGGGTGCTTACGTTGTCGGAGGCGGGATGGTCCTCGACGAGAAGACGGTGGATGTGGACCTCGGTTCGACCGGCCCCCGATTCCGGGACGTGGCCCTCGCGTCGAGCTTGAGCCTCCTGGGTCGTCGCGTCGCGACACTTGCTCGTGCAGGCCGCACGCTGCGCGTCTGCTGAATACTCGTGTACTCCCGATCGGCCACGCTGCGCACACCCATTACAAGCAAACAAGCAAGCGCTCAATCAAATAGCGCACCGAACTCGAATAGGAGCGAACCATGAAGTTCTCGATGATCTTCGAGGCTCAAATCGCCGATCCGACACCGGAGAAGGAGCGACAGACCTACTTCGATTCGATCGAGCAGGCAGTCTACGCCGAAGAAATGGGATTCGACGGTATCTGGGCGGTCGAGCACCATGGCCTCGAGCACTACTCGCACATGTCGGCCCCCGAATTGTTCCTGGCTACGGTTGCGGCCAAGACCTCACGCATCCGGATCGGACACGGCGCCGTCTGCATGCCGTTCAACTTCAACTACCCGACACGCGTCGCCGAACGCGCCGCGATGCTCGACGTCCTGTCGAACGGCCGCCTGAACCTCGGCGCGGCACGGGGCGGAACACTGCAGGAAGCGGCAATGTGCAATGTCGACCCGGCAGAAACAGCCGCACAGGTCGAAGAAGCGCTGCGCATCATTTCCGCAGCCTGGCGTTCTCCGGACTTCGAATACCATGGTCCGCTGCTCGACATCCAGGCACCGAATGGCAACTCACCATTGCGTGTGCTTCCCCGTCCGATCCAGAACCCGCACCCCCCACTCTTCCTGGCCAGCACCAAACCCGACACTGTGCAGCATTCCGCCGATCTGGGGGTGGGTGCGCTCGTCTTCGGGTTCGGGGGACTGGACAGCGTCAAAATGCAGTACGAACTGTACTGGGATCGAGTCCGGAGCCGTACCGGCGAGAAGCTCGTGTCCGACGTCGTGAACGATAATTTTGTCGCGTTGTGCCCGACGATCGTGCTTGACGACGAACAACAGGCGAAGGAAATCGGTGCCCGCGGCCAGCGGTTCTTCGGCGAATCGATCGGGTATTGGCATTTGGGAGGCGCGAAGCCTCCCACAGGCGACACAGTCGACGAGGACAACATCGCGTACATGCGAGCGAAGGCGGAAGCAGAACAAGCCGCGTTCGACCGCGGCGATCGCCCACAGTACTCTGAACGTTCGCTTGCCGCAGCCAATTTCAATATCGATCATGCGTACGGGACGGTCGACACGGCGATCGCATACGTCGAGGAACTCGAGAAGATCGGCGTCGATGAAGTGCTCTGTCTCATCCAGATGGGTACGGTTCCTCAGGACGTATGCATGGCAACGATCAAAGCGTGGGGGGAACATGTCATTCCCCATTTCCGCCAGCCGGCGGCTGAACGCCGCCAGGTGACGGCATCGGTATGAGCCGACTCGAAGGCAAGGTTGCCATCATCACTGGCGGCGCTCGAGGTCAGGGAGCTGCAGAGGCACGGGCTTTCGCCGCCGAGGGGGCGACGGTGATCATCTGTGACGTAAATGCGGACTCAGGTCGTGCCACTGCACGAGAGATCGGCCCTGACATCCGATTCGAACAGCTGGACGTGTCCTGCGCGGACTCGTGGGCTCGGGTCATCGAGGGCGTCGCACAGGACGTGGGACGTCTCGACGTACTGGTGAACAATGCCGCACGCTACCGGACGAGGACGCTCCTCGAAGAGGACGGCGATGCCTTCGATGCAATCGTCGGTGTCAATCTGAAAGGTGCATTCCTCGGCATTCGGGCAGCAGCGCCGTTGATGATTTCTTCCGGCGGCGGCTCGATTATCAATGTCTCGTCGACTGCCGGAGTCACAGGCCATGCCGAACACGGTATATACGGCATGTCGAAGTGGGGTGTTCGTGGGTTGACACGCGTTGCCGCGGCGGAGCTGTCGCCGTCAAACATTCGGGTCAATTGTCTGGTCCCCGGAGCCGTGACCGGGCAGATGTTGGGAGCCAATATCCCTCTCGACCAGCAGAGAAATGCAGAACTCTGGCTGGGGACACCGCTCCGCAGGCCCGGCGAACCCGAAGAAGTTGCCGCGGCCGCTGTTTTTCTCGCTTCGGACGACTCGTCGTACATGACCGGCGCCGACCTGGTGCTGGACGGCGGTGCCACGGCAGCCCGGTGATCATGCATCACAGCACGGATGAAAACACTACTCGAGGAGAACAGGTGGACATCGAGTTCGCCGACGTACTGGCGCAGTTTCCGGCTCTTCAGTTCGAAGATCCGCACGCTCAGCGCGCCGCGATGCGTTCCGCTGCAGCGCAATCGGGGTCTTCCAGGCTGCCCGCAGACGTGACGGTGCACCGAGTGCGCACGGTCCGAAGTCCCGATGGGTATGACATTCCCGTCATTGTGTACACATCCGTCGGAATGGCGGATGATGCCGCGACGTTGCTGTGGATGCACGGCGGGGGATACGTGATCGGCTCGGCGGAAGAGGATGACGCTCTGTGTGCGCGTCTTGCTTCGGACTTGGGCATTGCTGTTGTCTCCGTTGACTACAGACTGGCACCGGAGTACCCCTTCCCCACAGGCTTCGACGACTGCTGCGCGGTGGCATACGCTCTTGCGGATGCCGGTATGCGAGAAGATGCGTTCGGTTATCGCGGTGGAGACACGGTGCTGATCGGCGGCGCGAGTGCGGGCGCCGGCCTGGCGGCGGCAGTCGCGCTTCGTCTTCGCGACGAGGGACTCGGCGTACTGGATGGGCAAATTCTCCTTTATCCTTTCATCGACTCGACCCTCAGCACACACTCGATGGTGAAGCTTGCGGATTCACATGTCTTCAACGCCCACGATGCCGAAGTATGCTGGGAGCACTATCTCGGTGATCGCAGACATTCGCCGACTGCATATGCATCACCTTGCGCGGCCGAAGATTTGACCGGACTTCCGCCGGCGTACGTCGCGGCTGCGGGATTGGACTGCCTGCACGACGAAGCTATCGAGTACGCGTTCGCGTTGATGAGAGCAGGAGTGGACGTGGAACTCCATTCGTTCCCCGGAGTACCGCACGGTTTCACCGCTTTGGTTCCGGGAGCGAGCGCCAGTCGGCGTGCGATCGCCGACATGTTCGAGGCGGTTCGAAGGATGGCCCAAGCCGGGGCTCCGCGAGCACACGACACCCTTGAAACGATCAGAGAAGGATGACCAGCATGGCAGAGAACCGCACTGCGAAACCATTCATGTTCGGAGTCGTTGTACGGAAAGCGGACTCGGGAGCGGCGTGGGCCGAGCGTGCTCGACTGGTGGAGCAGAGCGGTTTCACCAATTTGTTGATGCCGGACCACTTCGTCGGGCCACGATTCGCTCCGATTGCAGCGCTTTCGGCTGCGGCGGCCGCCACCTCCACGCTCAGGATCGGTACTCTCGTATTCTCGAACGACTACCGGCATCCCGTAGTACTCGGCAAAGAGCTGGCGACTCTCGACGTACTTTCGGACGGGCGAGTCGACGTCGGGCTGGGTACCGGCTGGATGCGTGACGAATACGACCGGGTCGGGATGAGTTTCGATCCGCCGAAAGTCAGGTTCGATCGGTTTGTCGAAGCCCTCGATGTACTCCGCGGAGTGTGGGGTGAGGGAGCTTTCTCCTACGACGGTGAGTACTACCAGATCAACGAGCTTGTGCAAGAACCGAAACCGATTCAGAAGCCGTTCCCGAAGTTCCTCTTTCCCGGAGGTGGCCCGAAGATGCTACGCCTTGCCGGAAAGTATGCGGACTATGTCAACCTCACCCTCCGTGTGAAGGCCGACGGCACTGCAGTGGACGCGAGCGACGGCGGCCTCGAGTCGTTCCTCGGGAAGATCGAGACCATTCGCGCGTCCGCCGGTGAGCGATTCGCAGATATCGGCATCGGGACGAGCATCCAGCAGGTCGGAGTGCCCCAGGACAAAGAAGACTGGAGCGCTGTCAACCTGTCCCAGCAGAACGACACGCCACAAGTTCTCTTGGGGGACGTCTCGGAAATGGTCGACAAGCTTCGATACTGGCGAGACACGCACGGCCTCAACTACTTCGTCCTGCACAACGACAAGGACCTCGAAACCTTCATCCCGGTTGTCGAGAAACTGGCCGGTTCGTAACCGATAGGACGGTCACGACATTCCGACCGGGTGGTGCGGGCGGACGGATCGAATGCTCACATTGGCATCCAGATGGAAGGAGATCCATGAGCGATTGGAACGGCAAAGTCGTCATTATGACAGGAGCGGCGCAGGGCGTCGGGCGGGCAGTTGCGCTTCGTCTTGCCCAGCGCGGCGCCGCGGTGGTGGTCAACGATATCCAGGAAGAAAAGCTGATCGAGGTTGCAGACGAGATCACGGCCGCCGGAGGTACTGCCCACGCCGTTGTTGCGGACGTCGGAGTGGAGACTCAGGTCGAGCACCTCATCACCAGTGCTGACGAGAAGTTCAGCCGAATCGATGTTCTCGTCAACAACGCGGTCGCTTATGGAGGAGTCGAGCAAGCGGACATCAATATCGAGTCCACGCCCCAGGACACCTGGGAGCGGACGTTCGCGGTGAACTTCTACGGTGCGGTGTGGGGAACACGCTGTGCCGTTCCCATTATGCAGCGGTCGGGAGGCGGCGTGATCGTCAACGTCGGGTCCACCTCCGGGTTCAGCGGCGACACAGTTCATGTGGCTTACGCTGCGTCGATGGCCGCGAAGTATTCGCTCACGCGCTCGGTTGCCACGTCTCACGGCAAGCGCGGGATTCGAGTCAACGCGGTGGCGACCGGTCTGATCCTGAGCCCCACAGCCAAAGGCAATCTGTCATCCGACAAGCTGGCTGCTTATGATGCGAACCTTCTTGTCGACGATTTCGCCGACCCCGACGATCTTGCTTCCGTGATCGAATTTCTGTCGGGACCCGACTCGAAGTACATCACTGGGCAGACGATCATCGTCGACGGTGGATTTCAGGCGCACCAGCCGTGGCATGCCCAGAACCATATTGTTCACCCTCAGGCGCCGATCTGATCGCGGAATGCGAGTCAGGTTGATCAGCACCCGTGTGATCTATCAGAGGAGTCAATGTTGACCGCTCATCCGACCGTCCCCACTGCGAAGGGTGACGTCACTGTCGACAAACTCGGCAAAACGTTGATGCACGAGCACATTTTCGTCACCAGCCCGGAAGTGCAGCAGAACTGGCCGGACTATCCGGAACGGTGGGATGAAGAGGCTCAGATCGCCGAAGCCGTGCAGCGGCTGGCAGCATTGGAAGCCGAAGGTTTCGACACGCTGGTCGATCTGACGGTGCTCGGACTCGGACGATACGTTCCCCGGGTTGTAAAGGTCGCAGAGAAGTCGAACATCAACATTCTCGTTGCGACCGGGGCATATGTCCTGAGCGAGCTCCCAGTGTACTTCCACTACCGTGGGCCGGGGACCCCCGCCGGCGGTCCGGATCGCATGGCCGAATTCTTCGTCCGTGACATCTGCGAAGGAATCAGCGGTACCGGGGTACGAGCCGCGATGATCAAGTGCGTGACCGACGAGGCCGGACTGACGAAGGATGTCGACCGAGTTCTCCGGTCCGTGTCCCACGCGCATCGCGAAACAGGTGCCCCCATCACGACTCATACTCACTCGGGTCTGCGACGTGGATTGGATCAACAAAAAGTCTTCAAAGAGGAAGGTGTCGACCTGACGCGAGTAGTGATCGGGCATTCGGGAGACACGGACGACTACCAGTACCTCGAGGAACTGGTAGGTGAGGGTTCCTACCTCGGCATGGACCGGTTCGGGCTCGAGACGGTGGCATTCGACAAGCGGGTCGAGATCGTCGCCGAGATGTGCCGTCGGGGCCATGCAGACCGCATGGTTCTGTCGCATGACACCTCCTGCTTCTCGGACATGTCGGATCCGGTTCGCAGGCGGACCATGAACCCGCGGTGGCGATGGACGCACATCCCGCAGGACGTCGTGCCCGCACTCCTCGAGCGTGGCGTGTCGCAGGAAGAAATCGATACGATGCTCATCCACAACCCGCGCCGAATTTTCTCGGTCCAGGGTGGTTACTGAATTCTTCAACGGGGAGAACAGCTTCGTTCTTTGACGGCCGCGTTCTCGATGTTCAGATTGGCGTCCGGCCATCGACACCGTCGGTTTCCAGCCTGCGCTACAGGGTGTGGCGCAGGCTGGGGCTTTCCTCGGACCGAGTTCCACGGCAGGACGGGTGTGGATGTTATGGACGTCCGCGTGGCTATCGTTGGACCCACCATCCCCGCTGTGTGTTCGACGAGACGACCGCCTTTTCGGTGATTGATTTCGAGGTACACAAGCAGCGACCGTCGCTGTAGGCAGGCGCTCGCCACTGACAGGGACGCGGCGGTACGGACGTACCGTCCGGATGTCTCGGGTCGAATGTGTCCTTCGACTCCGGGAACCCTCGGCCGGGACCGCGGACATCGCTGCGTTCGCAATCGACCGTGGACCTCTGCACAGGTCTCTACAATCGGGTCCTGCAGTGAATCGCCCGCGCCTCGTCCCCGCCAGCAACCGGCGGTCCCGTGTCGGATGCTCCAAGCGGATTTGTCGGTGACGGTCCGGCGTTCGCATCGTCGGCCAGTTCCGAACGGCGTGGCCAGTCTGTGATCCGACGCCGGTGTCGTCGACCAGCAGTGGGACCATGTCTCATCAACGAAGCTGCGGTTGGCTCCCTTCGGACAGAAACAGGATCGGAACGTCGGTCAGTGCACCGTTGGTCTCGAGGTTTTCGTTGCGCAGCGCCGGCAACCGCCTTCACACGCTCGGCGGCATCCGTGGACAGCGATCAGCACACATGAGCGGTGGCACACGCGACCAGGGGAGTTTCGACCGCTGATCCATCGCCTGTCGTTACCGCGACTCTGCGGTCAGAACGTGCGCGGAATGCGCAGTAAGACCTTGACCAACGAACTCCGTGAGAAACTCACGAATCGAACCGACTTGGTGTTCGTGGACCGCTGAGCATCGGTCCCGGATATCCCGCCAGGTACAGGTCTCGGGTGGGGGCAATGAGGAATTCGGCGGCGAGTCGATCCCAGTCGAGCAGACGTTCATCGGGCGGTACTTCGGAGTCGAGTCCGAGTGCGGCGTCGCGCGCCCGCAGCACGGAAACATGGCCGTCCAGATCGGTTGCCCACAGACTGACCGCCTTCGACCTTGTGAAGGCCACCTCGTAGAGGCCGACGAGTTCATGTCCGTGATCCGCCAGGACTGGAACACGGTGCTCTTGTACCGCGGCAAGATAGTCGAGTGCCGAACCGTATTTGACCTCAGCAATTTCGAGTAACGCATAGCTTCCCTGAGTCAGTCGGGAGGCGAGTTCTTCCGTGCTGGGACTTCCGGGCGCAGCGACCAAAGGAAGGGTTGTGGCCTGGAAACGGACGTTGTCGATCGATGAGAGGAACATCGAGTCGGGGACCCCGTCGTAGAGGGCCATCATTTCCCGCCATCCTCCGTTCCACCCGCCCCGGCATTCGTAGAGCGAGAAAGCGCGGAACTGGTCGTGCCCAGTGACGCCGACTGCGTACCAGGCGCCGATCAGGTCGATGCCGTGACCGTCGCCCGATCGGCCGGATTGCAACCTCGAGGAAGTATTTTCGTCGATACCTGGAGCTGTTTTTTCCGATTCGTGAAACGACCGGGTAATCCATCGAAGGAAGCGTTGAGGGCTTTGGCTGTTCATGGGCCGGAAGTCAGTGATGTCCAGGTTGAACACCGAGCGGTGCACCGTATGTACCTTTCCCTAGTCTTCGGGCAACGGTGTGTCGATCCCGATGTCGCGACGTGAAGCGTCTGGGGGAAGAACGCGTAAGTACTTGAGCAAATGCTAGGTCAGTGACCCGCGACTCGCAACACTCTTCCAACATAACCAACCAAGCGCTAGTCTAATTGTGACGAACGGCGCTAAGCGGATTGGGCGCTCGAGTGAGACCGAGGCGATCTACTCGGCGGATCTGCCGGTGTATCCGGTCCTTCATGGTGGTCGCAAGTGCGGCGAGCCGATCATGTGACGTGTTGAACCGATCCGTCTGCAGAGTTGCCGACGCAGGGCAGGGACTGAAAGGACTGGAACGATGTCTCGGATCGAAGAAGAGCTGATGGAGTCCATAGCCCGAGGGGTGCAACCGGTCGGTGCGGGTAGGCGCGGATCGAGGTGCATTCATTATCTGCCCCTCTGGAGAGTGCGATGACGACCTTCATCGCGCTGTCAGTGAGCGCGCTTGCATACGGCGCCGTGCTCTGCCTGGCAGCGCTCGGATTCCTCGTACTCTACAAAGCGTCAGGCGTAGTGAACTTCGCACACGGCGATCTGATTACGCTCGGTGGCTACATCGCCTTGTGGTTCATTGTCGATTTCGGCACGGCTCCGCTGCTCGGCTATCTCTGCGCCGTCGTGGTGATGTGCTGCATAGGTGTTGTTCTCGAACGAATTGCCTACGCGCCGTTGCGCAAACGGCCGCATCTTACAGTTCTGATCGCTACCCTGGCGGCAGCACTTGTTATCCGAGCAGGGGTCTCGTTGTGGCAGGGAAGCACTCCTCAACGGTTGCCGTCGCCGGTCGACGCTCGCGTGGTCAACCTGTTCGGTGCGCCCATCGCCGCCCAGCGATTGCTCATCATCATTGTCGCCATCGCGTGCATCATCGGTATTGCGTTGATCTTCAACCGCACCAGCTTCGGCCGGCAACTGCGCGCTTTGGCAAGTGATCGCACGGCCGCAGAGTTGTACGGGGTCGACGCAACGAAGATCGGGGTCGCAGCATGGGGGCTGTCCGCGGGGTTGGCGGCGCTTGCAGGCATCCTCGTAGCGCCACTCGCGACTCTCGATCTGAACTTCGGTTTCACCATCATGATCGCGGCGTTCGCCGCGTCGGTGATCGGTGGCTTCGGCAACTTGTGGGGAGCCTGTCTTGGCGCGGTCCTTGTCGGGGCTCTTCAGTATCTGGTCGGAGGTTACGTACTCCAGGACTACGCAGTTGTACTGCCGTATGTAGTCATGCTGGGACTTCTTGCACTTCGACCCCAAGGCATGCTCGGACGGGCGGAGGCAAGAGTATGACCGGGACAGCAGTAGACATCCGTGAGGTCACCCCGAAACGAAGCCCACGGCAGGGGTATGAAAGAGCGCACTACCTCGTACTCGGAGTCGTTGCGATCGGTGTCCTCGCAGCATCCCAGGCACTCACCTCCAACAGTGCCCTGAATCTGCTCAACTTGTGGATCGCGTATTCCATTGCAGCGCTCGGCTTTTATTGGATTTTCTGTTGTGCAGGACGATTTGCGTTCTGCCAGACATTCATGATGGCACTCGGTGGTTACACTACAGCGTTCCTCGCGGCGAAGGACTGGCCGTTCTGGAGTTGTGTGGTGGGAGCCATCGCGGTCACCGCCGCAGCAGGGTTCGTCGTAGGGGCACTGCTGTGGCGCGCTGAGCATCTGTACTTCGCACTCGGCACATTAGGAGTGACCGAGATCGGCCTAGTGGTGTTCGGCCGCACCAGTGCATTCACTGGTATCAACGGCAACATCACAGGTGTACGGTATCCAAAAGTGTTCGGCGTCCAACTGCGCACCGACAGTGAGGTGTTCTGGCTTTTCGCCGCTGCACTCGCCGTGATTCTTCTCCTGACGATCTGGGCGACCCGCTCGCCTCTTCGACGTGACTTCGCAGCGATACGGCACTTTCCGCCGGTCGCCAGAACTCTCGGAGTACCCGTTGAACGTCTGAGAATCACTGCCATGATCGTCGGATCCGGACTCGGCGGTCTATCAGGTTCGTTGGTCACTCACTGGCAGGGTTTCATCGGCGTCGACTCATTCGGCCTCGAACTGAGCATCGGCCTGTTCCTGATGGTGATACTCGGCGGTGTCACAAGTCACTGGGGTGCGCTGATCGGAGCGGCGTTCTATGTCTGCGTACCCGAGCTCCTGTCTGGAATCCAGCAATATATGTCGATCGTTTACGGCCTGCTTTTGTTGGTGCTGATTCTGGTCTTTCCGACGGGTATTACCGGACTCAGTGTGCGTCTGGGGCGGAGGCAGAAGCACTCGGCAACACGACGACGTCCAACGGGAGCGGAACAGTTGCCACACAATGACGGAGGCGATCGTGGAAGTTCCTGACAACGAACCATTGCTCACAGTAGAAGGGCTCAGCGTTGCATTCGGTGGTGTACACGCGGTTGACGGCGCATCATTTACCGTCTATCGCGGGGAAGCGCTCGGACTGGTCGGTCCCAATGGCAGTGGGAAGACGACGCTGCTCAATGCACTGACCGGAGTAGTCCCTGCATCAGGATCAGTGGAAGTGGGAAGCAACAAGTTGGTCCTGGGCAAGCCGGCCTCCGTTGTTTCCTGCGGAGTTGCTCGTGTCTATCAAGCGCCACAACTCGTGCCGGATCTCGACTGTCTGCAGAACGTTGCGCTCGGCGCACGTGATCGGAACGCGCAGGGACTCACATCCGCCTGGCTTCGGCGACGCAGCATGCGGCGTGGTGAGGACCACCGATTTGACAGTGCGTTCGAGCAGTTGGTGCGAGTGGGGATGGAGCATCGAGCACGCGTGCAAGCCCACAGTCTCACCTACGGAGAACAACGCCTGGTGGAACTCGCACGCGCACTTGTCGCTTCTCCGGAAATTTTACTGTTGGACGAACCGAGTGCCGGATTGAACGATGCGGAGACGTCTTCTCTGGGTGAGCTGCTGACATCTGTCCGTGATGAGGGCGTCACGATGATCATCGTCGATCACAAGATCGACTTTGTCGATGCGCTGTGTGACCGCGTGATGGTGCTGGAGCTGGGACGACGGATCGCGCTCGGACAATCGGACACCGTGTGGCGGGATCCTCGTGTCGTCGACGCCTACCTCGGGGTGGGTAAAGATGCTTGAGATCGATGGACTGTGTGTGAGTTACGGATCGACGGAAGCGCTTCGGGATGTGAGATTGTCTGTGCAGGAGGGGGAAGTGGTCTGTTTCCTCGGTCCGAATGGTGCGGGTAAAACGTCTTTTCTGAATGCGATATCCGGTACGGCTGCGTACGAAGGCACGGTGCGGTTCGATGGTGACGATCTCAGGGGTTCGGGCATCGCGCGCATCGCCAGATCGGGACTGATCCACGTTCCCGAGGGGAGGCGCGTGTTCCCGAATCTCTCGGTCCATGAGAACCTCCAAATGGGTGAGGTCGCTCGAGCAGATCGGGCTGCTGTGTTCGGCTACGACGACGTCTACGATCTGTTTCCGGCTTTGACGCGACTCAGAGATCGCATGGGATTCGCTCTTTCCGGTGGCGAACAACAAATGGTGGCGATCGGACGGGCACTGATCGCATCGCCGCGGCTGTTGATGTTGGACGAGCCGTCGCTTGGGCTCGCGCCTTCAGTGACCCAAGTAGTTTATGCAGCTCTCCGCGAAATCAAAAGTACAACCGCAATGCTGCTGGTGGAACAGAGCACGACTGATGCACTTTCCCTTGCAGACCGTGGCTGCGTCCTTGCCGCTGGCAGGCCGGTGCTCGAAGGAACCGCAGCCGAATTGTCCGATCGATCATTGATTGTGGCCAGCTATCTCGGGCAGCGCGATGCACTGTCCGACAGTTGACTGTCATCCGCACCCGGCGCCATAGGGCCGCGGTTCGTCGAGAGTTGAGGAGAATGAATGTATCGGTCAGTGAACAGACATCGGAATCGCCGATATACGTTGATCGCGACGGTGATCGGCTCCGCCTTGGCGGCATCCGCGTGCAGTGCCGAGGCTTCTTCGAACGAGGCAGACGGCCGTGCGCACATTGTCGGGCTGATCGAGGTCAAAGGTGATTCACCCAACGCACTCGACGATTACAACGTGGGTGCCCAGATCGCTGTGGACGAGATCAACGCAGTCGGTGGCATTTTGGGGGAACCCCTCGAGTACACGCGGATACCGGCGTCCGTCACGGATCCGCAGAACGCCCGGACTGCGTTCCTCAAGGCAGTTGACCTGAATCCGAGCGCGATCATCGGATTTCCAGGCGGTGGATCCCTTGAAGCATTGACGAGAGACGTGGACGCCGCCGAGATCCCCATGATCCATATCAGCAGTGATGGGAAGCTCGCTCGAGGTGCAGAAGCCGGCAGCGAATGGTTGTTCTCGGTGAATCCGGACGATACTGCGCGCGCCAGAGGTGCTGTGGAACTCAGCAAGCAACTTGGAGCCGACACCATCGGAATCATTGCTACCGACGAGACATTCGGACGCACGTCTACGGAAAATACACTGGCGGTAGCAGAAACGTCAGGTATCGCCGTGGAAGGCGTACGCTATGTGCCGCCCACAGCGACCGATCTCACCGGACCTATCCTCGAGTTCCAGAACGTCGACGCCGTCGTATCGTGGACATTCCCGAATGTCCTTGCACTTCAGATGAATCAGATGCTCCAGAATCAGATCGATGTTCCTGTTGTTACAGGGAACTCGGGACCACTGGTTTCTGCCAACGACCTTGCTCCCCGGGAGGCACTCGAGAATCTGTACGCCGTCACTCCGTGTGCTCCGAAGCTCGGCGAGAGCGTTGCGGGACACAACTTCGCAGCAACGTACGAGGAGAAGCAGGGGACCGAGCCGACAGCCTCGGCGACGCAGGTATACGACGCCGTGCACTTCCTCGCGCAAGCGATGGAAGAAGCTGGAACCACAACCGACCACGAGAAGATCGTCGAAGCCATGAGGACGATCGAATGGCAGGACGGCGCGTGTGCCTCTCGTTACTACTCGGATGAAGCCCAGTATCTCGGGCATCAGATGATCGCCGAATCGTTTGCAGGAGAGGGTTCGATTGTCGCAGAGTATGCCGTGCCCGACGCCTGATCGATGTTCGTGTTGAGGCAGCGAACCTGACAGGTCAGCCAAAGCCGGTACCGGCCTACTACAGCGATCCTCACCATTGTGGTGCGGGATGCTGCAGTAGGCCGGTTCGTGCTCGGACTCCGCCGTAGCGGCTCAGCGGGGCGCCATCCGGATGGCCCCGTCGAGTCGAATTGTCTCACCGTTGAGCATCGGGTTCTCGACGATGTGTGTGGCAAGAGCAGCGTACTCGGACACCCTTCCCAGCCGCGAGGGATGAGGTACCTGTTGCCCCAAGGACTGCTGCGCCTCCTGCGGAAGGCCGGCAAGCATGGGTGTTTCGAAGATCCCGGGTGCGATGGTCGCCACACGGATGAGGTGGCGAGCGAGTTCGCGAGCAATCGGAAGTGTCATAGCTGCCACACCGCCCTTGGACGCTGCGTAAGCCGGCTGTCCGATCTGGCCGTCGAAGGCAGCGACGGAAGCGGTGTTGATGATGACGCCTCGTTCGCCGTCGACCGGGTCGGTGTGTGCGATCTGCTCAGCTGCCAGACGGATGACGTTGAAGGTGCCCAGAAGATTCACTCGGACGACGCGTTCGAAGTCAGCCAATGGTAGCGCGCCGGTTCGACCCAGGACTTTACCCGGAGTGCCGATACCTGCGCAGTTGACGGCAATCCGGAGGTCGCCGAGCGTGCTCGCGAACTTCACGGCTTCCGCCACTTCACCGTCCGAAGTGACATCGGCGGCGACGAAGTGTGCATTGTCGCCCAGCGCCTGTGCGGCGGCGGCTCCATCGGAGGAGGGCAGGTCGATGATGACGATCTTCGCGCCGTGGTCATGTAGTGCTTGCGCGGTTGCTTTACCGAGTCCTGAGGCACCGCCACTGATGACGGCGACGCTGTTCTCTATACGCACGTTGTCGGTACTTCCTTGTTCGAGAACGGGGTTGGAGATGAGAGATGATGCCCGCTCAGTCCATCGTAGGGATGACGAAGTGATCACTGGCGTGTTCTTTGGTGCCCGAGGGCCAGCGTTGGGTGACGGTCTTGGTCTTGGTGTAGAAGCGGAACGAATCCGGGCCGTGCTGGTTCAGGTCCCCGAAGCCGGAACGTTTCCAGCCGCCGAAGGTGTGATAGGCGATCGGCACCGGAATCGGCACGTTCACTCCGACCATGCCGACCTCGACACGGTGGGTGAAGTCGCGGGCGGTATCACCGTCACGAGTGAAGATCGCCACGCCGTTGCCGTAGTCGTGTTCGGTGGGCAGCGCCAGCGCTTGTTCGTAGTCGGCGGCGCGGGCGATCAGCAACACCGGACCGAAGATCTCCTCGCGGTAGATCCGCATATCGGTGGTGACCTTGTCGAACAGGCTCGCACCGGCGAAGAAACCGTTCTCGTGCCCGTCGAGGACGAAGCCGCGGCCGTCGACGAGCAGTTCGGCGCCCTCGTCGACGCCGATCCCGATGTAGTCGTTGACCCGGTCGAGGGCGTCGCGGCTGACCAGCGGACCGAAGTCGGCCTTCTCGTCGTCGGAGCGGCCGATCCGCAGCGCGCCGATGCGGTCGACGAGCTTGGCGACCAGTGCGTCGGCGGTGTCCTGCCCGACCGGCACGGCCACCGAGATGGCCATGCACCGCTGGCCGGCGGAACCGTAGCCGGCGCCGATGAGGGCGTCGGCGACCTGGTCGAGGTCGGCGTCGGGCATGATGATGGCGTGGTTCTTCGCACCACCGAAGCACTGGGCGCGCTTGCCGTTCTTCGCGGCGGTTTCGTATATGTACTGGGCAATGGGGGTGGAGCCGACGAAGCCGACGGCCTTGATGCGCTCGTCGGTCAGCAGCACGTCGACGACCTGTTTGTCGCCGTTGACGACGTTGAACACCCCGTTGGGCAGGCCGGCCTCGGTGAACAATTCCGCCAGGCGCAGCGGAACCGAGGGGTCGCGTTCGGAGGGTTTGAGGATGAAGGCGTTGCCGGCGGCCAGGGCGGGGCCGGCCTTCCACAGCGGGATCATCGCGGGGAAGTTGAAGGGGGTGATGCCGGCGACGACGCCGAGGGGTTGGCGCATCGAGTACACGTCGATGCCGGTGCCGGCGGAGACGGTGTATTCGCCCTTGAGCAGATGTGGTGCGCCGATTGCGAATTCGATGACTTCGAGGCCGCGTTGGATATCGCCCTTGGCGTCGGGGATGGTCTTGCCGTGTTCGCTCGATAGCAGTCGGGCGAGCGAGTCCATCTCCTCGTGCACCAACTGCAGAAACTTCTGCAGTACGCGGGCACGTTTTTGTGGGTTGAACGCCGCCCACCGGCGCTGAGCGTCGACAGCATCGGCGATGATGGCCTCGGTTTCGGGCTTGTCGGCGAGCGGTACCCGGGCCTGGACTTCGCCGGTGTTCGGGTCGTAGACGTCGCCGAACCTGCCGGAGGTGCCGGGGACACGCTTGCCACCGACGAAGTGATACAGGTTGTCAACCAAGGGAGTTGTTCCTTCTGATAATGGAATGTACTGAATGAGCCAGTTCTGGTGCGTCCTGACAAGCCGGGCGCGGTGGTTGTCATCGTGTTCGGGTCAGCACTGACGTTGCTTCCTGCATGGAGGGACCGGCGGGTGCGACCGCGAGGTGCGTTAGGTGCGATGGCAATGGCATTGCCCGGTGAGCCATAGCTTGGACGAAAAGTTTGCCTGCGCGATAGGAGGAGCGGACCAACGGGCCGGCCATGACAGCGGCGAAGCCCATGGCCAGTGCTGCCTCGGAATGCGCGATGAACTCTTCGGGTTTGACCCAGCGTTCAACGGGGTGGTGTCGGGTGGATGGGCGTAGGTACTGAGTGATGGTGAGAATGTCGCATCCCGCATCGAGCAGCTCGCGCATCGTCGCGGTGACTTCGTCCGGACGTTCTCCCATGCCGAGGATCAGGTTGGATTTGGTGATGAGGCCATGATTGCGCGCTGCGTCGATGACACCGAGTGATCGGTCGTAGCGAAAACCCGGTCGGATTCGCTTGAAGATCCTGGGTACGGTCTCTACGTTGTGGGCAAGTACCTCCGGATGGGAGTCGAACACGGCCTCGAGGAGTTCCGGTCGACCGTTGAAGTCCGGGGCGAGGTTCTCGACGCCTGTGCCGGGGTTGTACTCGTGGATCTTCCGTACGGTTTCTGCGTAGAGCCAAGCGCCGCCGTCGGAGAGATCGTCCCGAGCGACACCGGTGATGGTGGCGTAGCGCAAGCCCATTGTGCGGACCGATTCGGCTACGCGGCGGGGTTCGTCGCGATCGAGGGCAGCGGGTTTTCCGGTGTCGATCTGGCAGAAGTCGCAGCGGCGGGTGCATTGGTCGCCGCCGATGAGGAATGTGGCTTCGCGGTCCTCCCAACATTCGTAGATGTTGGGGCAGCCGGCTTCCTGGCACACCGTGTGGAGTCCTCGATCGTTGACGAGGTTCGTCAGATCTTCGAATGCGGGTCCGGTCTTTGCGCGTGTCTTGATCCACGTGGGTTTGGACTCAATTGGTGTCTGCGCGTTACGGACCTCGAGCCGTAACAGCTTTCGACCTGCCGGATCCGCCGAGGGGTTCCTGTCGTTGGTGCCGGAGTTGCATGGTGGTGCCATGGCCAGGACCTTTCGGGTTGAGCCTAAGTACGTGGTGCCGGGGGAGCGTGGAGGATTACGGCGTTGCCTTGCCCGCCACCACCGCACAATGCAGCT
Source organism: Rhodococcus sp. C26F (assembly GCF_053345925.1). Lineage (NCBI taxonomy): Bacteria > Bacillati > Actinomycetota > Actinomycetes > Mycobacteriales > Nocardiaceae > Rhodococcus > Rhodococcus sp. C26F. The sequence goes on from NZ_JBKFBA010000039.1 coordinate 40,837, forward strand.
GCGCCGACACAGTCGCCACGGTCGTGAAGTTGATGTGCCAACGTCAGTGCAAGTCGTGCTCCCGACATCCCCACTGGATGACCGAGTGCGATTGCTCCGCCGTGAATATTCAGTCGATCCGGGTCGAGTGAGAGGTCGTTCATGGCTGCGATGGCGACGCCGGCGAACGCTTCATTGATTTCGACCAGGTTCAGGTCCTTGGCCGTGAGGTCACCGTCTCGTTCGAGTGCGGCGGCGATTGCTGCAGCTGGTTGATGGAGAAGTGACGTGTCGGGACCCGCTACGAAGGCATGGCTCCTGATCTCTGCCAACCAGGGTAAGCCGAACGCTTCGCAGAGATCTTTTCGCATGATCACGAGTGCGCATGCCCCATCGGATAATTGTGAGGAGTTTCCCGCGGTGATGACCCCGTCGCTGGCAAAAGCAGGCCGGAGCCGGCCGAGACTGTCGGCGGTCGTCCCTGGGCGAATGCCTTCGTCTGTGTCGACGATTGTGGTACCGGCGCGGCCGGTCAATGCGATTGCGGAAATCTCGCGGGTGAGGGTGCCATCGTGTGTTGCGGCGTCGGCCCGGCGGTGCGAGGTGGAGCTGAAGACGTCGAGATCAGCTCGCGAAATGTCCTCTGCTGATAAGTAGGCCTCTGTTGCTGCGCCCATTGCGACCCCGTCGAATGCGCAGATGAGGGCGTCGCGGTCTAGCGCGTCGACCAGTGTTCCCGACCCGTAGCGGATGCCATTGCGTGCTTCCCGGACCAAATGGGGCGCGTTGGTCATCGACTCCATGCCGCCAGCAACAACTATGGTCGCTTCGCCGGCGGAGATCATCCGGTCGGCGATCCGAACTGCCTCCAAACCTGACAGGCACAGGTTGTTGATCGTGATTGCAGGCGTGGACAGTGGAATTCCGGCTGCGGCGGCCGCTTGTCGCGCCGGATTCGGTCCGACTCCGGCCTGCACTACATTGCCCATGACCACATGGTCCACTTGATCCGGTTGCACGCCTGCCCTGTTCAGGGCAGCGGTGATTGCGTGGGAACCCAGTGCGACAGCGGACAGGGATCGGAGGGACCCGGACAGTTTTCCGATAGGCGTGCGGGCGCCGTCCACAATGACGTTGGAAGTCATTTTTATCCCCTTGCGTGGCGTTCGGCGGGCTGTCGCTTGCGAAGCTCTTTGGTCGCTACGACCATGCGGTGGACTTCGTCGGCACCGTCGATGAAGCGCATCGTGCGGGCCTGGGCCCACAGCATGGCGAGCGGGTGGTCCTGGGTCATGCCCCCAGCGCCGTGGACTTGGATCGCCTTGTCGACGACCCACTCGACAGTGTCCGGAGCTGCGACCTTGATGGCTGAGATCTCTGTGCGCGCAGCCCGCGCTCCGACTGTGTCGATCAACCATGCAGCCCGGAGCACATATAGCCGCAGCTGGTCGATTCGGACCCGAGATTGGGCAATCCAATGCTGGATGATTCCCTGGTCGGCCAGGTGCTTCTCGAATGCAGTCCGCTCATTTGCGCGCGTGCACATCAGGTCGAAGGCGCGCTCGGCCATGCCGATCATGCGCATGCAGTGATGGATGCGTCCGGGGCCGAGGCGGGCCTGTGCAAGGGCCTGTCCACGGCCACGTTCTCCCAACAGGTTTTTCTTGGGGACCCGGACGTTGTCGAATCGGATTTCGGCGTGACCGCCGTGGGCGCCGTGGGTGAAGCCGAAGATCTGGAGTCCGCGTTCGATGGTGACACCAGGAGTGTTTCTCGGGACGAGTACCAGACTGTGCCGTCCGCGGGCGTCGGTGTGGGGGTCGGAGACGCCCATGACGATCAGTACCCGGCAGTCGCTGCTCAGTGCACCGGTCGACCACCATTTGCGTCCATTGACGACCCAATGGTCACCGTCATCGGTGATCGTTGTACTCAAATTGGATGGATCCGAGGAGGATACGTTCGGTTCGGTCATGCAATACGCGGAGCGTATCTGTCCGGCGAGCAGCGGTTCGAGCCACTCGTGCTTCTGTTCGGGCGTTCCGAACATCGCCAGCAACTCCATGTTGCCCGTGTCCGGGGGGTTGCAGTTCAACGCTTCGGGCGCCACCTCGGGACTCCAACCGGTGATCTCGGCCAAAGGTGCGTACTGCAGATTGGTCAGTCCGGCTCCGTGCTCGTCATCGGGCAAAAACAGATTCCACAGACCCTCCGCGCGGGCCTTCTGCTTCAGAGTGGTCATGATGGCAGGTCGTTCCCACTGCAAGGAGCCGGTTCCGGGACGGTCATGGAAGTGGTGCTCGACTGGATAGATTTCGTTCTCCATGAACGCGAGCAACTTCGATCGCAGTTCTTCCGTCCGCGCGTCCGGGGTGAAGTCCACGTGGATCTCCTTGTTCGTTGGGTGCTGCAACTCGGGTGGGGCGTTCTACGCCGTCAAAGCGGCGAGTCCACGTTCGGTCAGCGGAGCGACCATCGCCCCGATGTTGTCGAAACCGTCGCCGACGGTCTCGCCGTTGAGGAAGCGAGTGTGGATTCCTTCCAAGATGACGGCCATCTTGAAGAACGCGAAGGCGTTGTACCAGACTTGATTGCTCAAATCGGTTCCGGTAGTTGACGAATACCGCTGCGCGAGGGCCGAGAAGGACGGATATCCGGCGTGGGAGGTGGGAGTTCCTGCGATAGGGTTGTCGATTCCCTTCCAGCCTTCCCAAAAGAGGTGGACCAGACCGAGGTCGGTCAGTGGATCACCGAGAGTCGACATTTCCCAGTCCAGGATGGCGGCGATCGACGGATGTGGTTCCAACTGCACGATCATGTTGTCGAATCGGAAGTCGCCATGGATGACTGAGGGCTTCGCGGTGGCAGGAACCGAACCGGCGAGTGCAGCGGAGAGACGGTCCAGCTCTGGGAGTTCACGGGATCGTGAGGAGCTCAATTGCTTGGTCCAACGTCGCACCTGTCGTTCGAGGAACCCTTCAGGTCGTCCGAAGGACGAGAGTCCGACCGCTTCGACGTCCTGTGTGTGTAGTGAGGCGAGTGAGTCGATGTACTGGTGTGATAGTGCTTCGCGCTGGGAGAGTGGGACCGATTCGAAGTCGGCATCGGTTCTCAGCACCGTGCCGTCGACCTTGTCCATGAGGTAGTACGAGCCGCCCGCGTGCGGGGCGTCGGACGACGAGTAGACGATGCGAGGCACCGGAATGCCGCTGTTTGCGAGAGCGGATTGCACAGCAACTTCTCGGCCCATGTCATGGGCGGTCTCCAAGAGCTCACCTGCGGGCGGTCGCCGTAACACCCATGATCGATTGGGACTGGACACCTCGAAGGTCAGATTCGAGCGCCCACCGGCCAGTAGTCGCACCGTGACGTCTTCGTCTGCGCCGAGTTCACCGACTTGTTGCAACCGTGCGCGGACTTCGGCGACGTCGAATGCTGAGGTCGGCAAGGTGGTGTCGCTCATGCTGGTCGTGTCCTTGATCGTTGAAAGGCCGTGATTCAGCCGTACTTGCGTGTCGCTGCATACGGGCGGGAGACGTGATGTCGTTCGCGTCGTTCGGAAGCTCACGTTATACGAATCACACGATTGAATCAATCGATCGGTTATAGTTGCGCGGTCGGACCCATGCGCTCCGCTCTGCCAGGACGGGTGAGGTAGGACGATCGCGGACGGGAGCGCCGAGTAGCTCACGTTGGCAACGAGAGCCAAATATTTTGAATCTTCGTTCTTCGGGAGGCTTCTTACATGACGGTGGGTCGGACGTCGGAAACTGCCCCGGATCAGATAGAGACAGGGGACGGCGGGACGTCCATGCCCTCACACATGAGCCTCGTGATCGGGTTGCTACTCATCTCGTCCTTTGTGGTCATTCTCAACGAGACAATCATGAGCGTGGCCATCCCCGAGTTGATGGTTGAACTGGCTATCACCGCAACAGCGGCCCAATGGCTGACCACGGGTTTTCTCCTCACCATGACCGTGGTCATACCGATGACCGGAGTTATTCTGCAAAGGTTCACCACTCGAGCGGTCTTCACGACGGCGATGTCGGCCTTCACGCTGGGTACGTTGCTGGCGGCGGTGGCTCCTGGGTTCCCGCTGATTTTGGCGGGCCGAATGGTGCAGGCTTGCGGCACGGCGCTGGTGTTTCCCCTACTGGTCACTACCGTGCTGACCGCGGTGCCGGCAGCGCGTCGGGGTCGGGCCATGGGGTTGATCGCGATCGTGATCGCTGTTGCGCCGGCGGTGGGGCCGACCTTCGCCGGGCTCGTCCTTACTGTTCTGCCCTGGAGAGGGCTGTTTCTGTCGGTCCTACCGATTGCGGTATCGAGTCTGATTCTCGGATTGCTCTTCGTGAAGAACATCGGACAAACGAACTCAGTCCGATTCGACGGACTGTCGATCATCTTGTCCGCATTTTCGTTCGGCGGTTTGATCTACGGGTTGAGCAGCCTCGGTGAAGGAGGGCACGCAGTTATTACTCCTGCAGCGCCCCTCGTGGTAGGGGGAGGGTGCATGGTGGCGTTCGTCATCAGACAGCGGGCGCTGCAGCGACGGAATGCTGCGCTCTTGGACATGCGACCGTTCGGTCAGCGGTCATTCGCCGCCGGTGCCGCTGTGTTGGTGATCTGTATGGGAGTGCTGTTCGGCAATCTGATCCTGCTACCCATCTACCTTCAGAACATCCGGGGTCTGACCGTCCTTCAGGCGGGACTGATCCTGCTGCCCGGAGGGCTCGTCATGGGGCTCGTCGCGCCTTTGGTGGGCCGCTTGTTCGACCGGTTCGGTCCACGACCGCTCGCGCTTCCTGGCACCGCTCTCGTTGCAGTGTCGCTCGGATTGATGTCGTTGTACGACGAAACGGTCAGTGCAGGTGTGGTGGTGTCGGTCCATATCGCATTGAGCATCGGTGTTGGTCTCGTTCTCACTCCCACGATGACCTCGGCACTCGGATGCCTCGAACCGTCGCTGTATTCACACGGCAGCGCCATCGTCAACACCCTTCAGCAGTTCGCGGGGGCGGCAGGTACGGCGCTGTTCGTGACAGTGATGTCTTCGGTTGCTGCCGAGAGGGCTTCGGAAACGGGGGGAGCGGCCGCAGACCTGGCGGGCATTCGGACTGCCTTCGTATGCGGGTCATGCATCGCTCTGGCTGCAGTCGTTGCTGCCTGCTTCCTCGCCAAGCCGGCCCAGCCCGGACCGGCCCCACTGCATTAGCGAGAGCATTCGCTGAGGCGGCGCTCGCTCACTCGGCTTGCTCATTCGAATGCCACGTACTGACCCGGGTTCGTGCGGTCACGTCAGTGAGAGATGGTGAGCGACATTCTTACCCGATTCCTCAGAGCCGGACCATGCCGTCGAGGCGAAATTATCCCCTCGGTGGGTTCGGTGACGATCTCAGTAGAGTTGCCGAGGCGAAAGCACGCCGGTACATCGAAGCCCAGATCGCGCCGGTTGTCGATCAACGTCAGGCTGCTCGTCGATACGGCTCAAACAAGCGGATCGGCGCGGCGGGGTCGGGGAAGATGTCAACGACATCGGTGCATCGGCGGATATCCTGCTTGCCCAGGTCAGGAGCCACGTTCCCCGGTCGTTCTTACTCGAGAACGCCGGTCACTGGGCGTGTTGTGCACGAACGGCACCACGTCTGGCAGGTTACAGATGCACGAGCGTTCTCATCTACCGCCCGAAGTGAGGGGTGCTCCAGGCCCCCGGTGTTCTCGGCGCCACCGCTCTCATCAGGACTCACGAGGACGGTAGGTCGCCAGTCGTACGCCCGACCAGTTCTCAAGCGAGAGGTCTCAGAAGAATACTGATCAAACCGGGGCCGGCCTCCCGGAAAGTGATACCGGCATTCACGATGTCGAGGTAGTGGGCGTTGTAGAACCTCCCTGTCCCCAAAATCGATCAGTTGACGCAATCACATGATCGATATACTGTGCCGACAGTCACACTCACGAATTCGGATGCGAGGCTTCACTCTTGCGTATCAATCATGGAATGTTTGCTTGCTGCGCCGCCGCGGCACTTCTTCTCTCAGCTTGCAGCGAAGGAGCGGAACCAAGCGGAATTGCCCCGACGTCGGCGACTTCACCCGGCACCTCCTCAGCTACCGAATCGTCGAAGGCGCTCTCCCGCAGTCCGGCTCCGCGACTTACGTCTGTCGACAATTTCAGGGATCTTGCCGGCGCCGAAACGTACAGAACTATGGACGGGGCTTCGATCCGTCCCTCTGTCATCTATCGATCCAATGCACTGACTGCAGACGACGAGGATGTGAGGACCTTGAATACCCTTGGTATTGCCAAGGTCGTCGACCTGCGTACGAGCGGTGAGATCGAAGCAAAGCCAGACCGTGTACCTGAAGGGGCGCAGTACGTCCGGCACAACTTGTTCAGCGACGAGGCTGACAATGTCACCGCCGGGGGCGGCTTGGACATTTCCTCAGCAGAGAGCGTGGACCGGTTGATGGTCGACGCATACCAGAAGCTTGTGAACACCGACTCGGTTCGTACCGAGGTGGGTGCGGCAATTCGGGACATTGCGCAGACAGAGGGTCCGGTGATCTTCCATTGCACCTCCGGTAAAGACAGAGCGGGCTGGATTGCCGCGACCATCCTGACCATCGCGGGAGTGCATCGGGAGACCGTGATGCGAGACTACATGCTGACAAACGAGTACTCGAAAGCGACGATTGGCACCAAAGCAACTGCGGCGAGCGAGTCCTCCGGCCCCGAGGCCGGAGCTGCGATGCGCGCGCTGTACAGTGTGTCACCGGAGTACTTGGAAGCAGCATTCGAAGAGGTCGACGCGGTGTTCGGCTCGTTCGACAACTACGTGAAGTCGGGTCTGGGCTTGGACGATCACGACGTTGCGGTCTTGCGATCGAAAATCGTCGAGGCGTAGGAGTGCAGATGGGGGCACCACGAGCGTTGCCGCCGGCCGCCCTCAGAGTGCACCCCCTCGGGCCAGCTGTGGACGTCCGATTGAAACACTCGATTGATGCGGTGGATACCATCGGCAGATGACTACCAAGAAGAAGCGTCCGAAGGCCCGGGACGGCGAAGCAACTCGCCGGGCTCTTATCGACTCGGCTGCGGCGCTGTTCGCAGCAGAGGGAATCGATGCAGTGTCCGTTCGCGCGATCAATGCTGCCGCGGGCTATGGACCCGCAGCGGCGCACTACCATTTCGGGTCCAAGGACGCGATCCTTCGCGCCGTGCTTCTCGACTACGGCTCTGCTGCCCTGGCCAGGATCCATGCTCTTGCCTCGGAACTGAAGGAAAGCGCGGAGGTGCCGTCTGCCGAGGAGATCGTGCGCGTGCTCGCGTTGCCCTATCAGCAGTTTCTCGAAGAGGATTACGTGCGAGCCGAACAATGGCTCGCCATTTGTGGCCAGTTGAGCCTGGCGAATGACGAGCGGTTGTTTTCCCCGATGGAGGACGATGACACGGCGGTACTTATCGGGCAGCTCTTGGAGAGGGCATTTCCGGACGTCGACAGGGAAGAGCGGGATCAGAATTTCTCGCTGGCTGCAAATACTCTGATCGCGATGGCTGCTACCTGGGTGGGTGCCGCCGGTTCGAAGAGGACGTCGGCCCAAAGCCTCGACTCGTTGGCAACTTTCGTTGCTGGTGGCTTGTCGTCTCTGATGGAACGCCGGCGCGCCTGACAGATTTCGGGTGCGCCGGCGTTCGTGTCAGCCGTGAGCGTGAAGGGGTTTACCGGCGAGGCTGAGCGCGGCTTCGCCGAGGGACTCGTTCTGGGTCGGATGGGCATGGATGACGGAGGTGAGTTCATTGGGGTGGACACCCAACGCGACTGCAAGGGTTGCTTCTCCGATTTGTTCGCTCATTCGGGCGCCGATCATGTGAATACCGACAATCGGTCCTTCGGGTTCGCGGACGATCTTGACGCTGCCCGACGTTCCGAGGATGAGACTCTTGCCGTTGCCTGCAAGGTTGTATTCAACGGATTCGACGTCTCCGAATGCTTCCTGGGCCTGGCGCTCGGTAAGACCGACTGATGCGATCTCAGGGTCACTGTAGGTGACCCGGGGCAGGTTCATGTCGACGACAGGACGTGGCTGCAGGCCGGCAATTTCTTCGGCGACGAAGATGCCGTGTGCGAACCCTCGGTGAGCAAGTTGAGGGCCACGTACGAGGTCGCCGACTGCATAGACGGACGAAATGTTGCTGTGGAGCCGCTCGTCGGTTACCACCCATCCTCGATCGAGAGCTACTCCGACCTCGTCGAGGCCCAGGCGGTCAGAGGCGGGTTCGCGTCCCACAGCAACAAGAACCACGTCTGCGTCGAATGCCGTTCCTGAGTCCAGGGTGACACTTGCCCCAGTGTCGGATTGAGACACCTCGACCACTTTCGCGTTCGTCGTGAACTTGATCTTGCGTTTACGGAACGCTCGTTCCAGCTTTTTCGACACCGACGGATCTTCCTGCGGAACGAGGCTTCCGAGAGATTCGATAATTGTGACCTCGGATCCGAGAGAGTGCCACAGGCTCGCGAACTCGACACCGATGACGGATCCGCCGATGATGACCGCGCGCTCTGGGATGGTCGGCATATCCAGGGCGCTGTCACTGGTCATCACACGACCGCCGATATCGACACCAGGGATTGTGCGTGGCCGTGAGCCCGTGGCGAGGACGAGGTTCGACCCGGTGTACTCCTCATCGCCTACGCGGACGGTGTGGGTGCCTACGACGGTACCGGCACCGCGGATCACCGTGATGTTGGGAGACGTCTCGATAAGGCTGCTCAGCCCGCGATGCAGTCGGTCTACCACCCCATTTTTGAAGGCGTGAACGTGGTCGAATGAGATGGTGTTGAGCGTGACGTCGAGGCCGTAGTTTCCGCCCGTTCTCAGTGCGTCGGCTACCTCAGCGACATGAAGTAGCGCTTTCGTCGGTATGCATCCGCGATGCAAACAGGTGCCGCCCAGTTCGTCTCGTTCGACGAGGGCGACAGTGAGTCCGAGTTGCGCAGCGCGTAGAGCACAGGCATATCCGCCACTGCCGGCGCCGAGAATCACGACGTCATACGTGCTACTCGTCATTGCAGCAAGGTTCCTTCCGAGGAGGCGGCGGTGCCG